>CAZFWC010000007.1:0-32616 GCA_964522515.1 uncultured Gammaproteobacteria bacterium | reverse complement strand
AAAAAGTTATTAACATTAAAATTAGACTGAACAAAATGGCTCCACCCAAGAGGGATGGAGCCAACCACAAAAATCCTATCAAAACTCGGGATGACAAGTCTGACTAAAAAATATTTATGAACCAACAAATTGGAAAATTAATTTTATCTCCTGAAAAACCAAATTCAATTTTGGAAATTTTTGTCGCGCGCAAAGATTTAGTTGAAAAATCTAATTTAGGACAATTATTTTTATTAGTAGAAATTAATTCCAGAGAAAAAGGAATTAAAGAAAAAATAAAACAAATTATTGATTTGGTTCAAAATGATTATTATTCCTCGCCTGTTCCAAGCGTAGAAAGTTCTTTAGAAACAACTTGTCAAAATTTAAATTTAAATTTAGTAGAAATTTTGCAAAAACCAGAAATTTGGTTTAAAAAAGTTAACATTTTAATTGGTGTTTTTAAAGATGATTTTTTAGTGCTGTCTAGTTTTGGACAATTTTCAGGATATTTAGTTCGCAACAAAAAAACAACACAAATTTTAGATTCGTCGTTAGAAGAATCTTCATTTACAAATTTCTTTTCTCAATTAACAACTGGCGAAATTAAATTTAATGATATTTTAGTTTTATCAAATTACGCGTTGTTTGACTTTTTTTCTTTGGAAAAAATTCGCGAAGTAACAAGCAAATTAAAAGCTGAAAAATCTGTTGAACAATTTAAAAATTTACTCAAAGAAAATGTTAAAATTCCTCACATTTTATCACTAGTTATTAAATACGAACAAGAAATTTGTAAAACAGAATTGCCAGATGAACAAACTCAAAAATATTTAAAAGATCTTTACGGATCTGAACAATCAATGCAACAACTTGAAAACTTAGAACAACGAACAGGCAGAACTTTAAAATCTTCTTTTGCTCCAAGTTTAAAAAAAATAAAAAAAGTATTGAGTTTTAAATTAAAAAAATCAAGCAAGGAAAAAAGTAATTTAAAAATATTAAAAAATAAAAAGAAAATATTTAAATTTAGAAAACCTGATTTAGAAGTTCACCCTGTAAAATCCAGCAAAGCTGGAATTCCGAGCTACTCGGAATTATTTGACAGGGTAAAAAATATTTTTTCAAAATCAGATAAAACTAAAAGTGAATCTAAACAAGAAGATTCAAAGTTAAACATTAAACCAACTAAAAAAGAAACGAATTTTGAGAAACCAAAAAAATCAAAATCAAAATTTAATTTAGTGACAATAATTATTATATTAGTAATTATTTTTGCAAGCAGTTTAATTTATTTGCATTTTCATAAAAATTACAAAAACAAAATTGCTAATTATGAAAATATTTTAATTGAAGTTAATAATAAAAAAGATGAAGCTGAAGCAGCTTTAATTTATCAAGATGATGAAAAAGCAACTACTCTTTTAAATCAAGCTTTTGAATTGCTAACAGGTTTGCCAGCTGACAAAGAAGAGTGGAAAATCAAATCTGATGAACAAAAAATAAAAATAACAAAATTAATAAATAAAATTAATAATATTTATGAAGTTGAAATTGCAGAAATTGCTAATTTAGAATCAATTGGTTTAATAAATCAAATTATTAAAAAAGGTGACTTTATTTATGCTTTAATTAATGAAAATAAAGTTTATAAAATTTCAACAACAGACGAATCAATTACAGAATTATATTCTGATTTAAACGCAAAAAGCATTTCAGATTGGGAAGAAAAAGGATTTTTAATTTTAGATAATTTAAATCAAATTTATTTTAGACACGATAATGAAAATGAATTATTAAATATTAGTTTAGACAAAGAAAATAAAATAAATAATATTGTTGCTTATGGTGATAGAATTTATTATTTAGATAAAACAATTGGCGCGATTTATAAAATTTCGCAACCAACAAGCGCAAATCCAAATATTACTGTTTGGACACAAAAAAATAAAGAGCTTTTAAGCCAAGCTCAACAAATGATAATTGATGGAAATATTTGGTTGATAAATAATAATGAAATTGTAAAATTATTTAAAGGTGAACAAGAAGAATTTATTTTAAGCAAACTTGATGAAAAATTAGGAGTTGATTTAAAATTTTACACTGAACAAGATTGGAATTACTTATATATTTTAGATAAAATTAATTCGCGTATTTTGCAAATTGATAAAGACGGAGTTGCGCACCAGCAATTTTTAAATGAAAAAATAAAAGACGCTGATAATTTATTAATTAATAATAGTGAAGATTTAGCTTTCTTTAATATTGAAAATAAAATTTATCAGATTGAGATTAAGGTTGAATAAAATAAAAATTAAATAAAATAAAAAATATTAAAAAACAAAAATCACCATTTTAAATAGGTGATTTTTAAAAATTCGGATAAAATTTATTTTAAAGTCACACTACCTCCAGCTTCTTCAATTTTCTTTTTCATTTCTTCTGCTTGCTCTTTTTTAACATTTTCTTTAATAATTGCAGGAGCGCTTTCAACTAAATCTTTTGCGTCTTTTAAACCAACTTCAGTAATTTCACGAACAGCTTTAATCACATTAATTTTGTTGTCACCCATTGAAGTTAATTCAACATTAAATTCTGATTTTTCTTCAGCAACTTCTTCTTTGTCACCAGCTCCAGGCGCTACTCCCATCATCATTGGCGCAACAGATGAAACACCAAATTTGTCTTCCAAAATTTTAACTAATTCTGAAAGATCAAGAACTGACATTTTTTCAATTTCTTTAACAATTGATTTAAATTTTTCAGGAACAACTACTTCTTTTTTATCTTCTGAAATATTTGTTTCTTGCTTGTCCGCCGTAGCCCTGCCTTGCCGGCAGGCAGGCTTGGCAGAGGTGGATTGTTTTTTTTCTTCTGACATATTTTTATGTTGTCATCCCGAGCGACCTCTAAAGTTTTTTTAGGAGCGATGGGATCCTCCGCCTGCCAAAGATTACTAGGTGGGCAGACATCGCCTTGACCCTTTCCTAAAAAATCCTATCAAGACTCGGGATGACAAAATTATTTATTTTTAATTTCGTTTAAAACATTTACTAATCCTCTAACATTTCCAGACAAAACATTTAGAAAACCACTTAAAGGAGCTTTGATTACGCTCACAGTTTTATAAATTAATTCTGTTTTTGTAGGCAGTTTTGCAATTTCCGCAATTTTATTTGCGTCAACCCAAACTTTATTTAAAATTCCGCCAATAATTTTAAAATCATTTTTGTCTTTTGCAAATTTTGATAAAATTTTTGCGCCCAATACTTCATCTTCTGAAGTTGTCATTGAAACATTTCCCAAAAGTTCATTTTCAGGCAAACCTTTAACTTTATTTTCTGCAAAAGCTTTAACAAGCAATGTTTTTTTTGCAACTTCGTATTTAACATTTTCTTTGCGCAAATCTTTTCTTAAAGTTTGATCTGCATTAACTGATAATTTTTCAAAAACTGAAATAACAAGAGAATTAGAATTTTTGATTTTTTCTTTTAGACCTTTAAATATTAATTGTTTTTGTTGTTTTGTTTTTGGCATAAAGTTTTAGAAATTAAGAAATTAGAAATTAAGGATATTTATAAAAAATAAAAAATCTCTGGTGTTTTACCACAGAATTAAAATATACTAAAATTAGCATTTTTCCTGCACAGGACTTATTTTTTGCCTGTGGTCTGTGGTGTTTTTAAATTATTATTTTTATTTTAACAAAAGTTTAAAATTGTGTCAAATTTAAATTAATCCCGATTTCATTAATTTTTAATAAAACAAAATCAGGATAAATCAAATAGATTCTTGGCGAATACAGAAAAATAATTAATATTTTTAGCAAATTATTTTATTCTTTAAAAAAGTCTTAGTGATGTTTTTCCAAATATGTAAAAAATTCATTTCTATATTTCGATGCCTGTCTACGCGTTTCGCGAATCCCTTTTTCTAACCAGATCCATTTTTTAAATATATCTTCTTTTCTTAATTCTTCGTTTGTTTTATTTTTCAGGACATCAATTTCTTTTTGATTTAGTATTTTATTCGGCAAACTGACGATCTCAAATGTTTCCATATTTTTATAATTTAATTTTTTATTTTTAAAGATAAAAGTCGACCTTTTTTATCTTTAAATTTTAAATAAACAATTCCTAATTCCTAATTCATAATTCATAATTCATTTTTTTAAAACAGATCCCTGCCTTGCCGGCAGGCAGGCTTCACTCCTAAAAAAATCTTAAAGGTCGTTCAGGATGATTACTTTAAAAAATAGTTACTGCAAATACTTCTCCACATTTTCTTGATGCTGTTCTCCTGTTTCTGCAAAATGAGTTTTGCCTTGTTTATCAGAAAGATAAAACCAAAAATCAGAATTTTTTGGATAAATTGCAGAACGAATTGCAGATTCTCCTGGATTACAAATTGGAGTTGGAGACAAACCCTTGTATTTGTAAGTGTTGTAAGGTGAATCAATTTTTAATTCTTCAAAAGTTAAAGCATTATTATTATTTTTTCCAATTATATATTTTAAACTAGAATCAACTTGCAACAACATATTATTTTCTAATCTTTTCCATAAAATCCCAGACACAATTTTTCTGTCATCGTCTATTTGAACTTCAGCTTCAATTATTGAGGCTATTTTTAAAACATCATATAAAGTTTTTCCTTGAGCGCGAATTTCAGTTAGCAAAGCAGACGATAGTTTATCATCAAAATTATTTAACATTTTAATAATAATATCATCAACCTCAGCGTTTTTATAAATTTGGTAAGTGTCTGGAAATAAAAATCCTTCCAAAGAAGCTGTGTTTAAATTTTCTAAAAAATCAAAATCGGATTGATAATTTTCAATTCTTGCTGTGTTTAAAAAATTTTGAGAATTAGAAATTATCTTTTGTTTAACAAGTTGGTCAGCTATTTCTTTTGTTGTCCATCCTTCAATAAATTTTAAAGTTGTTTCATTATCAACTTTTCCAGCAATAAATATATTTGTTAAATCAGCAATATTCATTGGAGTTAAAATATAATTCCCAGCTTGAACTGATTTTTCTAATTTTCTAAAATATAAATAACTTTCAAAAGCAAATTTTGATTTAATAATTTTTTGATCAAAAAGTTTTTGACTAATTTCAAATACTGTTTCGCCTTTTTCAATTACAAATTCTTTTTCTCCAATAAAATTTGTTTTTACTGAAATTTGATAACTAAAAATAATGCCAAAAATCGCAACAACAAAAAGTATTATGATAAATAAAAGTATAATAGTTTTTTTCATAAATTTATTTTATCACATTTTATTTTTTCTGCAAAGTTTTTTTGTGATTTTGAATTTATCAAATTCTGAACCTATAAATCGATGTATCGATGTATCGGTGTGTGGATTTAAAAAATTATTTTAAAATCTCTTGCAAATATTTTTCTCCTGCTTTTTTCCAGCTAAATTTCTCTAATTGCTGTTCACCTTTTTGAATTAAATTATTTTTTAAATTTTTGTCTGAAATTATTTTTTCTATTTTTCCACTGATTTCTTGTGGCGAACTTGAGTTTACAAAAATACAAGCCTCTCCCCCAACTTCTTGCAAAACAGGAATATCAGAACACACAACAGGTAAATTAAAATCAAAAGCTTCTAAAATAGGGATGCCAAAACCTTCTTCAAAAGGAACAAAAGCCAAACAAACTGATTCTGATAATAATTTATATTTTTTTTCTTCAGAAACATATCCTAAAAAAAATATTTTGTTTTTAATTTTTAATATTTGATATTTGATATTTTTATCAAAATATTTTTGATCAATTTTTCCTGCTAAAATTAATTTATAGTCTGGATATTTTTTATTAAAAATTTCAAATGCTTTAATTAAATTTAAAATATTTTTCTTTTCTTCAATGCGTCCAATATATAAAATTTGTTTCTTTTTATGAAAAAGCGTTTTTGTGTTTTTGTGTTTTTGCCTGTCCGCCGTAGTCCAGTAGGATTTTTTAGGGGCGAAGGCGGATGTTTTTTTAGTGTATCCGTGTGGAATTACAATAATTTTATTTTCAGATATTTTTGTAAATTTTAATAAATCATTTTTAACTTGCTGTGTTGGAACAAATATTTTTTCACATTTTTTAATTGCGCGACACAAATCAAAATTTAATAAAATTCTATTTTTAAAATTATATAATTTTTTATTTTTTTTAAACGCAACATCGTGAATTATTTTAAAAGTTTTTTTTGGACAAAAATACGGTAAAGTGTGAACAGGTGAAAAATAAATATCTGGTTTTTGAATTAGCATTTCTAAACTTAATCTAATTTGCGTCCACAAAAATCTAAATGGCCAATTCAAAACTTTCTGGCTTTCTCGAGGAAGCCAAGATATATATTCAGGTGTATAAAAAATATATTTAATAATTTCTTTTTTAAAATTAATAAATTGTTTTAATAATTCATCACTTACAAATTCTACCCCTGTTTTTTGAATAGAATCAATTGAGCGCGACGCGTCAATTCCAATTGTAATTTTTTTATTCATAAATTTTCAATAACTTTTTTAATCTTTTTAACAAAAATTTCTTGACTAAATTTTAAAGCTTGATTTTCACAATTCTCACGCATTAAAATTGCGCATTCAGCAGTCATACGGATGACTGCTTTTTTTATATCTTCAATTGTGTAATTTTTTGAAATAAATTTTCCATTAATTTCGTCTTTAATAATTTCTTTAAAACCACCATCATAATTTACAATCACTGGTTTTCCAGCTGAATTAGATTCTAACGGCGCCATTCCAGCGTCTTCATTAATTGGCAAATAAATTGAACAAATACAATTTCCAACTAAATTTTTTAATTTTTCATCACTTACCCATCCTAAAACTTGAATATTATTATAATCTTCTGCTAATTTTTTAATATTTTCTAAATCATCGCCTCCAGATGAAACAATTAATTTTTTATCAGGCATTTGTTGAAACGCGCGAACAATATCTCCAACTCTTTTTAATTTATCAACTCTGCCAAAAGATAAATAATAATCTTTTTGCGAAATCCATTTAAATTTTTGCGTTTGAATTGGCGGCCAAATAACTTGTGATTTTTTTTTGCAATATTTTAATAATCTATTTTGCACATTTTTTGAATTTGCAATTACTGTTTTAAATTTTAATAATCCAAGCCAATAAATTATTCTAATTCCCCAAGCCCCAATATTATAATAAATTATTTTTTTCCATAATTTTTTTTGTTCTTTTTTAAATTTTTTAAATAAATCAAAAACATGTCGCACCGGGGAATGACAGTATAAAAAATATTTTTGATTTTTTTTAAGATGAATTGAAGCTGATAGACAATTATTTCCAGAAAAAATAATTAAATCATACTGACGAATAATTTTTCTTGTTTTAAATAAAAAATTTAATTGCGCGCGAAAATATCGCCAAACAATTAAATTTGGATCCCCTTTGTCTAAAATAAATAATTTATTTGGCGCTTCAGATTTGTCAAAAGTTTCTTTGTCAATCCAAAATTCAGTTAGCAAATCTGCGTTTAACTCTTTTGCTAAAATTAAAACTAACCGTTCTGCTCCGCCACGAAATTGAGATCTGTCGTGAATAATTAAGGTTTTCATAAATATTAAGCCTGTCCTGAACGGTTTTTAGAGTTGTTAGAAGTGAAGGATCCAGTTGTTTTTAAAATAAAATTTTATCTAAAGATAAAGTATTGTTTGCAAACTTCGGGATCCTTCGTCGTAATTTTGACTTTGTCAAAATTCTCCTCAAGACATGCTTGGAAAAATTTATTTAGTAGCTAAAATACTTCTTTTATACGAATCTAAATTATCCAAAGCAATTCCAGTTCCTTTTGCAACACAAAGCAAAGCTTCGTCCGCAACAAAAGCTGGTACTCCTGTGGCTTGCGACAAAAGTTTATCCATATTTCTAAGTAAAGAAGTTCCGCCAGACAAAACCATTCCTTTATCCATTACATCAGCAGAAAGTTCTGGAGGAGTTTTATGCAACACATCTTTAACCGCGCTAACAATTCCCTCAAGCTGATCTTTAATTGCTTCAGTTACATCATCAGAAGTAATTTCAATAACTTTTGGCAAACCAGTAACTAAATCGCGTCCTTTAATATCTCTTTTCAAAGGATTTTCTAAAAACATTGCTGAACCAATTTCAATTTTTGTTTCTTCAGCTGTTCGTTCGCCAATTGCTAAATTGTATCTTCGTCTAACAAATTCTTGAATTGCTGAATCTAATTTATTTCCGCCAATTCTTACTGAAGTATTTGCAACAATTCCGCCTAAAGAAATTACAGCAACTTCAGAAGTGCCTCCTCCCATATCAACAATCATATGACCTGACGCAGATCCAATTGGAATATTTGCGCCAATTGCGGCTGCTGTTGGTTCGTGAATAATATAAGCTGCTTTTGCTCCAGCTGACATTGTTGCGTCAATTACCGCTCTTTTTTCAGTTGATGTAATTCCAGCAGGAACAGCAACCATTACTTCAGGCCTGAAAAATCTAATTCCTCCAACTGCTTTATTTACATAATATCGAATCATTGCTTCTGTTGTTTTGTAATCAGCAATCACGCCGTCTTTTAACGGACGCAAAGCAACAATTGTGTCAGGTGTTCTCCCAATCATTTCTTTTGCATCGTCTCCAACTGCTAAAATTTTTTTATCAACAACAGACGAAGCCACTACTGATGGCTCATTAATTACAATTCCTTTTCCGGGTAAATAAACCAAAGTGTAAGTTGTTCCCAGATCAATGCCAATTTTTTTAATAAACATAAAAAATTAATTTATTTTTTATTTAAATTTTTATTTCCAAAATAGTTTTGTTGTCACTTTCAAGTTTTACACTCACACTTTGTTTAAGCGTATTTAATTTAACAACTTTTCCCTTGCCTTTTTCTGTTTTTATTGAATCTCCAATTTTTGGTAAATTTTTATTTAAATCTTTATACATTTCATATTCATATTTTAAACAACATTTAAATCTCCCACAAATACCAAGTAAACGACTGTTTCCTCGATGAGAAATATTTTGTTCTTCAATAAATTCAGAAGTTATTTGTTCAATTTTATTTAATGTTTTTTTACAGCATAAAATTTTTCCGCAAGGACCAATTTCACCAAGTGTTTTTGCTTCATCACGCGCGCCAATTTGGTGCAAACGAATTGACCTTTGAAATTTGTGAGTTAAATCTTTTACTAAATCTCTAAAATCTATTCTTTTATTTGCTGTAAAATAAAAAGTTAATCTTCCTCCGTCAAAAGAATAATGCAAATCAATAATTTTCATTTCTAATTTGTGTCTTTCAATTAATTTGCAACATTCTTTTAAATCTTTTTCTTTATTTTTATTTTTTTCAGCAACTTTTTCAATATCTGATAAATTTGCTTTGCGTAAAATTGGTTTGATTTCTCTTTTATTTTTTTCATCATCAATATTTTTAAAATCAACAATTTTACCAAGCTCTGTTCCAAGTTCAGTTTTTACAACAACAAAATCATTGTCTTTTAATTCGTGATTTTCTGGATTAAACCAATAAGTTTTATTTAATGGCGCAAATTGAACTTCAATTATTTTCATATTTGTTTTTCCGCCTCCGCTCACTAATCCGGAGTACTCGGGACTACAGCGGACAGGCTTCTGGTTCCCCGATGTAAAATCGGGGCACTAAAAATTTATCTCCTCCTTTGCCAAGCCTGCCTGCCAGCAAGGCAGGTCTACGGCGGACAGGCGCGGTAGTCCAGTAGGATTTTTTAGGGGCGAAGGCGGATAAATTCAATTTACAAACTAAATCTTATAATTTTTTTAATTTCTATTTTCTCTCCTAGTTTTGCCGTAGCGTCATTTATTAAATCTGAAATATTTTTTTTATCATCTTTAATAAATTTTTGATTTAGCAAACAATTTTCAGAATAAAATTTATTTAATTTGCCTTGAATAATTTTTTCTTGAATATTTTCTGGTTTTCCAACAAGTTCTGGCTGAGCTTTGTAAATTTCTTTTTCTTTTTCAATAACTTTAGCTGGAATTTCATTTTCAGAAATATATTCTGGATTTAATCCTGCAACTTGCATTGCTAAATCGTGCGCAAGATTTTTAAATTCCTGATTTTTCGCAACAAAATCTGTTTCGCAACTAAGAACAACTAAAGACGCAACTTTTAAATTTGAATGAATATAATTTCCAATTACTCCGTCTTTTGTTTCTCTTGTTGCTTGTTTTTTTTCAGCTAATTTTTGTCCCATTTTTCGTAAAATTTCAAGCGCTTTAATTTCGTCACCATTAGCTTGTTCTAACGCTTTTTTAATATCCATTATTCCAGCGCCAGTTTGTTGTCTTAATTTTTGGATAACTTCTTTTGAAATTGACATAAATTTTTTATTATTAATTAATTTTATTTTTCTTCTTTAATTTTATTTTTATTTTTTTTAATTTCATCACTAATTAATTTTGTAATTAATTCAATTGATCTAACAGCGTCGTCGTTTGCAGGAATTGGGTAAGTAACTTTTAAAGGATTAGTGTTAGTGTCGCAAATTGCAATAATTGGAACATTTTTATTATTTGCTTCGCGAATCGCTGTTTTTTGTTCTCTTGCAGAAGCAATAAAAATCGCTCCTGGAATTTGTTTCATTAAACGAATTCCTTTTATCATTTTTGTTAAACGACGCATTTCAACATCAAAAATGTGTCTTTCTTTTTTCTTGTATTTCTGTTCGTAGTCTTCTTGTTTAGCTTGAGCTTCAAGTTTTTCTAATTTGCGAACTAAACCATTAATTACTTTAAAATTAGTTAAAGTTCCGCCTAACCATTTTTGATTTACAAAAGGCATTTCACATTCTTGCGCGTATTTTTCAATAATTTCTTTTGCTTGAATTTTTGTTCCAACAAATAAAATTTGTTTGTTTTCAGTTGTGATTTTTTTAACAAATTCCAAAGCTTGTTCTAATTTTTCTTTAGTTTTAGTTAAATCAATAATGTGAATATTATTTTTTTGCGTAAAAATAAAATCTGACATTCTAGGGTGCCAGCTTGATGGTTTGTGTCCAAAATGGACGCCTGCTTTAAGCAGGTCTTTTTCAGTGATTTTCATAAATTTCCTTTTAGCCTCCGCTTTGGTCATTTTAATAAATTAATTTATAAAGGAAAATTTATTAATCGCAAAGCGTGTGATTTATTAATTAAATTTTATAATTAAATCTTAATGTTTTTTTAAAAACTTGTCAAGAATTTTAAAGTGTGTTAAAGTATGTTTATGAAAAAAGATACTCATCCAAAATATTATTCAAACGCAAAAGTTACCTGCGCGTGCGGTAACTCTTTTACTGTTGGTTCAACTCAAGCTGAGATTAAAGTTGAGCTTTGTTCAAAGTGTCACCCTTTTTATACTGGAACACAAAAATTAGTTGACACTGCAAGACGAGTTGAAAAATTTAGAGCTCGTGTCGCAAAAAAAGAAACAGAATCTGCTAAACGAAAAGGAAAGAAAGTTAAACACGAAATTCAAAAAAATAAAAAAAACAAAGATGTTGAAATTTTAAAACCTAAAAAAGTTGTAAAGAAAGATAAAAAAACTGATAAAACTCTAACACTACCTGATAAATCTGATAAAAAAAATCGCATTAAAAAAAATAAAAAATAACTTTTATTATATAAAAAATCCTGCTATTATTTAAATGTGGCAGGATTTTAAATTTGATTAAAAATTATGCAAGAAAAATTTAAAAAAATACAAGATAAATATAAAAAATTAGAGCAGAATTTTTCAAATTCTGAAATTTTAGCTGATCAAAAAAAATACACAGAATTGTCAAAAGAATTTAATAATTTAAAAAATGTTGTTGAAAAAATTAATAAATTAGAAAAAAAAGAAAAAATATTAGAAGAAAATAATAAAATAATTAAAGATACTTCAGACAAAGAATTAGTAAAAATTGCTGAGGAGGAAAATAAAGATTTACGATTTACGATTTACGATTTACAAGAGAGGATTGAAAATGATTTAAAACCTAAAAATCCTTTGGATAAAAAAAACGCAATTGTTGAAATTCGCGCTGGAACTGGTGGCGATGAATCCACTCTTTTTTGCGCGCAAATATTTAGAATGTATTTAAAATTTGCTGAAAAAATGAATTGGAAAACTAAAATTATTTCTAGCAACCAAATTGGAATCGGCGGGTTTAAAGAAATTATTTTTGAAATTATTGGAAATGAAGTTTTTGGTTGGATGAAATTTGAATCTGGAACACATCGTGTTCAACGAGTTCCAGAAACAGAAAAGCAAGGACGAATTCACACTTCTGCTGTTACAGTCGCGGTTTTGCCAGAAGCTGAAGAAGTTGATTTTAAAATTGAACAAAAAGATTTAAAAATTGATACTTTTTGCGCTGGCGGACACGGAGGTCAAAGTGTAAACACAACTTATTCTGCTGTTCGAATTACTCATTTGCCAACAAACACAATTGTTTCGTGCCAAGATGAGCGGTCGCAGTTGCAAAATAAAGAAAAAGCAATGAAGGTTTTGCGTTCGCGACTTTTAGTTTTAAAGCAAGAACAAGAACAAAAAGAATTAGCTAAAGATCGTAAATCTCAAGTTGGAACTGGCGACCGTTCTGAAAAAATACGAACATATAATTTTCCGCAAGACAGAATTACAGATCACAGAATTAAAAAATCTTGGCACAATATTAATTCAATAATAAATGGTGAAATTCAAAAAATTATTGAGGAATTAAAAAAAACTGTATAATTTTATTTTAACCTTCTTAATAATCTATCATAAAATCTTTCTCTGGCTCCAATTGCAATAATTAAAATCGTTTTTTCATTTTCATAAATTTCATAAATAATTCTGTAAGTTGTTCCTTGAAAATTTGTTGAATATTTATAATAATTTTTTAATTCACCGTGAAGTTTTGTATTATTGTAAAGATTATTTTGAATTTTTAATAATGAATTATTAATAATAAACTCTCGCGTTTGGGGCAAGAGCTTTTTTAAATCTTTTCTAACAGGTTTTAAAAATTCTATTTTATACATTAAATTCTTGTTTTATTTGATTTAATGATAAAGTGTTTCCTTGTTTAAAATCTTGATAAGCTGTTTTACTTCTTTTTAGTACTGTTTTTTTTAATTTATCATCTAATAACAAATCTAACCTGTCTACATCATCTGTTGGAAGTTGTTTAATTGCAAAAGCAAGTTGTTCTAAAGTTAGTGGAAGTGTAATTGTATTCATAATTATATTATAATATTAAAATGCAAATTCGTCAAATTCTAAATTGGGCAATTCAAAAGAAAAAAATACCAAACCTTGACGCTGAAGTTTTGTTGTGTTTTGTAATTAAAAAAAATAAAAGTTTTATTTATTCTCATCCAGAATTTGAGTTAAATAAAATGCAAGAAAATAAGTTTAAAAAAATAATTAATCGCAGAGTTAAAAACGAACCAGTAGCTTATATTATTGGAAACAAAGAATTTTATAAATTAAATTTTTTTGTAGACAAAACTGTTTTAATTCCGAGACCAGAAACAGAAATTTTAGTTGAAGAAAGTTTATCAGTGATTTGTGATCAGTTATCAGAAACCAGGAAGAAAATTCAAATTTTGGAAATTGGAACTGGCTCTGGATGTGTTTTAATTTCTATTTTAAAAAACCTGATCACTAATCACTATTCACTAATCACTGGTTTTGCAACTGACATTTCTAAAAAAGCTTTGCTGATTGCAAAAAAAAACGCAAAATCACATAAAGTAAATAACAAAATAAAATTTATTAAAAGTGATTTATTAAAAAATATTCCTGATTCATTATTTAATAATTCTTATTCTGTTTTAGTTGCAAATTTGCCGTATCTTTTAGAAAAATATAAAAAACAAGTTGATAAAGATTTATTTTTTGAACCGCAAAAAGCTTTATTTGCTGGTGAAGATGGATTGTTTTTTATTAATAAATTATTAAAACAAATTAGTAAATTAAAAAATAAACCAAAATACATTTTGCTTGAAATTGACCCAAGTCAAAAAAATAAATTAAAAATAATAATAAACAAAAAATTGCCAAATTATAAAATTAAAATTAAAAAAGATTTGGATGGTAAAAATAGAGTTATTATAATTAAATTGTAAAATAAAATTTTTAAAAAAATAAATTGTCTATATAACAATATATAGACAATTTATAAATTATATTTTATTAGATCCTTCGTCGCCCAATCCTAAAAATCTCTACTCCTCAGGACCCCAACTACCAAAAATCACTAGGGGCAGGCAAGCTAAAAAACTAAAATAACCAAAAAGCTGTTGGCTTCTTAATTTGATTAAGAAAATTAAGTTAAAAGATAAGTGTTCCGCAGTGTTGCGGAACGAGAAGAGAGATTTTTGTTTTATCCTGATTTTACATCAAGATTAATCTTTTAATTTAATACCAACAGCTTTTTGGTGTTAAGAAATCAACGAGCTAAAATCTTAACACCAATAAATTATACAATAAATTGCGATTTTTTACCACAATTTTTTTTAATTTCTCTCTTCCGCTTTTCAACCTTTAAAAAATATTTAGAAGTTGGAAAATGGAAATGAAATTTGACTTTTATTTTTTATAGAATTATAATAAAAACAATAAAAAATAATTTTATGTCTGTGGCTAAAACAAAATTTAAACAAAATACAGTTGATAAAATTATTAAAGATTTTAAAAATACTAAGCTTTACACAAAAGAATTTTTAAAAAGTTTAAAATCTGGATTGCAAGAATCTTCTTCTGGAAATTCTTTTAAAGATTTTAAAAAAATGTGGCAAGGAAAATCTATTAACCAAATCCACAAAGAAATTTTAAACGCTAAAAAAGCTGGAGAAATTTAAAGTTAATTTTAGAATTAAATTTTAATAAACTAAAAATATTTTTTAAACTGATTTTTTAATAATCAGTTTTTTGTTTTTTATTTTTCCACTTTTCAATCTCTAAAAAATATTTAGAAAATGAAAAGTAAAAATAAATTATTGTTAATTGTTGTTTGTTATTTGTTAACTAATATTTGATAATTATTTCCTCCCACTAAACTGGAGATTAGGTGGTGGTGTGTTTAGAGAAATCACGCCACACAAAGTTTCTAGAAAGAAACTACCAGTTTTATTTGACAAAGCAATAAACTGGCAAGTAATTAATCTAAGAAAAAATTTAGTCAGACCAAATTTAATTTTTTCATAATTACAACTAATCCCCAAATTGGTGGGAAAAATATTTAAATTTTTAAATCTCCAGAGAAGTATTTTAACAGTGACTGGCAAATAAAAAAGATTTTAAGGCCAGTTTGCTAATCTCTCTTCTCTAGAAGTTTAAGAATTAAAACACGGATTCAACACTGATTTAAAACTGATAAACGCTGATAACTGAATGCTTAAATAAGATGACTGCTTGATAAAACTTACTTGAAGTTGACCAAACAGTCAGCTTATTTAAAAATTGAAATAAAAAGATTCCTGTTCTTTCAGAATTAAGAAGAGGAATTTAAAAAGCGTATTTTTTTCTCTTCTCATTCTGTTATTAATATAACACACTATTAAAAAGTTGTCAAGCCCGAAACTGTGGATAAGTTAATATTTAAGCTAACATTAGATTAAATAAAAAAGACAAAAAGGCTCCATTTTGAGTTGGCTCCATCGCTCACGCGTGGAGCCATCTTGTTAAGTCAACTAAATAAATTTTACTAAAGCAACAAACCGGCTCCACCCAAGAGGGATGGAGCCAACATTTTAAAATATTTTAATAAATAATTATTCACCATTCATTATTAATTATTCATTTTTTAAGCCTTATATTCTCTAATTTTAACTTTCATATCATTAATTGTCTTTTTTAAACCATCTTCTAAAGACACAATTGGAAACCAATCAATTTCTTGTTTTGCTAAAGAAATATCAGGAATTAATTGTTGTTTTGCAGAATATTCTTGATAATCTTCAAATTTAATTTCAGATTTTGAATTTGTAAGTTGAATTATTAATTTTGCGACATCAACTAATTTAATTTTATCAGCGCTACCTAAATTAACAGGAACATTTGTTTCGCTTTTAATTAATCTAATTAAAGCTTCAATTAAATCTTCAATAAAACAATAACTTCCTGTGTCAGTTTCTTTACCGAAAATTATTATGTCTTTATTGTTTAACGCAGACAAAATAAAATCAGGAATCATCCTAGCGTCATTAATTTTCATTCGTGGACCAAAAGTATTAAATATTCTAGCAATTTTTGTGTTCACGCTAAATTTTTTATTGTAATTTGTTATTAAACTTTCAGCAAATCTTTTTCCTTCGTTGTAACAAGATCGCGGACCAATTGGATTTGTGTGCCCCCAATTATCTTCTTTAATTAATTGATCAGATTCTAAGTCGCCGTAAATTGAAGAAGATGATAAAAATAAAAATTTAGATTGAAACTGTTTTGCAATTTCCAAAGCGTTCCAAGTTCCATAAGAATTTGTCATTAAAGTTTCAATTGGATATTTGTTATATTCTTTTGGAGAAGTTGGACAAGCTAAATGATAAATTTCCTGAACACCTTGCAACTCAACTTTAAATTTTTTAAGTTCTGGAAATTTAAGCAAATCAAATGGTTTTGTTAAATCGTGTTTAATAAATTCAAAATTAGGATTTTGTAAAAGATGATTAATATTTTGTTCAGAACCAGTAATAAAATTATCAACCACAATGATATGATTTTCTTTAACTAAAGCATCAGCTAAATGTGAGCCAATAAAACCAGCTCCGCCAGTAATTAAAATATTTGGTTTTCCAGATGGTAGGATTTTGTTCATAAAATAATTGTAGTCATCCTGAATTCCGACAGTCCCGAGTGCTCGGGATTAGGGTTGGGTCGGAATGAAGGATCTGTCTAATATAAATTATTTAAATTAATTATAAAACTTTTAAATTATTTTAGCAAATTTTTATTTTTCAACACTAACTCTTACCCCGCCTCTAAATTTTTCATCGTAAGCAAAAAAATGAAATTTTAAATTACCTTGATTATCAAAAACACGAATGTGTGGACCTCCGCCAACACCAGCTCCTGTAATTATTTCCAAATTCCCGTCTGCGTCAGCGTTACCAATTGAAACAAAAACTCCACCGCGAAAATTTGGATGATAAGCTAAAAATTCATTTTGCAAATTTCCATTTTTATCAAATATTTTTACAAACGGCTCACTCCCCTTTCCAGCGCCAATAATTATTTCAGCTTTCCCGTCTTTATTTATATCTCCAGCAGACAAACTAATATTTCCAAATAAATTTGTTGAAAATTTATTAACTAATTCTCCTTTTAAATCAAAAATTTTAATTTCAGATGGATCTGATTTTTTTACAACAATTATTTCATCTTTCCCATCTTGATTTACATCTGCTGAAGCAATTTTAACACCAGAACGATTACTTTTTTCAAAAGCAAAAAAATGATTTATTAAAATTCCGTTTTTATCAAATATTCTAATGTGCGGACCACCCCCTTCTCCAGCTCCTGTAATTATTTCTAAATTCCCATTTCCGTTCACATCTCCTAAAGCAACCTCAACTCCGCCACGAAAATTTTCATTATAAGCTAAAAATTGATTTTGTAAATTACTATCTTGATTAAAAATTTTTACCCAAGGATAAGTTCCGGCTCCAAGCCCAACAACAATTTCTGCAGTTGCGTTATTTTCTAAATCTAAATTTCCAGAAGCTAAACTTAAACTGCCTTGAAAATTTTCTTCAAACGCAAAAAATTGATTTTGTAAATTTGATTTTTTAAAAATACGAATGTGAGGACCTCCAAATTTTGCAGGCGAAGTAATAATTTTATTTGCAACAACAGTTTGATCTGGTTTTTTATACACAGCTTGCAAAACCGCTTTGTGAACATTTAAAATTCCTTTTCCTAAAAGATTTTTATATTTTGGGTCATTTTTTGCGTCAATATTATCAGCAGAGCTTAATAAAATTTCTTTAATTTGTTGTAAAGATAATTCTGGATTAATTGATTTAATTAAAGCAACTGCTCCTGCAACTTGTGGCGCGGAAACAGAAGTTCCTGTCCAACCTGATTCATAATATTTTTTAAAATTTAAATCATCATCATTTTGATAAACTGCGCTAAATAAATTTACACCAGGCGCTGTTAAATCAATATTTTTTTGACCAAAATTTGAAAAGCTACCAAGTTTTTCATTGTTGCTTACAGACGCAACTCCAATCACCCAGTTTTCTCCATTTGGTCCGTCGTGACAAACAGGATACTCTGGTGTTTTATCTAAATTTATTCCAGATGAAACTTCGTTGCCACCTGCCGCTACAATTAAAATTCCTGAGTCGTGCGCTCGTTGAATTGCTTTTTCCAATGTTAAACTTTTTCCTTGCCCAACAAAACTTAAATTTATAATATCTGCTTTTTGTTCTCGCGCGTAGTCAATTGCTCGAGCAACAGTTAAAGTGTCGCCAATTCCAGTAGCATCTAAAACTCTTAAACACATTATTTTTGAATTCCAAGTTACTCCAACTACTCCTTGATAATTTCCACTTTGAGCGGCAGCAATTCCAGCAACAACTGTTCCGTGTTTAATTGCAACTTTTGAATAATTTTCTTTTAATTTAGGATTTGGATCATTTGAATTTTCAATAAAATCCCAGCCTTCTACATCATCTGTAAAACCATTTTCATCATCATCAATTCCATTGTTTGGAATTTCATTTTTATTAATCCAAATATTATTTTTTAAATCAGGGTGATCAATATCAACACCAGAATCAATAATTGCAATTGTGATATTTTGACTTCCAGTTGTTGTGTTCCAAGCTTGATGTGCTTTTATTTGTCGTAAATAATGTTGTTGCGGATAGTACGCGTCAAGCGGTTCAATTGAAGCTTTGTAAATATAATTTGGTTCTGAATATTCAACATCTTGTTGAGAATTATAAAAATTAATTAAATTATTTAATTCTTTGTCATTATTAAATTTGAATTTATAAATTTCTGAACTATTTTTTAATTTTACTAAAAGCTCGCCAGATTTGTGATTGGCTAATTTTTTTTGTGTTGATGCATTTACTATATTAACAAAATTAAAACAAACTAAAAATAATAATATAGTAATAAAGTAATAAAGTAATTTTTTTTTGGATTTTTTATAATTTAACATTTTATATTTTTACAAATTAATTTAGAACACGAATTACCAGAATATCCAAAATTTACCAGAATAAAAATTCGCGTTAATTTTAGGCAATTGTGGAAATTCGCGTGCTATTTAATTTATTATTATAAAGTTTGAATAAATTTTTCTGCTTCTGCTTTCAACGATGGATCAAGTTCAACAGCTTTTTCAACAGCGGATTTTGCTTTTATGTAATTCCCAATTTCTTTATAAACAGCTGCTAAACGCGCGTAATTAATTCCGTTTGGTTCAATAATAACAATTTTTTCTAAAATTTCAACTAATTTATTTTTGTCTCCAATTGATAAATAAATATTATACAAACGATTTAAATTATTCAAACTTTCAAAATCATAATTTTTAGACAACATTAAATTTTTTTCTTTTTCAACATTTTCATCTTGTCCAGCAATTATATAAATTGTTAATAAATTCCAATGCGACTCTATTGTGTCTGGATTTAAAGCAACGCCTTTTTCAAAATATTCAATTGCTTTGTCAAAATTTTTACGGCTTGCTTCTGCTTGCCCCATTTCAAAATAAATTTGCGGACGCGTTGGAGACAAAACTAAAGCTTTTTCACACCAATCAATAACTTGATTTAAATAATTTAAATCATACTGCGCGGCTTTATTTAAAATTGCAGCTAAATACATATAATTTTGCACATCGTATTTGTGATCTTTAATATTATTTTCTAATTCTTTAATTGCAATTTTAAAATTATTATGAACTTCAATTTTGCTTAAATTATTTTGAGTTTTATTATACGAAATAATATTGTCCCCAAGCTTTTGTCGTAATTCTGGAGTTTGATAAGTTTTCATATTAATTGCGTTTTGAAATATTTCAACTGCTTTATTTTCTTGATTCATTCTTGCTGAAATTAAAGCTTCAACTCCTTTTATATTTGCTTGTATTGGTTTTACGTTAAAAATATAATTAGAAAAAAATATTAAAATAAAAACAATAGCAAAAATTAAGATATTAAATTCAGATTTTTTATGTTGAATTTCCTGATTTTCTATTTCATTATTTTCAAAATTATTAATTACAACACTTGCAAAAACTAAAAATAAAATAATATAAGTTGATAAAACATCAAACACAAAAATGTTTTGCAAAAAATGCGCTACTAATAATGCGATTAAAATCACTGAAAAGTCAAAATCTTTTTTAATATTTTTAAATAAATAATAAAGAGCTAATCCAAAAATTATTAAATAACAAATTAAACCAAAAATTCCAGTCGCGACCGCTACATCAAAAATTGTGTTGTGCGCTCTGTCAAACCAAAGCTGTGAACCAGCGTCTTTAAAAATATTTGCTGGAAAATATTTATTAAACGCAATATTATAATTTTCCCAGCCGTAACCTAGAAAAAATCTGTCTTTCCAACCGTTCCAAGAAGTGTCCCAAGCAGATAAACGAGATTCTGTTGTAATGTCTGTTCGTGAAATACTTGTTAAACGGCGTAAAGTAGGACTTTTTCGAACCCAATCTTTATTTTTGCCAAACCAAACTGCTGAACTAAATAAAATAATAATTAATAAAAATATTCCAGCAATTTTCTTTTTTATTTTGTCTGGACTTTTCGCAAAATAAAATACACAAGTTAAAATTGAAGCAATAATTAATCCAATCGCAGAACCACGAGTTTGTGTTTGATACAAAACATACAAATTAACAAACATTGCCAAACCAGTAATAATTTTCCACCACCACTGTTTTCTTTTTAAAAATAATAATAAACTTAAAAAAAATTGAGCTAACGAAAACGCTCCTAAAAACGCGGCGTTTCCAATTGTTGCTGACAATCTGCCTTCGCCGGAATGAATTATTTTTCCAAACAAAAAGAATTCTTGCACTTGCGCGCGTTGAAAAATTGCATACAAATCAACAAACAAACCAACTCCAACCGCCACTGTAATATAATTTAAAATTTCTTTTTTAGATTTAAATGTCCACGATAAAAGCAAAAAATAAATAATTAAATGCGCGATTGTTAAAAATCCTTCTCCCCTTTCAATTGTTCCCCAAAATGTTTTATAAAAATCAACTCCTGTAATTCCTGTGAGTAAAATAATTCCTCCAAAAATAATAATTGCCCAAGAAAGTTTATTTAGTTTAGGTCTAAATTTTGGCGCGATCATTATTAAAGCAACATAAATTAAAATTGCGATTTCAACAGCAATTCTAAAAAACATTGTTTTTGTAGTGATAAAAGGAAAAATAAATTTTGAATTTATCAAAAGCGGAGTAACTAAAATTAAATACAAAATTCCTTTTAACGCCCAGTTTAAATATTTGGAAATTTTTTGATTTTGCATAAAATAATTATAACATATTGTTGAAATCTTGACAAAAGTGTATAATTAAAGTAGCTTTAATAATTATTTTATAAAATTTTATGAATAATATTTATCAAAAAATTAAATATTTTATTTTGTTTATCGGAGATATTGGAATTCTTTATCTTTCTTTGTGGCTGACTTTATTAATCCGTTATCAAGAATCTGTAAGCCCAGAAAAATGGCAGCAGCATTTTTTGCCTTTTACATTAATTTTTGCAATTTGGTTAATTATTTTTTATATTTCTGGAATTTATAGTTTACAAATTGCAAAAAATAATACAACTTTTTATTCAACTTTATTCAAAGCATTAGGTTGGTGCGTTGGAATTGCAATTGCTTATTTTTATATTTTAAAACCAGGAATCGCACCTAAAACTAATTTGTTTTTAGAGTTAATTATTTTAATTGTTTTATTTGTAGCTTGGCGTCAAATTTTTAATTTATTAGTTAAAATTAAACCTTGGCAAAATAATATTTTAATTATTGGATTAAGTGATTTAACTTTAAAATTAGCAAAAGAAATAAATTCAAAACCTCAACTTGGATTTAAAGTAGTAGCGATTATTTCAGATAATTCGCAAAATTTGCATAATTATTCGCAAGATTCGCATTTAATAGAAATTATTAATCCCCCTCACTCGTTTGCTGGTCTTGTAAAAATTAAAAAAATTAAAAGTATTATTACTGCTTTAAATCCTCATCAAAATCCTGAGTTAGTAAATAAATTATACGAATGTATCCCATTAAAAATTTCTTTTTGGGATTTGCCAAGTTTTGTGGAAAAATTTACAAACAGAATTCCAGTTGATACAATTGGACAGATTTGGTTTTTGGAAAATTTAAAAGAAAGCCAGAAAATAATTTTTGAAATTGTTAAAAGATTTATGGATATTTTATTTTCTATTGTTTTGTTAATTTTATCTTTACCTTTTTTACCTTTTATTTACGCAATTGTTAAATTAAATAGTCCTGGAGATTTTTTATTTACGCAACAACGAACTGGAAAACGAGGCAAAAAATTTTTAGCTGTTAAAATTAGAACAATGAGTAAAAACGCAGAAATAAATGGACCACAATGGGCAATAAAAAATGATCCAAGAATAACTCGCAGTGGCAGATTTATGCGTAAAACCAGAATTGATGAAATTCCGCAATTAATAAATGTTTTGCGTGGCGAAATGAGTTTTATTGGTCCGCGACCAGAACGCCCGGAATTTATTGAAAAATTGGAAAAGAAAATTCCATATTATAATGAAAGATTACTTGTAAAACCTGGCTTAACTGGTTGGGCGCAAATTAATTTTCCTTATGGAGCAAGTGAAAAAGACGCTTTGGAAAAATTACAATATGATTTATATTATATTAAAAACCGTTCATTTATTTTAGATATTTCAATTTTATTGAAAACTATCAAAACAGTTTTATCAGGTGGAGGGCAGTAAATTAAGTAAAATAGTTACTTAGTAAAATAGTAAATTATATTTTATGTTTATAAAAGAAAAAATTTATAGATTTCTTCGCAAATCTGAAAAATATACTAAAACTGATATGGTGTATTTGGCTAAAGGAGGTTTTTGGTTAACATTTGGACAGATAATTTCTTCTCTGTCTGTTTTTTTATTAGCAATTGCTTTTGCTAATTTATTGCCAAAAGAAACTTATGGCACTTATAAATATATTTTGTCTTTACTTGGACTTTTAGCAATTCCAACTTTATCTGGAATGGGAACTGCGATTACTCGTTCTGTTGCGCAAGGAAATGATGGCTCTTTTTTACCGGCTTTAAAATTAAAAATTCGCTGGGGCTTATTTGGTGGTTTAACAAGTTTAGGATTATCTGGATATTATTATTTTCAAGGGAATATTGAATTAATGTTTGCTTTTTTAATTTCCGCTATTTTTATTCCTTTCATGGACTCATTTGCATTATACGGATCTTTATTGCAAGGCAAAAAAAAATTTGAAGTTTCTTCAAAATATGGAATATCTATTAAGATAATTGCTTCTTTATCAATTTTTATTACACTTTATTTTACAAAAAATTTATTTGCAATTTTATTTGTATATTTAGCAAGTTATACTTTATTAAGATTAATTCTTTTAAAATTATCTTTAAAATATATTGAAAATAAAAAAGAAGATCCTGACACGATCTCTTATGGGAAACATTTGAGTTTGATGAGTGTGATTGGGGTAGTGGCGTCACAAATTGATAAGTTGCTTGCGTGGCATTTTGTTGGTCCAGCAGAGTTAGCTATTTATTCTATAGCTGTAGCTATGCCCGAACAAATTAAAGGAGTGTTTAAGAATGTTGGCATTTTAGCTTTACCAAAATTTGCTGAAAAATCTAGTGAGGAAATTAAAAAAAATATTTATAAAAAAATGTGGCAATTTTTTATTGTTTTAATTTTAATTGTCACAGCATATTGGTTTTTAGCACCTATAATTTTTAAATTATTATTTCCACAATATTTGGGTAGTGTTTTTTATAGTCAGGTGTTTGGATTAAGTTTGGTCCTTTTGGCCTTTATAAATTTAGGCGATGTCTACTTAAAATCTCAGCATAAACAAAAAGAACTATACAAAATAAATATTTATAGTTCTATAATCCAAATATTTTTATTATTTATTTTTATTTATTATTTTGGTTTATGGGGTGTTATTTTTGCCAGAATTTTATATAGATTAATTTTAGCAATTTTATATCTATCTAAATTAAAATGATATAATTATTTTTTTTCAGCAAATAGTATTAACCTCCCAGCTGATTTTATTTTTGATCTATTCACCCATTTAGGATAAATATTTTGATTATACCAATTACTAAGTTTAATGATATTATACAAACGATTATGTAAAATTTTATATAAAATATTTTTATACCATACCAAATCATTTTGCCCTATTATTTTAATTATTTTTAAATTACTTCTTTTAAATATGTGTCTCAAAGTTTTATCGCTGAAATGTTGAAAATGTTTGTTTATTAATTTTGTATTTGTCGACGGAACAGTAACAATTAATTTGCCGCCAACTTTAATTCCTCCCAATATATTCTTTAAAAAAATATTAATTTTGTATGGTTGAATATGCTCCAAAACTTCTATCAATGTAATTATATCGTATTTATTTTCTGGTAATTTATTTTGTGTTAAATCGTAAACAAAAAAATATTTATTAATTTGTCTTTCCTTCGCTAATTTGATTGCTTGTTTTGAATAATCTAACCCTTCAACATTTTTAAAACCTTTTTTGCTTAAATAATTAACAAAAAAACCATCACCGCAACCAACATCTAAGACTTTTTTATTTTTATGATTACCAGAAACTTCAATCGCCAAATCCAAATAGCCAAAATACTCCCTACCTCTATAAGAATCCTTTTTTATATTCCAATGGTAAGAATTGATATACTGTTTTTCTTGTAACAGCTGTTTGTCCATTTATTTTTTTGTAATTATAAAATGATAAGTTGAAATAAAATATTTTATAATACTATAAATAAATTTATTTTTAATTTTTTTTCTACGAGTATCTTCTATTTTAAAATCATACTTTTTAAGCAATTTAATTATTTGATAATAAAAATAATAATGCATTTCTGACAATTTTTGAAATCCTGCTTTTGAGTAATGTTTTTCTTTGCCGATTATTCTTATTATTTTATCAGCTAATTTACGAGGTAGCCAATTAATAAACCACAAATGATAATGAAAATCATAAATCCCAAAACGATTGTGAAAACTTACATACATCTGCCCATTGTTTTTTAAAACTCTGCAACATTCTGCTAATAATTTTTTTGGATTATTTATGTGTTCTGTTATTTCATTGCAATTTATAAAATCAAAATAATTATTTTTAAAAGGTAAATTTTCCGCCTCACCTTGAACTAAATTAATATTTAAATTATTCTTTTTTGCTTTTTCTTGTGTAATTTTAATATAATCAAGATTTTTTTCTAAACCAATAATACTATAATTATTTTTTGTTAAATAAATTAAAAAATCTCCTTTGCCACTTCCAATATCAAGAATTTTTTTACTTTTTAAATTTATTATGTGTTTTTCTAAATTTTTAAAATGTTTCATTTATTTTACAAAATTAATTATTTTTTGCGCTCTTTTCTGCCAAGTATAATTCTGAACATCTTTTAAAGCTTGGGTTGAAATCTTAACACTTAAATCTTGATTCTGCAATAAATTTTTAATTTTTTCAGCTAAATCTTTTGAATCATCTGGTTTAAAAAAAATTGCATTATTTTTATTTAAAACTTCTTTAATTGAAACTAAATCAGAAGCAATAATTGGGACATTTGAAGCCATATATTCAAAAAGTTTTAATGGTGAAGTCCAGGATGACTTTATATTTTTAGCTGAATTAGGTAAAACTAAAATGTCTGCTGATTTTAAATATTTGGGAATTGATTCTGGTTTTTTATATCCTAAAATTAAAATTTTATTTTCTTTAATTAGATCTTGATTTTTATTTTTAAAATTTTTAATATCAAAATCTGTGCCACCAACAAATACAATTAAAATATTTTTATCTAAAAATTTAGACGCATCTGCTAAAATTTGCACGCCTTTCCAATTATATAAATGCCCTGCATACAAAATTATCTTTTTATCTGCTGGCAAGTTTAATCTTTGTCTCCCCTCCTTTTCAAGGAAGGGTTGGGGGTGGTTAATATTTTTAAATTTTTCTAAATCAACCCCATCAGACGCAACCAAAATTTTATTTTCATTCAAACCTAATTTTACAAGCTCATTTTTTAAACCTTGAGAAATAGTAATTATTCTGAAACATTTTCCCCAATATTTTAAATAATGTCTTTTATTTTTTGGTAAAGTGTGCGCTTCCCAAACAACTTTTTTAGAAAATTTTTGTAAAATTGGTAAAATATATTCGTCGCGAGTGTATAAAATTAAATTTTTATTTTTATTTTTCTTTAAATATTTTTTTAAATTATAAATAAAAAATAAAATTTGAAATTTAATGTAAATTCCTTGAATGCTTGTGATTAAAAAATTAGGATCAAAACATTTTAATTTTATAATTTTAAAATTTTGTTTTACGCTATAAAATTCAAAAGCATCTATATTTTTAAATATCTTGCTTTTTCTAGTTGGCAAAATTAATTCAACATCATTATTTTGCACACTAAAAGCTTCACACATTTTCATAATTTGAATTCCATAAGCTTTTTCTGTTGGAATTCTTGAGTTAGAAATATATAATATTTTCATTTTTATTTTAATTTTAGCTTAAAAATTGATTGAAAAACAAATAGATTGGCCGGCAAAAAATTTTTAATTTTTTCTAGTTTATTGGGATACAAAATATTATTTTGGGTCATAATTTTAAAGCCACTCTCTGCTAGCAGTTTTTTAAAACCATCATAACTTAATAAATGGATATGACTCTGATCGTATAAAATTTCTTTTTCTCCATATTGGCCAAATAACATCCTTAATCTGTTATTCCAAAGTAAAAAATTAGGAGTAGTCATAATACAAAATCCGTTTGTTTTCAAAATAACCTTTATTTTTTCTAAAAATTTTTGCTGATCAAAAATATGTTCTATAATTTCAGCTGCAATAATAATATCAAATTTATTTTCAATAAAATCTTCTGGCCAATTATTATTTTCAATATCTAAAACTAGTGCTTGATCAACATAATTTACAATTTTAGATATATTGTTTTCAGAAATATCTACTGCAACAACATAATTATCTTTTTGTTTCAAATCTTTGGATAAATAACCACTTGCGCACCCTACATCTAAAATTCTTTTATATTTTAAATTCTTTCCAATCAAACTTAAAATCTTTTTTCTTCGTAATGAATTCATTCCGTAATCTTGCTTTTGCTCATAATAATTTTTCACAATGGAAGTCATAAATTATTTAATATTTATTTTAATTAATTTAAATAAATATTTTTATTATCTGCTGAACAATATATTGTGGGGTTAATTTTTCTTGATATAATTTATATAAATTTTGACTAATTTTATTTCTTAATTCTTTATTATTTTTTAATTCTAAAATTTTATTTGCTAAATCTTTTTCATCTTTTGAATTAACTAAAATTATATTTTTATTTTCAATAAATAATTCATTTAAAACTTTGTGATTTACAGTAATAATTGGTTTAGCGCAAGCTACTGCTTCATAAATTTTATTTGGAATTACAACTTGCGCTTTTTTATTATCACCAAAAATTCCTAAACAAATATCTGCTTGATTAATAAATTTAAACACTCCTTGATAATCTGTTTCTGGAAAAAATTTAATATTTTTTAAATTTAATTTTTCAGATAAATTTTTTATATTTTCATATTTACTATTAAATCTAGTCACTATTTGAAATTCAATATCTTTATATTTTTCTAAAATTTTTGCAGATTTAATAATAGTTTCTAAACTATAAAATGGAACAATGTAGCCGTGCCAGTGAACAATAAATTTATTACTAAATTTATTATTATTTTTATTAATTAATCCACAATCGTTCTCTGATCCAACAAAAACTCTAATAAATTTATTTTTATTTAATTTATATTTTTCAACAAAATAATTAATCTGCGCTTGAGTGTCTAGTAAAATTTTATCAGCTTTTTTGCAAGAAGATTTATCAAGCCACGCGTAATATTTGGCTTTAAAACTTTTTGATGAACAAATTTTCCTGTCCTCAACATTAGTTAAATACAAAGAAGTAAAAGCATCAAAAATAATTTTTTTATTTGAAATTAATTTTGCAAACCAAACCAGCGTTTGGCCCCCCATCATAACTAACAAAATATCATATTTATTTTTAACTTTTTTATGCTGTTTATACAACTCTAAATATTTTTTAAAACCTTTTTTTCTTGTGTGACATTCTAAAACTTCAAAATTATTTTGCTGAAAACCTTTTCGCAAAACTCTTACACGAGAATAATCTGAAATATAATTTCCAAAAAAACAAACTGTCATAAAAATAAATTTTTAATCTTTTTTAAAAATATAATTATTTTTGCTAAAAATTTGCCAAATCTATAATCTCTTACATTCACATCTGAACCGGATTTACTTTTATAATTTCCAACTGCCGTGTTAAAAATAACTTCTGCAACTTTTTTAGGATTCATTCCTTGATAATTTACCATTGGAGTGGCAGTTAAACTTGGATTAACAATATGAACTTGCAAATCCTTTCTTTCTAAAGCTATTGATTTAGTAAAACCGCGCGCTCCAAATTTTGTGGCTGAATAAACTCCTGCTCTGCTTTTACCAATAGTACTAAGATTACTGCCAATATTAATTAAAGACTGTTTAAGATGTGGTAAAAATAATTTAGACAGCTTGATTAATCCTGTTAAATTTGTTTGAATTTGTTCATCAATATCAGCTAAACTTTGTTTTTTTAAATAATTCATTTTAATCACGGCAGCATTGTTTATTAAAATATCAATTTTAGAATATTTATTAAGTGTGACATTAACAACCTGTTTAATATTGTCTTGATTTTTTAAATCAAGCTGTAAAATTAAAATTTCATCAGCGCCTAATTCCTTACATTTATTTTTTGTTTCTTCAGCTCCTTGTTTGTTTTTATTATAAGTTAAAATTAAATTATATTTTTCTTTAGCAAATCTAAAAGCAGTTGCTTGACCAATGCCAGAACTTGCGCCAGTTATTAAAACTGTTTTAATTTGATTTTGCATTTTTTATAATTTCTATAAATTTATTAATAACAACTTCATAAGTATAATTATCAATTACTCTTTGTCGCGCAGATTGACCAAACTTTTCACGCAATCCATCATCTTGTAAAATTCTAATTAATCCATTTGCTAATTTGTCTACATTTTTACTTGGCGCAACAATTCCTGTTTGTTCATTTAAATTAATAAAAGGACTTGCTCCTGCATCAAAACTAACAACTGGTAAACCGCAAGCCATTGCTTCAATAGTTACTTGCCCAAAAGTTTCAAGCCAAACTGAAGGCATTACAAAAACATCTGAAGCATTTAAATATTTAACTAAACTTGAAAATGGTTTTTTGCCAACTGCTTGAATGTTATTTTCTAATTTTAATTCTTTAATCATATTAAACATTCTTTCACTTTCGCCTCCCCCGCCAATAATTATCAAATTTACATTATCAACTTCACTGCGTATTTTATCAATTGCGTTAAGCAAATATCCTAAACCTTTTTCTGCAAAATTAATTCTTCCAATAAAAATAATCACTTTTTTTCCTTTTATATTTAATTCTTGTTTTAATTCCTGTTTTTTATTTAATGGTTTAAATTCATTTGTATCAATACAAACTGGTAAAATTTCAACTTTTGAATTTTGCAAATTCATTTGCAAAGCTTCGTTAGCTGCAATTTGACTTACAAAAACTACTTTATCTGCTTTTTTATAAATCTCATCTGCGTATTTCTTTTGTGATTTTCTATCTAATAAAAATTCTAACAAAATATTTAATAATTTATTTAATTTAATTTTTTGAAAAAATTTGTACCATTTTTTCTTATTAAAAATATCCTGCGCAGTTCTATTAAAATGCCATTGCCAAGTTGTGATTTGCCGGAAAATAAATAATGATTTTAATTTATTTTTTATTTTAGCTAAAGCATACGCGGTTTCTCTTGCCTGCCAAACAAAAAATACATCTGGTTTATATTTTTTTTGAAAACTTAAAACCATTAATTGAGTAATTTTTAAATACAAAAATCTTAAAATTTTATTTAAAGGAAACAACCAAATTTTATTCCAAAGAGGCGGAAAGTATCGCAAAATTTTTACCCCATCAACTTCATTGCTTCCTTTTTTAAAAAATGAAATCCACGGAGAAATTACAAAAACCTCGTGTCCAGCTTTTACTAAATAACGAGTTATTTCAATAAAATAGTGATAAGTGCCTAAATGTTCGCCTATTTCTTTTTCAGTTCCGAATTTGTAAGCAACAAAACAAATTTTCATAAAAAATATTGTCATCCTGAGTCCCGAGTACTCGGGAAAGGATCTGTTTAATTATATAATTTTACAATCTTTTTAATTAAATTTTCTAAATTATGATTTTCAATAATTTCTTGTCTTAATTTATTTTGCAATTTATTTTTTTCCTCATCTGGCATTTGATAAATATTTTTTATTTTATTAATTAAATATTTTGTATCTTTTGATGAACAAAATAATTGTTCAGGCAATATTTTTTTAAAAGCAATATTTGAAGTTAAAACAATTTTTCCACTTGCCATTGCCTCTAAAATTACTTTGTCAAGTGAACCAGTGTCTGACAAATTAATAAACAAATCACAATTTTGATAATATTTAAAAATTTCATTTTGCGACAAAGCTCCAATAAAATCAACTACTGAATTTATTTTTTTTTCTTTAACCTCTTGAATTAAATCTAAATAATATTTTTGTTGCGAAATTAAACCCGGCGCTCCAATAATTTGAAATAAAAATTTATCTCTCAAATCTGGCTCATTCAACTGAATCTGCTCCGCGATTTTAATTAAAATATCAATATTTTTTGACGGACTAATCCGTCCAACAGATAAAATAATAAATTTTGAATTTTGACTTAAATTTTTGACTTTTGACTTTTGACTTTTGACTTTATCAATGTTAATTCCGTGCCCAAAAATATTCACTGGTCTTTTAGTTTTCATTTTAAAACTTTCTTTAGAAGCTGAAACATATTCATCTACAAATAATCTGCTTAATTTTAATTGCCAATCAACTGAACTGTGGGTGTACCAATGAATTAATTTTTTTCTAAAAATTTTAGTAAAACAACCAACTAAAACAGGATAAATCGGCATCATATGAGTAAAAACTCCATCAACTTTTGGCAGATATTTTAATAATTTTAATTTTAAAACAATAATTCGCAATAATTTATTTTCTGGCAATTCTATTAATTTTACATTTTCAGGCAAATTTTCTGTTTTTGATTTTTGCCAAACCAAAATATATAAAAAATCAAGCTGACGCGCCAACTCATTTACCCAATCTGAAACAAACCCAACTCGTGGATCCTGTGAATCTATTTTTCTGGTAAAAAATAATAGTTTCATCTATTTAAATTATAGCGGACTTTTAATATTTTTCAAACTGGGATTAGTTACTTTTGTATAAATTTGAGTTGTTCTAATATTAGCGTGCCCTAAGAGTTCCTGCACATAGCGCACATCTACTCCATTTTCTAACAAATGAGTAGCAAATGAATGGCGTAGAGAATGAAAGGTAGCTGGTTTTTTTATCTTAGCATTTTTTAAAGCTTTTTCAAAAACTTTTTGCGCTGTCCGTTCACTTAATTTTCCTTTGCGTTCACTTTCAAAAACATAATTATTTTTTTTATTTGCAACAAAATTTTCTAAATCTTTTTTTATTTTTTCAGGCAAAATTGTTATTCTGTCTTTTTTGCCTTTTGCTTGTTTTAAGTGGATTGTTAATTCATCCAGATTAATATCTTGAACTTTTAAATTTATTACTTCACTAATTCTCAAGCCAGCTCCGTAAGTTAATGCAATCATTAATTTATGTTTTTGGTTTTTTATTTGATTTAAAATTTTTTTAATTTCATCATGTGATAAAACAACTGGCAATTTTTTATTTCTCTTAGCAAATTTTAAATCTATTTTTTCCTGCGATTTTAAAATATCGCGATAAAAAAATTTAATTGAGTTTAAATAAAGATTTATTGTTTGAGGTGATTGTCCTTTGGTTTGTTTAATAAGTAAAAATTTTTTTATCTTTTCAATTGATTTGAATTTTTTTTCACTTAAACTTAAATTATTAGTTAAAAAAATAAAATAATCTTTTAAACAACCCAAATAACTTTTTATAGTTTTTAAACTATAATTTCTTAATCTTAATTCTTGTTCTGTTTGATTTAAATATTTTTTAAAATCAATTTGCATATTTTTAAGAAATAAAATATAATTAATAAGAAATAAAATATAATTAAATTGTTGATAACTAACTATTGATTATTTTTGAATTAATTATATCACTATTCGTATAAAACACAAATAAAGGTCGTCTATGCGAAAACAATACGGATATACACTAGTTA
>CAZFWC010000006.1:34231-40069 GCA_964522515.1 uncultured Gammaproteobacteria bacterium | reverse complement strand
TTTAAAGTAATTATTAAATTATACATCATTTTAAAATTTTTGTCAAATCAAATCTGTGGATAAATATAATATTTATCTAACCTTAGCCAAAATAATTAAGGTTGACAAGAAAAATTAGCGTAGTATAATTAAATTACTTATCAGGCAGACAAACTCTATTCTTTATTAAGGACTAAAACAATCTTAAGCTAAATCTTAAGATTGTTTTATTTTTTAATTAAAAATGATAAAATAAAATAGCCAGAGGTATTATTCTTGGAAGGTAAACTGCTGTGGTCAGCAGGTCTACCTGATAAGTATGACGTCCTTTTAATTTAGGATAGGGTTCAATTCCCTTGCCTTCCGAAACCTCTGGTTTAAAAAAATAATTTCAGATCCTTCGGCTCCTAAAAAAATCCTAAAGGTCGCTCAGGATGACTACCAGAAAAAAATGAAACCACAAGTCGCAATAATTGGCAGAACAAATGTTGGAAAATCAACTTTATTTAATAAATTGATTGAACAACGCAAAGCATTAGTTTCAAATATCGTAGGCACAACTCGTGACCTGAATTTTGGCGTGTGCGAGTGGCGCGGAAAAAAATTTGAAGTTGTTGACACAGGAGGAATTTTTGAAACTCGCCTATCCGCCGTCGCTTCAACTCTAAAAACGCCAGCTATGGCGGACAGGCTCCAAAGTGCTTCTATTTATGTGCAAGTGGAAAAGAGGGCTAGAGATATATTAAAAAAAGCAGATTTAATCTTATTTTTAGTTGACGCAAAAGACGGAATTTTAAAAGATGACAGATTAATCGCGCAGTTAATTAAAAAATCTAAAAAACCTTTTATTTTATCAGCTAACAAAGTAGATTCTAAAAAAAATTTTAACACAACTGAATTTGAAAAACTTGGTTTAGGAAAAACATTTGGTGTTGCTGCAATTAGCGGTGTTGGAGTTGGAGATTTGTTAGATGAAATTATTAAAAAATTAAAGTTACGCAAAAAAAAACAAGTTAAAACTCGGGATGACAAAATAAGTGAGAAAATAAAAGTTAGCATTATTGGAAAACCAAATGTTGGAAAATCATCTTTATTAAATCAAATTTTAAATGAAGAAAAAGCAATCGTGTCCCCTGTTCCACACACAACACGCGAACCTCAAGACACAATTTTAAATTACCCCACCAAAAATGGGACAAGCAAAAACAATTTAATTGAATTAGTTGACACAGCAGGAATTCGCAGAAAATCAAAAGTAAAACCAAAATCTTTAGAAAGCGCTGGAATTTCAATGAGCATTAAAGCTCTAAAAAAATCTGAAATTGCTTTGTTTGTTTTAGACATTTCTAAAAATTTATCTGCGCAAGATTCTCAGCTTGCTGGATTAATTATTGATTCAGGCGTGAGTGTTGTTTTTGTCGCAAATAAATACGATTTGCTTAAAACAGATAAAGACAACGCCAAAAAATTAACAGATTATATTCACTCTCGTTTTCCTTTTTTAACTTGGGCGCCAATTATTTTTACTTCTGCTCTTTCTGGTAAAAACACGCATAAAATATTACAATTAATTCTAGAGATTAAAAAAATAAGAAACAAAACAATTGATAAAAAAGAATTAAATGAATTTATAAAATATTTAATGAAAAAAATGCCACCGCCACGACAACCGCGCAAATTTGGTTCAAGAAGTAAGACGCGAGCTTTTATTTCAAAAACAATTCAAAAAGACACAAACCCACCAATTTTTGAAATTAATGTAACTAATGTTACAAAAATTCCAGAATCATATTTACGATATTTAGAAAATAATTTACGCAAAAAATTTAATTTTAAAAGCACGCCGATCAAAATAGTTGTTGCAAGGAAAGCCTAACCCTCCTTCGCTTCAACTCTAAAAAAACTCTAGCTATGGCGGGCAGGCTCCTGTGTTTTTTTAAATTTTTAACACAAAGAGTTTACCCGCCGTAGTCCAGTAGGATTTTTTAGGGGCGAAGACGGAAAAACAAATATGTTTTTAATAATTGGCTTGGGAAATCCAGGTTTAAAATACAAAAAAACAAGACACAACGCGGGTTTTTTAGCTGTAGATTTTGTTGTTGAAAAATTATTAGGTAAAAAAGCAAAATGGAATAAAAGTAAAAAAGCAAAAACAGAATATATTTGGTCAAAAATAAATAACACAGAAGTTGAATTTCTTAAACCACAAACTTTTATGAATAATTCAGGTGAAGCAGTAAAAACAATTATTAATTATTATAAAATAGAAACAAAAAACATAATTGTAATTTACGATGAATTTGATTTGCCGTTTGGCAAAATCCGTGTAAGACAAAATGGTTCAAGCGCTGGACACAATGGAATTAAATCAATTATTCAACATTTGGGAACAGATAATTTTTGGAGAATGAGAATTGGCGTTTCAAATCCCGAGTACTCGGGACAAAAAAAAATACCAACAGACCTCATAAAGCTTCACAACGGGGCAAGCAAATTTATTTTAAAAAAATTCTCTCGTCAAGAACAAAAAGAATTAAATGAAAAAATCTTTCCAGAAGTGATTGAAAAAATTCAAGAAATAATTAAATAAAAAAAATAAAATTAATTAAACCAAACTCCTTCCTTTCATTTCTTCTGGTTTTTCAATATTCATAATTTTTAAAATCGTTGGAGAAATATCTGCTAAAACACCAGACGAACTTAATAATTCTAATTTAATTTCCTGACCTGATTGCTCAACATTTTCATATTCTTTGCCAACAATTAAAAACGGCACTGGTGAAGTTGAGTGTTCTTTATCAATTTCTCCAGTTTGTAAATTAATTAATTCTTCAGCATTTCCGTGGTCAGCTGTTATTAAGCAAACTCCATCTAAAGACAAAACAGATTGCGTAATTTCTTTTAAACATTTGTCAACAAACTCAAGAGCAGAAATTGTAGCTTGCAAATTTCCAGTGTGCGCAATCATATCTGGATTTGCAAAATTAATTACAATAAAATCATATTTGTTTGCAGACAATTCTTTTAAAACAATATCTTTAATTTTGAAAGCTGACATTTTTGGTGTTTGCGAATAATCTTCAACAGCTGGCGATGAAATTAAAACCCAATCTTCTTGTTCAAATTTTTCTTCAACTCCACCATTAAAAAAATAAGTAACGTGCGCGTATTTTTCTGTTTCCGCAATATGCAATTGTTTTAAATTATTTTTACTTAAAATTTCCGCTAAAGTATTTTTAATTGTTTCAGGAGGGTAAGCAACTTCAATTGGCAAATCTTTGTCATATTGAGTCATTGAAGCAAAATATAAATCTTTTAAATATTTTTTTCTTTCAAACTTATCAAAACTTGGCAAAACAAAAGCTTTGCTTAATTCACGACCACGGTCAGCTCGATAATTTGCAAAAATTACAGAATCATTATTTTGTATTTTAGCAATTGGGTCGCCAGAATTATTTATAATAACTGTTGGATAAAATTCTTCATCATAAATTTTTGTGTCATAAGATTTTTCAATTGCATCAATTGGATTTGTATTTTTATTTTTTGATTCTCCGTTTACAATTGTGTTGTACGCTTTTTCAATTCTGTCCCAACGATTGTCGCGATCCATTGCCCACCAACGACCAGAAATACTTGCAATTTCACCAATATTATTTTTTTTCATTTCGTTTTGCAATTCTTTTAGCAATCCAAGTCCTGAATTATAATTCATATCACGACCATCTAAAATAATGTGAATAAAAACTTTTTCAACAGCTTGTTTTTTCGCTAATTCTAAAAGCGCGTACAAATGATTTACAGACGCGTGCACGCCACCTGTTGACAACAAACCAACCAAATGCAACGCGCTAAAATTTTTCTTGACATTTTTGCACGCATTTATAAAAATCGGATTTTCAAAAAAATCTTTGTCAACAATTGATTTATTTATTTTTTGTAAATTTTGATAAATAATTCTTCCTGCCCCAATATTTAAATGCCCAACTTCTGAATTTCCCATTTCATTAAAAGGCAAACCAACTGCTTCGCCAGATGCTTGTAACGAAGCGCAAAAATATTCTTGACAATATTTATCAAAATTTACAGTTTTTGCCTGAGTGATTGCGTTTCCAATTGAATCTGGCGCAATTCCCCATCCGTCTAGAATAATTAAAACAACTGGTTTTGGTCGAATAAATTCTAAATTATTAATATTTTTATTTTCCATATTTTAAAAATTTTATTTCTCACCTAGCCCTAAAAGGTCAGGTTAATTTCTCAAGCCCTCTTAAGAGGGCTACCTAAAAACTTATTTAAAATTTTTTTCATCTAGTCCGCTTTTAGCGGGCTTGGGTTTATTTTTAACCTGACCCTTTTAGGGTTAGGTTAATTTATTAGTGACTTCTCTGTCATTTCTTTTGGTTTTTCTTTATTCATCAAATCTAAAACAGTAGGAGCAACATTTCCCAATACTCCGTTTTGTTTTAATTTATAATTTTTATTTTTTTCTCGTTCATCAATAATTATAAAAGGCACTAAAAAATTTGAATGCTGAGTGTCAACTTCACCAGTTTTTTCATTAATCATTTCTTCAACATTTCCGTGGTCCGCAGTAATAATTATTGCGCCTTTTTTATTTTTTATTTCAGCTAATATTTTTCCAAGACATTTGTCAACTGACTCGCACGCTTTAATTCCAGCTGCTAAATTTCCAGTGTGCCCGACCATATCTGGATTTGCAAAATTAATTACAATAAAATCATATTTATTCTTTTTTAATTTATTTAAAACAACATCAGTAACTTCAAAAACAGACATTTCTGGTTTTAAATCATAAGTCGCAACATCAGGCGACGCAATCATAATTCTGTCTTCGTTTCCAACAGGATCTGAATAACCTCCATTAAAAAAATATGTAATGTGCGCGTATTTTTCATTTTCTGAAATATATAATTGACGCAAATCTTTTAAAACCATTGGCAAAGTCATTTTAATATCTTCAGACGGAAAAGCTGACAAAATACTATCTAAATCTGGACCAAAATCTGTCATTGCCACAAAATTTAAATTTTTTAAAATCTTTTTGCGAACAAACGAACCAGGATTTTTTTTATTAAAATCTTTTTGCGCAAATGCTTTTGTTAATTCGCGCGCGCGATCTGAACGCAAATTAAAAAAAACAATTGAATCATTATTTTTAATTTTTGCAACTGGAATATTATTATTTTTTACAATTACAGTTGGTAAAATAAATTCATCTGTTTCTCCGCGATCGTAAGCTTTTTGAATTGCTTGTTTTGCGTCTTTTGAATAATATTTTGCTTTTCCATCAACTAAAGCATTATAAACTTTTTCAATTCTGTCCCATTTCTTTTTTCTATCCATTGAATAATAACGACCAGAAATTGAAGCGACTTTTTCTCCGTTCTGCATTTTTTTTTCTAGTTTTTCTAAAAATTTTTTCGCTCCGTATTTAAATGAATCCCGTCCGTCAGTAAAAAGATGCAAGTAAACATTTTTAATTTTTTGTTGACGATAAAAAGTCAGCAAAGCCAAAATATGATCTGGGTCAGAATGCGCTGACTGCCAACCTGAAAGCAAACCAATTAAATGAATACTGCTTTTGTATTTTTTAGTGTGTGAAATTGTTTCTTTAAACGCGGGATTTTTAAAAAATGTTCCGCTATTTATTGCTTTCGAAATTGCGACTGTATCTTGTCCAACAATTCTGCCAGCTCCTAAATTTAAATGCCCAGCTTCTGAATTTCCATCTTGTTCTTCTGGCAAACCAACGCATTTTCCTGACGCGCACAATTCTGTGTGTGGATATTTTTTCCACAGCAAATCAAACACTGGAGTTTTTGCCTGCGTAATTGC
>CAZFWC010000006.1:0-34131 GCA_964522515.1 uncultured Gammaproteobacteria bacterium | reverse complement strand
TTGACATATTTTTTATAATTTGCTAGTGTTTAAGTTGATTAGTCAAATTAATTAATTGAAATTAAAAATTTAAACTTAAGGAGAACTTAAGATGAATTCGAGATTAGTTTTAACAGTTGCTGTAATTATTTTTTTAATTTTTTCAGCTTGTTTAGCTCAAAATTCTAAAAACGACAACAAACTGGAAATAATTAAAAAAACAATGTTTTCTATTCAGGATGTTTCAACTCCTTGTAAAAAAATAGAAAAAATTACAACTTGGCAAGAAGGAATTAGTCTGATAAAAAAATATCCAAGAGAAATTTCTTACTACTGTAAAACTGCTGATCTTTTAGCAAAAGATAAAGACTACGAATCTGCAACAACACTAATTGAATTAGGGTTGGATTTTATAAAACAAAATCCTGTTCCACCAGAATTATGTAAACGGTTAAAAAAATATTACAAACACCTAAAAGACCGACCAACTTTAGACAACAACTGCAACAAACTTCATATTGTTAAATAATTTTTTCTCTGCCCCAAATTCTAAATTTAATTTTAGTTGGGGCTTTTTTATTTTAAAATAAATATGTTTAAATCGTAAATCATAATTCTTTCTTCATAATTCATTTTTAGAACCAGATCCTTCGTTGCCCAATCCTAAAAATTAAAAATCCGGTGGTACCTGATAATATTGTAGCAGAAATTTAGCAATTTCGGCAAATGCTGGAGCCGCAGAGTCAGAAGAAAAAGGAACATTTTTAGGTTTTGAAAACTTAACTAAAATTACAAATTTAGAATCATCAACTGGCGCAAAACCAACAAAAGTGTGAATTGTTTCATCAGTGTAACCTTTCCCGTTTTCTTTTGCAATATTTGCTGTCCCAGTTTTACCAGCAATATAATATCCATCAACTTGCGCTTGATTCCCGTGACCATTTTTTACAACAGAGACCAACATTGCTTTTAAAATATTTGCGGTTTTTGAAGAAATCACACGGCGCGATTGTTGTGGTGAAAATTTTTCAACACTTCCATTTTTAAATCTTTTTTCTAAAATAATTTGCGGTTGCATTAAAATTCCTTGATTTGCAATCACACTGTAAGCCATTATTAATTGCAAGGGCGTTGTTAAAATTCCTTGTCCGTAAGACGCAGTTGCTAAATAAATATCACTTTTATTTTTTAAACTTGAAATATTTCCTGCTGACTCAACTGGCAATTGAATTCCAGTTTTTGCGCCAAAACCAAAATTTTCAATATATTTTTTAAAATTATTTGTGCCAATTTTTAATGTAGCAAAAACCATTCCAGTATTTATTGAAAAATCCAAAACTTGCGTCATATTTACTTTACCATATTTTTCATTATTTGCGTTGCGAATTGTATCTGGACCAAATTTTAAAAAACCTTTGTCTTCGTATTCTGTTTGCGGATTAACTTTTTCCAAATCAATTGCTGTTGCCATACTAATTGCCTTAAAAACAGAACCTGGTTCGTAAGATTGACTAATTGATTTATTTAAATAAAAATTTATATTTTCAACTTGCGAATAATTATTCAAATCAAAATCTGGCTTGTCGCACATTGATAAAATCTGACCACTTTTTGGATTTACAACAATTGCGGTCGCGTCTTCAGCTAACATTTTTTTTTGCCAATCTTCTAAAATCGCGCAAACTTTAAATTGAATTGTTGGGTCAATTGTTAAAACTAAATCAACTCCGTCTTGAATTTTGTCAAGATTACTTTGTTCAAAATCAATTATTCTTCCTTTTGAATCTTTTTCAAATTCAATTGTTTGAGATTTTCCAGCTAATTCATTTTCAAAATATTCTTCAATTCCGTACTGACCAACGCGTTCATTATTTTTAAAACCTAAAAAACCAAGAATGTGTGAAAATAAATTATTTTGTGGATAAACTCTTTTTATTTGTGGTTTAAATCCAGTGCCAACAATATTTAATTTTTCTAAAGCTTGTTTTTCTTTTGAAGTTAAATATTTGCTAATTGGTTCGTCAGGATCATTTGGTTTATTTAATCTTAAAAAAATCTGCCAGCGTTCTTCATCTGTAAATGACAAAACCTGTTCAATTTGAGCAATTGTAGAAGTAACATTCTCAATTACAGCAGGAACACCATAAAATAAATAAAATTCTTGATTTTGCGCAACTGGAATTAAAGCATTATTATTTTTTGTGTCTTGTACAAAAATTGTGCCACGATTTGGAACAATTTCTTGTGTTTCACTGTGTCGCGTTTGCGCCAAAGTTTTATAATAATCATATTTTAAAACTTGCAAATAAAATAATCTGCTAATAATTATTAAAGCAAAAACAAAAAATAACATTTTTAAAAATGCTATTCTTGAATTTAAATTTGACTTAGTTTTCTTTTTTGAATAAAAAATCATTTATTTATTATTTTGATTCTTCATAAAATCAAATTTTTAAAGCCTTCAGAGAATTAAATTCATTAATTTCTTTGTCGGATTTTTTATTTTCAAAAAAATTAATAGAGCACGCGAATTACCAAAAGTTAAAAAGTAAATGATTTTACTTTTTAACCAGAATAAACCAGAATTTTAATTCGTGAAAATTTTAGGTAATTCTGGTAATTCGTGTGCCATTCTTTTTCTTCAGGATGACAAAAGAAAATCATTTTACCAAAGCAACCTCGTTATTTTGATTTTCTAAATATTCAACTTGCGCAACAGCAACTAAACCTAATTCTTTTGCGCGATTTTTTATTGAATCTAAATTTTCTAAAGAATTAATTTTTTCATTTAATAATTCATTTGCTAATTTTAATTCATTAATCTTTTCTGTTTGTGAATAATTTTTAATCCCTGCTGTTACTGATGAAGTTGTTTGAAAAATACAAAAAAAGCCTGTTGTAAAAATTAAACAAACTAAAAATATTGACAAACAGTAACAAAAATTTGTTTTGTTTTTTCTAGGTTTGACCAAAACCATTTCTTTTTCTAAATTATGCCTTTTTTTATTTGCTTTGCAAAAACAGAAAAATTTTGACATTTGATTTCCTCTGTTTCGCGCTTTTCTTTTTTCTGAGATGTCATCCCGAGTCCCGATAGAATTTTTAGGAATTGGTCGGGACGATGGGATCCCGTTGAAGTAGAATATTTTTATTCCACGGGATTCCATCGCTTCTAACAATCCTAAAAGTCGCTCGGAATAACAAAAAAATTCTTAAATCTTTTCAATCGCTCTCATTTTCGCGCTTCTAGATCTTGGATTATTTTTTATTTCTTCAAAACTTGGCGCAACTGGTTTTTTTGTTAAAATATTTAAAATTTTATTTTCACATTTACCTAATTCTCTAAAAAAGTTTTTAACAATCCTGTCTTCCAAAGAATGAAATGAAATTACAACTAATCTTCCGCCGGGTTGTAAAATTTCAATTGCTTGCGATAAAACTTTAACTAAATTATCTAATTCATCATTAACTTCAATTCGCAACGCTTGAAAAATTTTGGTTGCAGGATGTAATTTTCCTTTGTGTGAATCAATTTGCAAAATTAATTTTACTAAATCTTGTGTTGTTTCAATTTTTTTTAATCTACGCTGTTGAAAAATGTTTTTAGATAATTGACTAGCACAGGAACAATTGCCAAAAGTTTTAAATACATCATACAATTTTTTTATAGAATAAAAATTCAGAATATTAGAAGCAGTTTTCTCTTGTCGCACATCAAAACGCATATCTAATGGTTCATCTTTTTGAAAACTAAATCCTCTGCCTGATTTTTCTAATTCATCTGATGACAAACCTAAATCTAATAAAATTCCTGCAACTTTTAAATCTTTTTTAAAATTATTTTTTACAATATTTTTTAAATTTTTAAAATTATCATTTACAAAAATAAAATTTTTAAACCACTTAATTTTCCTGTCCGCCGTAGCTTTAGCGAAGGAGGATAATTTCTTAATTTCTTTTTCAATATCTTGATTTGCGTCAATTCCTAATAACTTTCCATTTGGTTGAATGCGTTTTAAAATTTCCAAACTGTGCCCTCCTCCGCCAAATGTACAATCAATAAAATTTTCTCCAGATTTAGGATTTAAATATTCCAACACTTCTTTGAGTAAAACAGAACGATGAATCGAGAGCATATTTTTTATTAAAACATTTATAGCTTGCCCGCCGTAGTCAAGTAGAGTTGTTATGGGCGAAGGCGGGAAAGCGAATTTAAATCCCCAACTCCCCCATTGTCTCTGCTAATTTTCCAGCATTTTTTTCAATTTGTTTTTTATAATTATTCCATTTTTGTTCGTCCCAAATTTCCAAACGATTGTAAAGTCCCGCAACAATAATTTTCTTTTTTAAACCAGCGTATTTTTTTAAATAATCTGGCAGTAAAATTCTTCCCAAAGAATCTAGTTTAACATCCATTGCTCCTGCCAACATTATTCTTGAAAACCCGCGAGCGTCTGCTTTTCCAATTGGAAGTTCTGTAATTTTATCAACCATTTTTTGCCAATCTGTTTTTGTAAAAATAAATAAACAATTATCTAACCCACGAGTAACTACTGCCCCGCTTTTTAAATCAGAACGAAACTTACTTGGCAAAGCCAATCTGTTTTTATTATCTAAATTATGATTGTATTCACCAATAAACATAAAAAATATAACTTATCCACTTTTTTATAAAGTTATCCCCACATTTATCCACTCCTTACCACATTAACTAAATTATACACCACAACTAAAAACAAAACAACCACTTAGTTATCCACAGTGAACCATAAAGGTTCACTGCAAGCAGTCCACCATAAAGGTTCACTGCAAGCAGTCCACCATACAGATTCACTGCAAGCAGTTCACCAAAAAATTCATCATAAATAATTTGACAAATAAAAAAACTTAAACTCAATATTTCGATTAATCAATTAATTGAAATATGGGTTTCATTTCTAAAATAAAAAATCCGCAAAAGTTTTGCAGGATTTTTAAATTTATTTTTTATTTTTAAAATTAATTATTAGTTATTTACTTTTTTATAAATTTTATAAAACACAAAAGCCAAAACAGTTCCAACAACTGCTCCGCCAATTACATCAATTGGATAATGCACACCACCAAAAATTCTTCCTAAAGCAATTAAAAAAGCCAGTACTAATAATATTTTTCCTAATTTTTTATTGTGAAAATAAACAGCCACTGCAATTGCAAATGCTATTGCGGAATGATCAGAAGGAAAAGATTTTTCAGATAAAGGTTCAACTAATTTATTAATATCTAAATTTAAAAATGGACGGCCCCGAAATTTAATCAACGCTAATAATTGATTTACTAAAAATGATAAAACAGCTGGCAAAGTCACGCTACCAAAAATTAACCATTTTCTTTTTCCTTCAATTGGCCAATTTTCAGAGCTTCTTGTTTTCGTAATTTTAATCCACCAAATTACAAAAATTAAAAATACCACAAAAATTAAATATTTAGCGCAAAAAATTCCAAACCAATCCAAAACCTGCCACTTGCCTGATAAAGAATTAATAGCTTGAAAAATTTGGTAGTCTAGATTTAGAATTTGCTGCATGGATTAATTATAACTAAAAATCAACTTTTTTAAAAGCTGGGCTTAGTTTTAGTATCTAAAATTCTATTTATTTTTTAGATATTTCTTTATTTCTTTATCAAAATCAGAATCAATCTTTTGCGTTTTATTAAAATCATCATATTCTGCGATTGCTCTTTCTTCAGCTTTTTTATTTGAAATTTTTCCTTTACCATCAAGTATCTTATATTCATTAAAGCTTAAAAACTTGTCAATACTATTTGCTAAATCTCGCATTCTCATTATCTTGCGATTTTCAACAATATTTTCAATATAATCAAAAAAACCTGTAACTGTTCGCTCTAATTTTTTAATCTGTTTTTCTTCTAAATAATTTTTTGCAATTACAACATCTGATTTTAATATTCTTCCTTTTGGAGAATTTTTCCAAGTCATCAATCCCATAAATGGCTTATTTTTATCAGTTTTGTCATAAATAATTTCTGCGGCTGTTTTTCCTGTAATTGCAAAATGAAATTTATTTTGAACCATTGCATAAAAATTTTTTGTAATTTCAGAATCTTTATTATAATCAATACTGCATTCTGCAAAAATATCCGTAATCTGCTGATAAATTCTTCTTTCACTTGCTCGAATTGAACGAATTCTTTCAAGTAATTCTTTAAAATAATCCTGCCCAAAAATAAATTTTCCTTGTTTTAGTCTCTCATCGTCCAAAGCAAACCCCTTAATCATAAATTCTTTTAAAATCCGCGTTGCCCAAATTCTAAATTGCGTTGCTTGTTTTGAATTTACACGATAACCAACTGCAATAATAGCATCAAGATTATAATATTCAATTTTTCTTTTTATACTTCTATTTCCCTCACTTTGAACTGTTTCCAAAATGGAAATAGTTGATTTTTCCTCTAATTCGTTGCTTTCAAAGATATTAGCCAAATGTTTGCTAATTGCTGGCACTTCTACATTAAAAAGTTCAGCCATTTTCTTTTGAGTTAACCAAACCATTTCATTGTGAAGATATACCTCAACATTAATATTTCCGTCAAGCGTGTTATAAAAAATAAAATTTTGCAGCTTATTATTCATAAATTAATTATACACAATTTTTAAAAAAATACTAACAAAAAAACACCAATTTAAACTTGGTGCCTTTATTTTATATTTTATTTCACAATTTTAATTTTTAATTTCGTTTTCTAATCTTTTGAAAAAATTTTCAGAAAAAATCATTCTATCTTTGGCAATTTGTTTTGCTTTTTCAGTATACAAATAATTTAAGATATATTTATCTTTTGTCTCCCAATTAATCTGAGGACTATGTTTTGTTTTATCCTGAATTCTTCCATTAATTTTCCCTCCTAGATTTTCTTTGGCATATTTATCAATATTAACTTTTTTGTAGATGTGTGCATTATTTCTACCAGTCCAGACAAACGCTCGTGCAATTCCAATTGCGCCAACTGTTTCTAATTTATCTGCATCAAAAACAATTTTAGCTTCTTTTGTTTGAGGTTTATTTTCATTCCTATATCTATGAGAAACAATGCAATCTTGAATATGCTTAATTTTATTTTTAGAATATCCTAAATTATTCAAAATGGGTTCTGCCATCTTAGCGCCTTCAATAGCATGATCTGTTTTGCCAGTTGGATCATTAATTTCTTTTTCGCCACCAATATCATGAAGCAATGTAGCTACTTTTATAATATCTAAATCTACATCTTCATTTTCAGCAAGATATAAAGCTAAATTATAAACTCTCATGACATGGTCAAAATTATGAGCGGAACAAAAAGCAAGTTTTTTCTTTACAATCTTTTTGATTTTTTCAATTTTTTTATCCATATTTTACAAAATTAGAAAAATATATTCTGGGTATTTAATAGCTTGAAAAATTTGGTAGTCAAGATTAAGAATAAATTGCATAAATTAATTATAACTAAAATTCAGTTTTTTTAAAAGCTGAATTTTTATTTTGTTTATTCTTTCTCCCCCACTTCAAACTCTTTTTCAAAATCACATTCTTTTTTAGAGCATTTGATTTTCCCTTTTGCGCCTTGAACCATTAAACTTCCACATTTTTCGCATTTTAAACCTTGTCCTTTTTTATCAGGATCTTCAATTGGCTGAGACCAAACTGCAAATTTGCAATCAGGGTAGCGGTTGCAAGCGTAAAAAGTTCTGCGCGAACGAGTGCGTCTGGCAACCATTTCTCCTTTTCCACATTCAGGACATTTTACACCAGTGCCAAAATCAATTGGCTTTGTGTTTTTGCATTTTGGAAAACCAGAACAAGCTAAAAATTTTCCAAACTTCCCGTTTTTAATCATCATTGGTTTACCGCATTTTTCACAAACTTCATCTGTTTTTTCATCAGGTTTTTTTTCTTCTCCCGAGTGCTCGGGATCTGATTTTTCTTCTCCATCTTTACTTTTACTAACTTCTTTTTTTAATGATTTAATGTTACGACATTTTGGAAAACCAGAACAAGCTAAAAATTTTCCGTACCGTCCAATTTTTACAATCATTGGTTTACCGCATTTTTCACAAACTTCATCTGTTTTGTCGTCAATCAAATCATCTTTTTTAACTTCGTCATTTTTTTGTGTAAGATTTTTTTTAAAAGGCATATAAAATTCTTCAATTATTGGAACCCATTTTATTTTTCCATCTGCAATTTCATCCAAATCATCTTCCATTTTTGCTGTAAATTCATAATCCACAATTTCTGAAAAATGTTTTACTAGCAAATCACTAACAACAAAAGCAATTTCTTGCGGAATTAATCTGCGATTTTCTTTTTGAATGTAACCACGATTTTCAATTGTTGAAATTGTTGGAGCGTAAGTTGACGGTCGCCCAATTCCTAATTCTTCCATTTTTTTAACTAATCCAGCTTCTGAAAATCTTGCAGGCGGTTCGGTAAAATGCTGTTTTGATTCTAGTTTTTCTAAATCAAGTTTATCATTTTTTTCCAAATCTGGCAAAATATTTTCTTGCACGCTTGTGGGATAAATTTTTAAAAATCCATCAAATTTAATAATTGAACCAGTAGCTCTAAAAATATATTTTTTAATTTTAGCTTGAGCCAAAATATCAACACTTGTTGCATCTAATTCTGCTTCTTGCATTTGACTTGCCAGGGTTCTTTTCCAAATTAAATCATAAAGTTTAAATTGATTGTCTTTTAAAAATGATTTTACATCTTCTGGACGAAGACGAATATCTGTTGGACGAATTGCTTCGTGAGCTTCTTGCGCATTTTTTGATTTGCTTTTATATTTTCGTGGCGCGCTTAAAGAATATTTTTCTCCAAATTCTGATTTAATAAAATTTTGTGTGTCAGATAAAAATGAATCAGCTAAATTAACTGAGTCAGTTCTCATATAAGTAATTAAACCAGTTGCGCCAGATTTTCCCATTTCAACACCTTCGTATAAACTTTGCGCTAAAAACATTGTTTGTTTTGATGAGTAACTTAATTTGCGATTTGCTTCTTGCTGTAAAGTTGAAGTTGTGAACGGAGCAAAAGGTTGTCGCTTGTTAATTTTTTTCTTAATTTCTTCAACTTTATATTCTGCTCCATCTAAGTCTATTAAAATTTCATCTGCTTGTTTTTTATTTTTTATATCTAATTTTTGCAATTTTTTATTATCAACAGAATGCAAATTAGCAATAAAAAATTCTTGTTTGTTAGGTTGGGTTTTAAAACCCAACCTAACAAACTCTGCTTCAAGTGTCCAGTACTCATCTTTTTTAAATTTCTGAATTTCTCTTTCTCGTTCAACAATTAAACGCACAGCAACTGATTGAACTCTGCCAGCTGACAAACCTTTCGCAACTTTTTTCCACAAAAACGGCGAGAGTTCATAACCAACTAAACGATCTAAAACTCGTCGAGCTTGTTGCGCGTTCACTAATTTTAAATTAATTTCACCAGGATTTTCTAAAGATTTATTAATTGCGTTTTCAGTAATTTCGTGAAAAACAACACGATGAAAATTATGTTTTTTTGTTTTATTTTTTTTATTTAAAATATAATTTAAGTGCCAAGCAATTGCTTCACCTTCCCTATCAGCATCAGTCGCAAAATAAATATCTTTTGTTTTTTCAGCTTCTTTTTTTAACATTGTTACTGTTGTTTTTGCTTTTTCTGGAATAACATATTTTGGTTCAAAATCGTGTTCAATATCAATTCCCATTTCTTTTACTGGCAAATCTCTAATGTGACCAAACGAAGAAACTACCTTGAATTTATTTCCAAGGAATTTTGTAATTGTTTTTGCTTTTGTTGGTGATTCTACGATTAATAAATCTTTCATAAATTTGTTTATAAATAATGTCATCCTGCCTTGCCGGCAGGCAGGTTTAGCAAAAGCGGGAACGACTTTTTAAAGTTGTTAGGAGTGAAGGATCTGATCTATTATAATAATACTAATTTAAAACTAATACTGCAAATTTGAATTTCTTAATCATTTTTAATTTTTATTTATTTTACCTAATCTTAGCTAAAATAACTCATTTTCCCGACTTTTCCACAGTTTAGCGCTTGACAGATTTTTTAAAAGGTGTATAATGTAAGCAGAACATTAGAAAATTAAAACAAGTAAAGGTATGTCCGAAAGGAGTTAAAGATGGGATTATGTCCCTAGCCTTACTTAAAAAAGAGGGTGTGCGAGTTTTGATAACCAACACAAATGGTTGGTTGGTCAACTTGTCAGGCAAATCAATACAATGGCTACAAGAGTCGACCACTGATTAATAAATAATTTGGTAACCAGTATCAAATTATTACAGAATATCACTCGCACCCCTTACAATTTTTTAGGAGAAAAAATCGGAAACCTGTCTTATGCTTATCCAGAAAGAAGAACGGCGGAAATCTTTTTTAAAAAATAAAAAAATAAAATAAAATTAAATTTAGACGGCCGTTTATTTAGAAATAATTTTTTTGTCTTTTAATGTTTTAAAAAACAAGACAGGTTTCCGAAAATTTTGCCGGCTCTGACAAAGAGCGAACCATGACCAGACAAATTCAAATGTTGCTTTGAATTTGTCTGGTCTTTTTTATTTTAAAAAATTTTTTAATAAATTCCTCAATTTCTTAATCTCTTAATTTCTTAATTTCTTTTTTTACTCAAAACTCCTAATCACCAACTCACAACACTGCTGGTACAAATCATAATTTCCATTGTTAAGATATTTTTTACAATTTTTGTGCGCGGAAATTTCTTGTCTGTTGTTAAAATAATTATTAATATCATACGCAGCCACACCAGACAAACCTAAAATCACAACACTAAACCCAATAATCATTAAATACAAAAAAATCAAAATTGATAATGGTGTTGTTATTTTTTGAGGCATATTTTTTATCTTAAATCATCGCAACCCACGCCAGCATTGAAATAATTATAATAATTGACATTATTGTCCAAAAAATTTTTGTAAGTTTTTTGTGTGACATATTTATCTTTTTAAAACACTTAAATAAGCTTCAGTTGGAATATCAACTTTGCCTTTTCCAAACCCTTTCATTTTCTTTTTTCCTTTTTTTTGTTTTTCTAAAAGTTTTCGTTTGCGAGTTACATCTCCCCCGTAAAGTTTCGCTGTTACATCTTTTCTAAAAGGCGCGACTCTTGAAGAAGCAATAATTTTCCCGCCTTTATTTTTATTACTATCTTGATAATTTAAAACTGCTTGAATTTTAATTTCAAACATTTGTTTTGGCAAAACATCTTTTAACGCGTCAACAATTTTTCTCGCAATTCTGTAAGCTTCATCTTTATAAACAATCACAGCCAAAGAATCAACTAAATCATCAGCAACTAAAATATCTAATCTTTCAACGCTACAAACACGATAATATAATAATTCATAATTAAGCGACGCGTATCCTGAGGACACACTTTTAAGTTTATCATAAAAATCAGTTAAAATCGAACTTAAAGGCATTTCATAATGTAAAATAATTCTGTCGCTTGATAAATATTTTGTGTTTACATAAATTCCTTTTTTTTCAGTTACTAAATTCATTATATTTCCTAAATAATTTTCAGGAGAAATAATATCAATTTTAACCCAAGGTTCTTGAATTTCTTCAATGCTTTGTGGCTCAGGTAATTCTTGCGGGGAATGAATTATAAAGCTTGTGTTAGGCTGGGTTTTAAAACCCAGCTTAACTTTGTAAGCCACACTGGGCGCAGTCACAACCAAATCTAAATCGTATTCGCGTTTTAATCTTTCCTGAACAATTTCTAAATGCAGTAAACCTAAAAATCCGCAACGAAATCCTGGACCAAGAGCTGGCGAGTTTTCTGGTTCAAAAGAAAGAGCTGCGTCAGTTAATCTTATTTTTTCCAAACCCTCGCGCAATTCTTTTGGTTCAATACCTTGTTTACAAAAAATTCCAGCAAAAACCATTGGTTTAGCTGGTTGGTAACCCGTTAAAGCAAGTGATTTATTTTTTAATTCCTGACCACTAATCACTTTTGTAATTGTGTCACCAACTTGACAACTATTTAACTTTTTTAAACCTGTTACAATGTATCCAATTTCTCCTGCAAATAATTTTTCTGACTTAACTAAATTAGGTTTAAAATATCCAACTTCAACAACTTCGCTGTTGGTTTGCGTTCCAATAAAATAAATTTTGTCACCAGCTTTTACTTCTCCACTTTTTAAGCGCGCATAAGCCAACACACCTTTGTAGTCGTCGTAAACAGAATCAAAAATAAGAGCTTGTAAAACAGAGTCTCCCCTTGAGTTGGCTCCATCGCTCTGCGTGGAGCCATCTTGTTCAAAGCAACAAATAGGCTCCACCCAAGAGGGATGGAGCCAACCTTTTGGCGCTGGAACTTTTTCCACAATTTCGTTTAATAATTCCTTAACTCCTTCCCCTGTTTTTGCAGAAACTTTTAAAATATTTATGTTGGCTCCATGCTCCTGCGTGGAGCCAATTTGCAATAAATCAACCAATTCTTGTTCAGTTTTTTTAACATCTGCGTTTGGCAAATCAATTTTATTAATCACTGGAATAACTTTTAATTTTTGTTCAATTGCTAAATAATAATTTGCCAAAGTCTGCGCTTGAATTCCTTGACTGGCGTCAACTAATAAAATCGCTCCTTCAACTGCTGCTAAACTTCTGGAAACTTCGTAGCTAAAATCAACATGCCCTGGTGTGTCAATTAAATTTAAAATATAATTTTTATAATTCATTCTAACTGGTTGCAATTTTATTGTAATTCCTCTTTCCTGTTCTAATTCCATTTGATCTAATATTTGACTTTTCATTTTTCGCTTGTCAACTGTGTTTGTTAATTCTAAAAAACGGTCAGCCAGCGTTGACTTACCGTGATCAATGTGAGCAATAATGCAGAAGTTACGAATGTTTTTCATAATTTTATTTTATCTAATTTTTGTATTTTTTGCAAATTAAAAATTTATAAAAAATTATTTTAAACAGTTTTTTATCTAATATTTATCTAATTTTAGCCAAAATTACTCCTTGTGGATAACTGGGCTTGACAAGATTTTTAAAGTGTGTTATTATTGAGTAATATCAAAAAGGGCACATTTAACAATTCAAAAATAAATAATTAATTAAATTTTTTAAACACAAAGAGCAGTAAAAAGGGACAATCTTTTATAGATTGCCCCTTATTTTTTTATCTTTTAATAAATATTTTTATTTTACAGAAACAAATTTATTATTTTTTGGTTAATTTATCAATGACTTGTTCTAAATATTTTGATAAAGAATTAATTTCTGGAGTGGTTGCTTTTGTTTCAGATAAAATTTTAACTATCTCGTTTAAAGCCATAAGTTGCCTATTATGTTCTAATGTGCCATCAGTGAGTTTATCAATATTATTTATAATATCTTGTTGATAAAGATTTTCAAAAGCATTTTCTAAATCTTGCGCGCGCAAACCAGTGCCTTGCGCCAAATCAACAATATTTTTTTCTGCATTATCACTTTCAAAAAATAATTTCTCAATAATATTTTTTACTTTTAAATTAATTTTTGAACTATTGTTAACTATATCTTGTGGAAGCTCTATTGCTCTTATAGATTCTTGAATTGACAAATCTTCAGTTGAAAAATCTCCTACTACAACAGGACTTCCATTATTTAAAATATTGTGTTTATCTAAAAAATCATTAAATTTATCAGACATTCTAATACAACCGTGGGAAGCTGGCTTGCCTAGTAATTCAGGTTCATTTGTTGGATGAAAAGCTGGTCCAATATCTTTAGAAATATCATAAACTTCGTGACCGTGTTTACCATATGCTTTACCCCAAGTTCCAGCATCACCAATTCTGTTCACATAATGAACGCCTTCCGGGGTAACAGCATTTTCACCCCAGCGTTCTGCATTTGCTGTTGACACTGAATCAACACCTAGCACAGAAAAATGTTTGCCGATTTTATCATAATGTATTAAAGATGCATATTGCGCGTTAGGATTTTTATTTACATAAATAAGATAACCATTGTTTGGTATTTTTAATTCTTTATTTTTAAATTTATCTTCTAGTTCATTAATAATTTTTATTTGTTCTCCTGATGAAAGTTTTGAATTTTCTAAAGCAGAAATTTTTTGTAAGTCTTGTGCTATTTTATTTTGGGTTTGATCTATTTCTACCCCCCCCTCTGTATTCTTATTTATTGCTTCCTCAACCTTTGGTTCAGGTTTTTCTGGCAATTCTTCTAGTTTATATTTATTTTTATCAATTGATTCAATTTTTACATCATCTGGCATTTCTTCAGTTTCTGGTTCAATTGGAACTTCTGGTTTTTCTGGCGCTACATTCATTCTATCTTTTAATTCATCTTCTGTTAAAATATAATCTGCCTGTCCATTTCCATTGCTGTCAATTTCGTATTTAACTACACCTTGGTCTCCAATTTTTCTAACATTAAATAAATCTTTACCGTCTGCGGTTTCGCGTGGTTGCCAAATATCAAACTGGTCTGGCACTTGTTTACTGTTTAAATGTTCGCAAAAATCAAACCAAACTTTATTTATTTCTTGTTCTGTAACTGCAGAGTGTTCGCCAAAACTTTGTTCAAAAAATTCAGGATTTTGAGTAATATAATTTGCAAACAACGCACTGATTTTTTTATTGTCACCCATTTGTAATTTGTTGTCAGCAAAATCCTTAAAAATATTTTTCACTTCAGATAAATTATTTTCATCAGGAGTTTCAAAATCTAAAATAACATTTATTTTTTCAGCTGGAGTTTCTGGAGTTTGTATTTCAGGAGTTTTTTCAATTTCTGGAGTTGGAGTAAAATTTTCATCAAGTTCGGTACTACTTTTTGCAATATCTTGTATCCCTTTAAAACTCTGTCGCCATTTTGCTTCCTCAACTTCAGAAAGTTTTTCCACTCCTTTTATTTCTTTAACTGCGTTAATTAAATCATCTGGAGATTTTATTTTGTCCTCTTGAAATAGTTTATTAATTTTGCCGTAATCAATTTTTTTGACTTCTATTTCTTCTAGATTTTCAGTTTGAATATTTTCTTCAGTTGGTACTGAATGGAATTTTGTAGCATCTGGAACTTTTTCTAATTCAGGTTCTTTTACTTCTGAAATTGTAACATTTTCTGGAACATTTTCAACTTCTTGTTCAATTGGTACTTCTAAAATTTCTGGTTTTATTTTTGTTCCTTCATCTGAAAAAGCATATTTTTCTGCTTTTTTTTCTAATTCTGATTTTGTGGATTCATCTGCCCCGTAATCAATTTTTGATTTTGTTGTTTCAGGTTCAACTGGAATTTCTTTTTCAATTGGTTTCATTTCGTGTCCTGTGTCAAATGTTTCTGATGTTCCAATTATTTTTCCTGTTTCAGGACTTACTTCTTTAACATCAAATCCATTTTGTTCGTTACCTTCTAAAATGTAAGCGACTTTCCCCGGTTCTTTAACCCAAGTTTCTCCATAGCTTTTATTAAACGCAATATTATTTGCTTTTGCTTTTGCCCAATCTTCTGAACTTAATCCACTTGATTTATCATAGCCAAATTTTTCTGGATGTTCTGAAAGTTGTTTTTGCAAAACTGAAATAATTCCATTATTTTCTTTTGTAACTGTTGCGTCTTTTAATTGTTCTTCAAAATCGTAAACTGGTTCAAAAACTAATTTTTCTGTTTCTACTTCTGGTTCTACTTCTGGTTCAATAATTGGTGGAATTTTAATTTCTGGCTTTGGAGCTGCGCTAGTAACAACATTTAACTCATCTGATTTTGTTTCAATTTTAAATCTACCAGCTTGCGCATCTCTATACATTAATAATCCACTAACCGCTGCTCCAACAGCAACTGCTCCAGTTTTCATCCAAAACCTAGCTATCTTTTCTTTTTTTACAGCTTTTTCCCATTTTTGATCTTCTTGTTGTGATAAATCATTTAAAAAATCTTTTACGGATTCAACTCTTTGTTCAGTTTCTATTTTTAATAATTGTTCTATTTTTTGATTAATGCGTAAGTAAGATTTATTTTCTTCTAATTTTTTACCGTCTGATGCAAGAAAAATTGCAAGTTTGTCTCTTCGGTCGTACAAATAATTAAGTGATTCTTTAATTTCTTCTTGAGTAGAATTTTCTAGATCATCAAGATATTTTTCTTTGCCAGAAGCTGATCTTTTTTCTAATTTTTTGATTTTTCTTTTTAATACGAATTTGGTAAATCTTTTTTTTCTTCCAATTTTTTTATCTTGTGTTTGTTCTTCAATATCACCTAGTTCTTTTTTTAAATTATCTTTTTCTTGGACTAATTCCTCATTATTTAAATAAATCTCACCTAAAGTTTTACTCCAGGTTTCTCTTGCATTAGATAATTGATCGTGTGTAAAACCAGCAGAACCAAGACCTGCTAAAAGTCGTTTTGTAATTAAAAGTCCTCCAGTTGCTAAAGCGCCTGGAGCAAAAACGCCAACTCCAATTCCAACAACAGCTAATGTTAAAACCGTATTTAAATTAATTGCTTTTGTTGCAAATTTAATTGCTTTGTTTTCAACACCTAAATTTTTAAGAAATAAATCGTAAGCATTAATTTTTCTAAAGCTTTCATAAGTTTTTTTAAATAAACCAGGGCTTTTTTCTTCAATTCTTTTTATCATTTTTTCTTCATCTGTTTTTTTATATTCTTCAAGTCCTTCAAACACTTCACCAACTTTTTTCTCTGCTTTTATTTTTTCTAAACACAAATTTAATAGCATTAGTTTTTCAAAGTCTGATTCTTTCTTTTTTTCTTCTTTTTCAATTAATTTCTCAATGTCTGCTTCTGTTTTTCCCTGATCAACAAATTCTTGATACATCTGATTCATTTTCTCTTGTTCTTCATTAGATAATAATTCTAATGTTTTTTTCGGGTCTGGCTCTTGCTCTGGAACTATCACTTGTTCTTTTTCTCTTTGTTCTCTTAAAACTTTTCCTTTTTTATCAATCACTTTATCTCGAATTAAAATACTATTTATTTTTTTAATACTAGAATCTTCTGTAATTTTATTTTTAATTACATCTGCAACTTCTTGAAATATATTTATTTCTTCATCTTCTTGTTCTTTTGGACTTGATTTTTCTACAATTTTCAGCTCTTGCTCTGGAACTGCTAACTCTCCTGGTTTTAAAACAGGATAACAACCTTCTTCATCTGCTTTATCCCCAATTATTTTTTTTGAAATTAAAATTTTCATAAGTTGGTTTGCTTCTTCAGGAGTAAAATTTAATTCTTCTTCTGCATCCAAAGGATTAATTTCAGTTAGTTCTTCTTCTACAATCCACTTAGAAAGTTGTTCAACAATTTCCTCCATTTTTTCTGCATCAATCATTTTTTTTCTATCCTTTATCTCATTCCAATATTTTTCAAGATTGGTTTTTTTAATTTCTGTTTCTGATTGTTTTTCTTTTTCTGGTTTTTCTTGTGTTTTCTCAAAATCATATTCTCCTCTTTTATGTTTTAAAACAAGTTCATAATATGCAGATTCATTATATTGTCCACTATTTTTTAAAGATTCTATTTTTACTACTAATTGAACATTATTTTTATATCTTTTTACTTCTTCTAAAAATGCTTCCTGTTCACTAAATTCATTTTTACATAAAATTTCTTTCCACTTTTTTGTTTTGTCTACAATTTTTTCATCTACTGATGTTTCTTTTACACTTTCAACAATTTCCTTACCATCAGGAACACTCTCCACAGATTTTTCAACAGTGGGTTCTGTTTCTTTACGAACTTTTTTCTTTTTTTCAACTTTCTTTTCTACACTTTCTTTTTTTGTTTCATGTATCTCTGGTTTCTGTTTTGTTTCAGTTTCAGAAACACTCTTAATTTCTTCTACCAAATTTAGTAATTTTTCATGTTGCTGTTGAAGTTGATTAATTTTATTTTTTTGATTAATCATATTTTTTAAAATTATTTTTTATTTTCCTCTTCTTTTAATTTATCAATTTCTTCTTGAATTGCTTGCGCTTTATTTTCAATAATTGCGATTAATTTATTTTTTTCAGTTTTAGTTAACCAACCTTTATTTTTAAATTTATCAATAAGTTTTTCTTCAATTAAATATTTTTCCAGCTCACTGCCTTTTTCAACTTCACCACCTATTTTTTCAATAACTTTGTTTAAAGTTAAATTAGTTTCTCCTAATCCTTGTGGCACTACCCAAAGATGTTTTCTAACTCTAGTTCCAAATTTTTCGTGTTCCGGATTTTTAGAATCGTAATTTTCTGGATAAAATAAATCATCATCTAATTCTTGATCTGAAAAAAGAAAAAGTGTTTTGTTTTTAGAATCCCATTTTAAATAACCAGCATCAACTCTTTTAGTACACCAAGCGCCACCTGGCACTTTACCGTCAACATCAATAACTATTTTCCCAAATTTAGTATTAACAACAAAGCCATTTTTTTCTAATTCTTTTAATTTTTCATTTGATTTATCAATATTTTCTCTTTGTTGTTTTTGACGATTAATAGTTTCTACTTTGCCTTTTTTCTTTTTATCAAAAATTAAACCATATTTTTTTAAATCTTTTTCATCAAGCTCTTTATTAAAATTACCATCTGTTTCTTGAAAAAAACGCCACAAAGTTTGAAAATTCAAAAATCTGTGCAAACCCAAAATTGTTTTATCTGATTTATTCCAATTTTCTGGTTTACCAATTACTTGAAAGCCCTGACTGTCTACAATATCTAAAAAATCAACCATTTTTTTAATTTTTGTTTGCATTTCAGGATTTTCTTTTTTTAATTTATCAAGTAATCCTAGTTTGTTTATTAATTTAAATAAAACATTTGCAGCTGACGGGGCACCTTCTGGGTGGTGGTCAATAATTGCACCTAAATTAAACCAAAAATTTTTATCGTGTAGTCTTTGTTCTAATTTTTCTTTATCTGTTAGCTCTAAATCTTCCACAGCTTTATCTGTTTTTTGCAAAAGTTCAACTCCATTATGTTGTCCAACATCAACATGCGTTGTTCCTGGCAAACGATCTTTAAAATCTATAAATTGAACCGAAGCAATTTTGTTGTATTTTTTTGTAAGATTAATTTTTAATCTTTCTTGATCTAAATCTTTATTTTTTCTTTTTATTTTTCCTAATTCTTTTTCAACTTGTTCTTTTACCCAATCTTCTCTATTTTCTTTACTAAAACTACCTCTTTTTAACTCGTGACCAGTAGCTAATTCAGCTAATTTTAAACAGGCTTCCCCATCTAAATCAGTAAAAGGTTGAATAATTTTTTCTCCTTTCTCATTAATTTTTAGGTGTCCGTGAACTGCAAAATCTTTAAATAATCTTGGAAAAACTTTTTTAAATTTTTCTTTAACTGCTTCTTCTGCTTCTAGACGATTTGCCCATTTTTCTTTTTCTTCTTTAATTAATTTTTGTTTTATACTTTTTATTTTTACTTCATCTTTTCCTTTGTATATTTTTGCAACTGTTTGATTTATTTCTTGTTCTTTTTCTTTAACAATTTTATCTAGTTTTCTTTGAATTTTGCTTTCCACCCACAAATCAACCTGATGTTCCCATTCAGGTTGTGGTTCTTTTTCTGATTTTTCTTCAACTGTTTCTCTAATTTCAGGTTTAATTTTTTCTGGAGCTTTTTCTAACATATTTTTAAGACCAAATCTTAAACTTTCCCAAACTTCTCAATCATTTCTGATTTTAATTTAACAATTTCTTCCTGAATTATTTCTGTAAATTCTGGAATTTTGGTTTGTAAAAAATCAGAAACTTTATCTGGTTCTTTATCCATTATTTTTTCAAATTCATCTTGATCTGAATCAGAAAGTTTTTCTAAAACTCTTAAAGTTAATCGTTTTTGAATTACTTCTGACATTTTATCAAGCAAAGCAACTTTTTTTTCATCATCAAGCATTTCTAAATTTAATTCAGAGATAATGTTTTTTTGTAAAATGTTTTTGTCTAGCATAAATATATATTGCTCGACGAGGCGTCCTCGCCGAGACATTTTAACCTTCGGCGAGGACGCCTCAGGGAGCGAATTAAAACCCAACTCTAAAATTTCTATCAACTAACAAATCTGTATTAAATTGATATTTTTTATCTTTTAATTTTTCTTGTTCTTCATTTGGATTTGCAAACGAAATTGTGTGAGGAAACGATAAATTAATATTTAATTTGTCAGCAAAAGTGCCCGCTTGTTTTTGGATTGATAAATTATATTCTTTTGCATTTATAATTTTTTCATTTAAATAATCTGGCAAATAATATTCAAAACTTAAACTTCCAGTTTCCCCAGGTTCAATCGCAATAAAAGTTCCAAAAACTGTTTTATTTGATTCTTCTAAAATATCTGTTTTACCAGGTAAAGAGGAACGGTCGTTATCCATTGAACCAGTTGTTTTAATCCACTCAGAACCCAAAGGCGTGTAAATTCTTGTATAAGTTCTGTAACGAGTTGATTGCCAAGTGAACGAACAATTATTTTTATAAATCACATCAACTCTTGATTTAATTTTACTTGCCCCGTCCTTGGCGGGGTTATCATCTTTTTCAAGCGAATAATTAATTTTTCTTTCAACACATTGATTTGATTTTAAAGCAGCTAAATTTGTATCAACTACTAGCAAATAATCTTCATTAGTTTGATTAATGTGCCCTGTCCAATTTTGTAATATTAAATTATTTTGAACAATTGGATCTTTTATATTAATTAAAATATGTTTTTGATTTAAATTATTAAATAAATTTTTGCTTAGTTCAATCCAACCATTTAAATTAATATTTTCAACTCGTTGAATTAATTTTTGTCCTAAACGACCAATAATATTTTTTCTTTCCCAATAAGGCACATTTTGTTCTTGGTAACCAACTTCAACTAAATATTGCAATCGTTCAACAAAATTATCTTTATTAAAAACAAAAGAATCAATATTAATTGCTCCTACAATTTCTAAAAGATCCTCAATAATTTTTGGAGTAATTGTAATTATTCCGTCAATTTTATGATTTTCTAATTTTCCATTTGATAAATTTGCTTCTTGATGATAAAACCATTCAATTTTTTCCGCAGATTCTATAAAATCAGGCAACCAATTGCTGTCACGCAAATACCAATATTTTACACCTGTGTATTTTTTAAGAGGAGCTGGTGGTTCAATTTTTAAATTATTAATTGCAAATTTATCATAATCGTAGACATTGTTAGTTTGAAAATCAATAATTTCTCCATCTTTAATTTTCAAAATACCAATTGTTCCAATAAATCCGCCAGTTGGTCTGAGTTCATTATTATTTTGAAGCAAAAATAAATAAGTTTTTTCAGAATCTAAACCCAAAAGTGAAGGTAAATTTTCAGACAAGCTAACAGCTTTATCTAAAAAATTACGCAACAAAATCATTTTAATTTTTAATTCAGAAACATATTTTGCCAATTGAGGATTTAATTTATCTAATTGATTTTGATTGAGCGCGATTAAAGCTAAATCAATTTGCGCTTTTGCTCCATTTAATTCAGGTCTTTTTTTTGAAAATTTTTCCAAAATTTCTTTTTTTTGTTCTTGATTAATTGACAAATTTTTGTTTTGCGGATTTTGTTTAATATTTGATAAAGTATCTTGAGCCAAATCAGTTAGCAAATACAACCCGTCGCTAAATTCTTGAATTGCAGTAATTATACTTTGAGCGCCTTTATATTGGGTTTTAAAATAATTTATCATTAAAGGTGAATCTAATTTATTAACATTTTTTTCTAATTTTTGTAAAAGTTTTTGCGTGTTTTCAATTTCAATTTTAGCGCTAACAAAATCAGCGTTTAATAAATGCGTTTGAACTTTTTCAAAACTAGTTTGAGTTTTATTGGCTAAAATTAAAGAATTTTTTACAGGAGTCCAATAACTAAAATACGCAAAAGCAATAAAAATAATTATAATAAAAAATATCGCAAAAATCCAAAGATGCAATTTTTTGTACCAAGGTTTTTTAATTTTCTTTTTTACATTTTCAATAATATCTTCAACTTTTTCAACAACCTCTTCTGCTTCTTGCTCAATTATTTTAAATGGTGAATTATTCATATATTTTTATCCTGCTTTATTCAGAATAAATTATTTTACTCTTTTATTTTAGCAAAAATTTTTAAAAAAGCAAATTAAAATTTAAATATCTGTCTTTATCTGCCTGCCCGCCGTAGTCTTGACGAAGGAGGGTTTTCTAATCTGTGTGAATCAGCGTCTTCCCAAATTCCCAAAATTCCCAATTTCCGTGTTTTTGTCCTAACCACCACCACCATTCAATTCCCCACAAATAATTTTCTTCAAAACCAGCGCGTTTTGCAAATTTAATATTTTTTTTAACTTGATTTAAATCCATTGAATAAAATTGATCAAATAAATCCATTTTCGTTAAATCATTATTTTGTGCCCAAGGTTCAACTTGCAATTCAGTGTTTATAATTTTTTTATTGCGCGTAAGCAATTTTACAATTTGCGCTTTAAAATAATAAAAAGCAGGTGACAAAGGATAATTAAACCAACCCCAATTTTTATTCCAAGTTTGTCTGTATATTGAAACACCTAAAATATCTCCAAGTTTTGCTCCGTCTATCCAAGAAGAAAGTTCTCCAGATTCTGTAATTAAAATTGGACGAGTTTGGTCCAAAATTTTAACAAAATTTATTTCAGCTTTTAATAATTCTTTATTAGTTGGTGGGCACTCACCAAAAAAATCAGCAAAAGGCTCATTTTCTAATTGCCACTTTTTTATATTTTTATAATTTTTAAAAAATTTTATTTCTTGAGTTAAAAAAGCAAAAATTTTTTCTTTTATTTCTTGTTCAGATAAATCTTGATAAAATTTTGGCGTGTGGCATTCTGGCCAACGCGGAACTCGTCTTCCAATCACTGGAACAATTTCAATATTTTTATTTGTAGCTTGATTTATCATCCAAACATAATTTGAAAAATCGTATTCCCCAGGTTTTATTTCAATCTCGTCCCAATAAAATGGAATTCTTAAAACTTTAAAATTCATTTCATTAATTATTTTCCAAAAAACTAATTTCCAATCTAAATTTAATTGTTCAGCTTGTTTTTTACTAAAAGTCGCTCCCCAAATTATTTTTTTATCATTTCCAAAATTCCAAGTTGAAAAAAGAATTAATAAAATAAAAATTATCAAAACAGTAAAAAATATTTTGTGATGAGTTTTAGAAGTTTTAAATTTCATTTTATTAAGTTAGCACGCGAATTACCAAAATTGCCAGAATCTCCACGAATTTTATATTCATTAGTCCAAATCTTTCTTTTAAATTTAGGATTTTTGCCAAAATTAAATAATAAACCAATTTCAATATTGGTTGCTCTCAAATAATTTAACAATTGTGCTTCGTGTTCTTCACACAATCTTTCTGTTGCTTTTAATCCTAATATTAATTTATTATTAACAACAATATCTGCGAAATAATCACCAACTAAATAATTTTTATAATTAACTTTAATTGGAACTTGTCGTTGACAATTCAAACCTAATTTTTTTAATTCAATAAGCATTGCGTTTTCATATACTTTTTCTAAAAATCCAAAACCTAATTCATTGTAGACAGCGTAAAAAGCTTTTATTGATAAATTAGATTCTTGTTCAAAATTCATATTTAATTAAATTAATTTTGGTTAATTTTAGGCAATTCTGGAAATTCGCGTGCTAACTAAATTTTATATTGCAACAAAATATAATCCAATAAAAATTAAAGCCACAGCCAGAATTTTTTGAAAAAATATTTGTTTTGACATTTCTTCTTTAAGAATTTTTGGAGCAAACAACGATAAAAATAAAACAATAATAAAAATAAAAACTTGTTGCAAACCTTGAAGAGCGTTAACTAAAGTTACAGATCCTAAAAATATTGCGTACTGAATTAAAATCGCGCCAGTTGCTCCGCAACCTTGACCAAATAAAAATCTCTTACCAGTTTTTTGCGCGTTGTTTTTTTGTTTTTTATTTTTTCTTAAATCTTTAAAAATTAATTCACGATTTGCTGGAATTAAAAATAAAATTAAAATAGCTAAAAGCGAACCAGCTCGAGTCCAAATAAATCCTGTTAAAAAATCTGTATTTTGATAAACAAATTTTGTTAAAATGTGGGCCACTCCAAATAAAGAAGCTGTGGGCAAAGCAATCCAAAAAGTTTTTCTAATTTGTGGCAGTTTAATTTTTTCATCAAATCCAATTTTATTTTTAATCCAAGATAAAGCTCCATGTTTTTGAAAATCAAGTGAAATTAAAAATGCGCCAACAATTAAAAAAACAAAACCAATATATTGATTGCAAGTTAAAGATTCTTGTAAAATATACCAAGCTAAAATCAAAACAAAAACAGGAGTTAGTCCGCCAATCATTGGACCCACTCGGGTGGCTTCGCCTTTTTTTAATGCTGAAAATAATAAAATTAATGCCCAGACAAAAACTGCCCCAGCAACTAAAGAAACAAAAAGTGTTACTGGGTTTGGAATTGCAAAACCAAATGGTAAAACCAAAAGCATTAGAACCGCGCCAAAAATTGCAATATAAAAAACATAAATAATTGGGTGAGGAATTTCTTTTTTAAGCAAAGTTTTGTCAACAACCATTGAAATTGCGTTGAAAAAATAAGCGCTTATTGTTATTAAAAGCCACATAGTTTAAAATCCAAAATTCTAAATTCTAAATCCAAAAAAATATTAAAGTTTAAATTTTAAAAAATAAAAAATTAATTATTTTGTCTAATGTTAGATAACTTTATATTTTGGATTTGACAAAGTTTTTATTTAGTGTATAATAAAAGCAATAATTTTAATAAAAACAAACCTTTTAAATCATAAATTTTAAGGAGGAAATAAGATGGAAAAAGAAGAATTGAAAAATTTAAAACTAAATGATACTTTAGTTTTAGAGATTAGTAAGGTTTGGAGCGAAAAAAATCTTGATTGGGTAATTCGCTTTGAACCAAATTTTTTTAAAGATGTGCTGGGTGGATATTTGGAAAAATTCGTTCAATTTTTTAACCCAGTAGGCGACTTTGATTTTAACGAAGACAAAGACGACGAAAAATATAAAGTTAAAGTCGTCAAAATTACTCAAACTGGAAAGACTTTTAAAAACGGAACCCGAATAATTAATGTTAAAGTTGGGGTTTTGGAAAAAGTTGAAACGATTACTTTTAGGCCATACAACCTTGAAGATTATTCTGTGTACTTAATGAGAGTTGAGAGCGGTTACAAAGATATTTTACAGGAAAAAATTTTTGTGGATTCAACAAAAAAAGAATACTTTTTTGGTGAAAATGGAACTACAAAAATCATTACTGTAGTTAAAGCTGTTTTTTTTAACGAAATAATTGACTACAGAATAATTGAAGAAGATTCTGTTGAAGATTATTTACAAAAAATACGGCAAGAAATGCCAAAATATATTGTTGTAAATAATCGCTTTATCAAAGATATCCCTGAAATCTCAACAGAGGAACTTCAAGAAATTAAAAGTTTCAAAAATTCATTTTAGCTCTGCTTGACAATTTTTTCACGATCTGCTAATATTTAATTTGTTCAGTGTTGATCTGGCACACTGGACTTTAAACAACAAAACCAGAATTATAAAACCCGGCGAAAAATGGCAAAAACTAAGCAAGGAGGATTATTATGACACGAGCGTCCCCTAATTCATTTTTAAACATTAATTTAAATTAAAACGCCACCTGCCCGTCCTTCGGGACAAGAGTGTAAAGATTGAAACATCAATTTTTACACTCTATTTTTTTTCAAAAATTTTTTAATAAATATTCATAATTCCTAATTCCTAATTCTTTTTTGTATCCACGGGATCCCATCGTCTTGACCCAATCCTAAAAAGTTTTATCAAAACTCGGGATGACAATTTTTAGAAATCTCCATCAACCTGTTCCATTTACAAACTCTTTCACCTCGAGAAAGCGATCCAAATTTTACAAAATCAGAATTAACTGCCACAGCTAAATCAGCAATAAAATCATCAGTTGTTTCACCAGAACGGTGCGAAACAATTGTTTGCAAATTATGTTTTTGCGCGTATTTTACAAATTTTATTGTTTCAGAAAGCGTGCCAATTTGATTTGGTTTAATAATTACTGAATTGCAAAGTTTTTTATTAACTGCGATTTTTAATCTTTGTAAATTTGTTGCTGTTAAATCATCTCCAACAATTAGCATTTTATTATTATTTTCCTTTTGTTTAACAAGGGGTTTAAATCTTGAAAATTCTTTTGTTAAATTTTGCCAACTAATAAAATCATCTTCCGCAACTCCGTCTTCAATTGAAAAAATCGGATATTTTTCAGCCCACTCACGGTAAAGCGAAATTAATTGACTTGACAACATAAAATGTTCTTCAAGTTCAAAAAAATATAATCTTTTAGATTTATTGTAAAGTTCAGAAGCGCCAACATCAATTGCCAAACCAATTTCCTGCCCTGGTTTGTATCCAGCACTTTTTATTGCGTTTAAAATTAAATCAAACGCTTGAATTGTTGAATCAATATTTGGAGCAAAACCTCCTTCGTTTCCAACATCAGTGTCTAAAAAATTTTGATGCAAAATTTCGCCAAGTTTGTGAAAAATTTCTGATCCAATTCTAACTTTTTCATTAAACGGCACATTTAAAATCGGCGCAATCATAATTTCCTGTACGGTCAAATTTGTGTCTGCGTGTTTTCCTCCGTTAAAAATATTAAACATTGGAGTTGGCAATTTGTCATCCTGAATTTTATCAAAATCATAAATTTTTTTAATATATTCATACAATTCTAAATTTGAAACTCCAGCCCCAGCGCGACAACAAGCTAAAGAAACAGCTAAAATCGCATTTGCTCCAAGTTTTGATTTGTTTTCTGTTCCGTCAAGTTTAATTAATTTTTCATCAATTTCTTGTTGAAAAATTATATCAGTTTCTTTAAGTTCTTTTGAAATTTGTGTGCTAATATTTTTGCGCGCTTTTAAAACACCTTTACCAAAATATCTTTTTTCATCTTGATCTTGAAGTTCAACTGCTTCGTGCGAACCAGTTGACGCGCCACTTGGAACAGATGCTTTAAATTTTTGTTTATCATTTAAAACAACTTCTGCTTCAATTGTTGGATTTCCGCGAGAATCTAAAATCTCGCGCGCGTTAATTTTTTTGATTTTATAAATTTTTCTTCGCATATTTTTTTATTTTTCAATTAATTTTTTTAACCCAGGTAATTTTTTATTTGCTAAAAATTCTAACATCGCTCCCCCACCTGTTGAAATAAAAATATTTTTATTTTTAATTATTAATTGCTGATTGCTAATCACTGAAATTGTTTCTCCTCCGCCAATAATAATTTTTGCTTTTTTATTTTTAAAAATATTTTTTGTAACTGCGTTTGTTCCGTTTGCAAATTTTTTATTTTCAAAAAATCCCATTGGACCGTTCCACACAATTGTTTTTGCTGAATTAATTATATCATTAAATAATAAAATTGTCTTTGGACCAATGTCTAAAATGCGATCAGTTGGTTTTATTTCATTAAGTAATTTAACAGAATTATTTTTAGTAACAATATCAAGTGGTAAAAGTAATTTGTTGTTTGATTTTTTTAATATTTTTTTAGCTTCTGATAAATATTTTTTATCAATTAAAGATTTACCAACTTCAAATCCTTGCGCTTTTAAAAAATTATTTGCAACAGCTCCGCCAATTAAAATATAATCTGCTTTATTTATAAAATTATTTATAACTGGTAATTTTGTTTCAATTTTTGATCCGCCAATTATTAGAATCAGGGGGTTTTTAGGCTTGCCCCGTTGCAAAGCTTTACGGGGGCTGTTTAAAACTTGAGATAAATTTTTAATTTCTTTTTCTAAATTTAAACCAGCAAAACTTGGCAAATAATTTTGAATCGAATTAATTGATGCGTGAGCTCGGTGTGAAGTTGCAAAACATTCATTAATATAAATATCTGCTAAGTTCACTAATTTTTTTGCAAATTTTTTATCATTTTTTTCTTCTTCTGGATAAAATCTTAAATTTTCCAATAAAATAATTTTACTGTCATCCCGAGTGACCTTTTGGTCTTTTAGGAACGATGGAATCCCGCAGTCTATAAAATAAATTTGTATTTTTAATATTTTTTCTAAACAATTTTTCACTGGCAACAAACTTAATTCTTTTACAACTTTTCCTTGTGGTCTTCCCAAATGCCCAATTAAAATAATTTGTTTAACTTTATTTTTTAATAAAAATTTAATTGTTGGCGCTAGTGCCTTTAATCTAGAATCATCAACAATTTCGGCGTTTTTCCGCGTTGCAATCCGCGTTTTTCCGCGATTTAAGGGAACATCAAAATCACACCGAACTAAAACAGTTTTATTTTTTAGATTTTTGCATTGTTTGATTGATTTAATTTTCATATTATTTTCTCAAAATTTTTAAAATTCCAAACGCAATTACTCCTCCAATTATTGCTGTAAAAAATTGAGGGTAAGACATCATTTGCGCAACTTTAATTGCTAATTCTTGTTTTAATAATAAATTAATTACAATTCCAGAAGTAAAAAATAAAAATAAAAATTTTAACCCAGATGCAATCGTTAAACCAAAAAAATAATTTGTCACTTGTAATTCGTCACTTGTAGATTTTTTAAAATAATCAATTATTAAAATTAAAATCGTGTTAGAAATAATAATAAATGGAATCATTGGAGCTAAAATTATTGGAAGTAACCCAGAGCCCAAAGCAATTGTTGACGGCAAAATTCCAATTAATAAAGCGCCACGCGCTCCAACAGTAAACACACTTAAAATTAAAATTGCGTTTACAATTGAACCAGTTACCAACTGAGAATGAAAACCCAAAAACGGCATTGAAGTAGCGACTGTTAAAAGTAAAATAAATTTTACTAAATAATTAATATCAATTTTTGTTAAGGTTAGTGTTTTTATCATAAATTTTTATTCAGTCATTATTGCTTTTTTAGCAACAATTCCGTAAAGTTTGTCTAATTTTTCATTTAAAACATTAATTTCATCAGTAGTTGCTTCAACTGCAACAGTAATCAGACCTGTGCAATTTTTTAAACAAGTGCGATTTACATTTACACCTAATCGCGCAACAATAATGTGTCCATATTCAGTTAAAATCTGATTCACACTTTTTGCATTATTGTGTCGATCTTTAATTAAAATTGTAATTGTTGCTAAATGGATTTTTTCTTTTTTCATATTATTTTTTACCCCGTCAAATAATTTTGCTTCTTGCAAAATTCCAGCTTTGCTGGATTTGACAGGGTGAATTTAATTATTAATTTATTTGAAAATATCCTTGTTTTTCTTGTGGCTCAAATTTAGAATGCAACATTTTTTCAATTAATTTTTTATCATTTTTAAAATAATTTTTATAAATTTCTAACAAAGCTGGATTTTCGTGAGCGGTTTTAATTGGTAAATTTTTACTAATTTCATAAAGCGCGTCTGCTCGTTTTTTTCTGATTTTAGAATCTGTTGGAATTGGCTGACCTCCGCCACCAATACATCCGCCAGGACAAGCCATAATTTCAACATAATCAAAATTTCGAAAAACAGATTTTTTATTTTTTAAATTATCTAAAAAATTTCGCGCGTTTCCTAAGCCATTAATTACCGCGACATTTAATTTTTTATTATTAATTTTAATTTTAGCAATTTTTATTCCTTGCATTCCGCGAATTTCTTTAAAGTCAATTCTACTTTGAATGTTTTGATCTTGTAATTTATTAAAATTGGAGCTTGCCCGCCGTAGCGATAAAGAGTTGTTAGAGAGCGAAGGAGTGGAAGCGAGAAAATAATCAGCTGATCTTAAGGCAGACTCCATTACTCCCCCGCTCGCGCCGTAAATTGCAGCTGAGCCAGAATAAATTCCCAAAGGTTTATCTAAATCTTGCGGTTTTAAATTTGGCAAATCAATTTTGTGTTTACGCAAAAGATAAGAATATTCGCGAGTAGTTAAAACAAAATCAACAACAGGCAAATTATTAATATAAAACTTTTTTAAATTACTTTCGTGTTTTTTTGCAGTGCAAGGCATTATTGAAACAACAATAATATCTTTTGGGTCTTTTTTTATTTTTTTTGCAAAATATGTTTTTATCAAAGTCGCAGAACAAATCTGTGGTGGCTTTGTTGTTGTTAAATGAGAAATAAATTCTGGATAATAAAATTCAACAAATTTAACCCAAGCAGGACAACACGAAGTGAACATTGGTTTTTCTTTTTTAGTTTCTAACCAGTGAATTAATTCCTGCGCTTCTTCAAAAGTTGTAAAATCAGCCCCAAGATTTACATCAAACGCGTAATCAAAACCTAATTTTTTTATTGACGCAGCTAACTGTCCAGTAACAATTTTTCCGGGTTCTTGATTAAATTCTTCCCCAATTGAAACTCTGATTGACGGCGCGATTTGCGCGATTAAAATTTTATCTCCCCTGTTTTCTAAAAGTTTTTCAACATCTTGAAAATGCAAAACTTCAGAAATTGCTCCAGTAGGACAGTGAACAACACACTGGCCACAATAAGTACAATCAAATTTATCTGGATTGTTTCCCAGCAAATCCACTGTGTTTTTTTTAAAATTGGAGCTTGCCCGCCGTAGCGATAAAGAGTTGTTAGAGTTAAACTGGGTTTTAAAACCCAGTTTAACATTAGCATCTTTAGGTTTCACAATAGTTTCCACTCCTCTTTCCGCAACTTTTAAAAAATTACAAGTTTGCATTTTTTCACAAACTTCAACACAATTTCTACAATCAATACATTTTGAAGAATCAAATTGAATTGAATCACCAAATTGCCAAATTGGATAATTTATTTTTCTATCAAAAAATCTATTAATTTTTAAATCATATTGTTTAGCGTATTTTAATAAAACACAATTATTTTCGTAAACACAAGTATCACATTTTTCAATGTGTTCAGCAAAAATTAATTCTAAATTTATTTTTCGCGCACGGTTAACTTTTTTTGTGTCTGTTTTAACTTTCATTCCTTGTTTAACTTTTGTAGAACATGAAGTAACCAAACCCATTTTTTCAACTTCAACTAAACAAGTTCTACAATTTGCTTTAATCTCTAAATCTGGATGTTTACAGAGATGCGGAATTTCAATTTTCTCTCGCAAAGCCACATCTAAAATAGTCTCACTAGTTTTAGCAAAATAATTTTTATTATTTATTTGGAATTTTATTTTATTCATTTTTTTTTATGAGCCGAAGGATCTTACAAATCAAAATTAATGGCACACGAATTTCCAGAATTACCTAAAATTTTCACGAATTTAAATTCTGGTTTATTCTGGTTAAAAAGTAAAATCATTTACTTTTTAACTTCTGGAAATTCGTGTGCTAAATTATTTCTTTTTTCTTAACCCCATCAAATCGGCAAAACCGAATTTTGACTTTATCAAAATTATTTGACGGGGTGAACATTTTTAAAATAACTCAACACTGCATTAGTTGAAATTTTTCCAACCTGACAAAAACTTGTATTTTGCAAACTAAAAACTAAATCATTAAAAATTTCTTTATCTAATTTAGAATTATTATGATAATAATCAGCCATCATATTTCTTAATCTATAAGTTCCTTCTCTGCAAGGCACGCACTGCCCACAAGATTCATTTTTAAAAAAATCTAACCAATTCATTATAATTTTTTTCTCTGAAGTATCTTTTTTATAAATCACAATTGAAGCTAAACCATTAAATTTATGATTTAACTGTTTGTGATTTAAACAAATTCCACTTGCTCCGCCTCCGACTTGATAAAAATATTTTTCAGATGGTTTGTGGTTAAATTTTTCTAAAACCTTTTTTATAGTAATTTCAATTGGCAATTCTAAAACTTTTTTGTTTTTATATTTATTATTTTCCCAATTAGAAATTGAATAAACTTTTTCGTTTTTATATTTATTAGAATTAATTAAAGACACTGCGTAAAATGTTTCACAATTATTTATTAAAGTTGGCTGATTAAAAAAACCATTTGTTGTTGGAAAAGGAGGTTTTAAATTTGGTTCAACTCTTTTGCCTTGCATTGAATTTAAAACAGCAGTTTCTTCTCCTCCAACAAAATCACGCAAAGATTTTTGAAACAATTCTATGTTAGACTGGGTTTTAAAACCCAGCTTAACTTGAATTATTGCGTTTAAATAATCTTGGAATTGTTCGTAGTATTCTGGATTTAAATAAATAAAACCTTTTTTCGCGTGAATTGTTTTCATCGCGATTTTAATTCCGTCCACAACGCGTTCTGGATAATTTTCTAAAATAAATCTGTCTTTAAAAACTCCTGGTTCTGATTCTGAAATATTGCAAATTACAAATTTATCACCCTGCGTTTTAGCGCGACAAACCATTTGCCATTTTTTAGCGGTTGAAAAATTATTACAACCTCTTCCAATTAAATTTGCTTTTTCTAGTTTTTTAATTATTGTAGGTTTTAAAAACATACTAAATTTATTATAGCATAAAGTTAGTAATTAAAAAAATCCTGATTTTTTTAAAATCAGGATTAATAAATCAAAATTTCTGCTTCTGATACAAATTCCAGTACACACTTTTATTTTTAATCAGTTCTTCGTGGCTACCTTGCTCAACTAATTTACCTTGATTAAAAACTAGAATTTTATCTGTGTGGGTTATTGTTGAAAGCCGGTGAGCAATTATAAAAGTTGTGCGTCCAGAAATTAATCTTTTTAATGCTTCTTGAACTAATTTTTCTGAAACAGAATCTAAAGCAGAAGTTGCTTCATCAAGAATTAAAATTTTTGGATTTCGCAAAATCGCTCGAGCAATTGCAATTCTTTGTTTTTGTCCAGTTGACAATTTAATTCCGCGCTCCCCAACTTTTTGATAAAGTTGTTTGGGAAATTTTTGAACAAAATCCCAAGCATTTGCCGCACGCAAAGCATTTTCAATTTCAGTATCAGAAATACGCGGTTTTGCGTAAGCTAAATTCTTGCGCAAAGTATCATTAAACAAAGAAATTTCCTGTGGCACAATAGCGATTTGCTGACGCAAAAAAGATAAATTCAAATGATTAATATCTTCATTGTCTAAAAATATCCTGCCTTTATCTGGATGATAATATCTAGAAATCAAGCTTAATAAAGTTGTTTTGCCAGTGCCTGACTCTCCAACTAAAGCTACAACTTGTCCAGATTTAATATCAAAACTAATTCCGCGCAAAACTTTATGATATTTTTTATCATAAGAAAAAGTAATATTTTTAAATTCAACATTTCCTTTAATTTCTTTTAAAACTTTGCCTTTATTATAAAGCTCGGTTTCAATATCATAAAGTTTGATTGCTCTGCCAATAGTTACTAAACCATTTTGAACACGACGATAATTATCAGCTAATTGATTAAAAGGTCTAAAAACTAAATTTATATACCCAACAAAGGTTACTAATACGCCTGTTGATATCTGACCTAAAGTCAACAAATATATAGCTAAACCAAAAATAATAACAAAAGTAAGGCTTTGAATATTATTTTGCCAACAAGACAAATTCCGCCAAGCTTTAAAAAAGGTTACCATTTTATTGGCAAAATTATCTAAACGGCGACGAGTCAATTTTTCCTCTTCCTTCTCATATACATGAGATTTGACTATTTGAATATTATTAGCTGAATCATAAATGTATCCACGAGTTTTCTCCCACCCCTTATTTATAACTTTTTGAGCTTTAACAATAGATTTAGTTTTAATAATTGTAGCAATTGAATAAATCACTAAGGCAATAACAGCAACCAAAGTCAAGCGCCATTCTGTTGTGAACATTAAGACAATAGCAATAATTGCAGTAAGAAAACTAGGAATTAAATAAAATAAAACGCTACCGATAATATGCGAAACATGATCTGATGCTCTATCTAATTTGCTAATTTGTTCTCCAGTTTTCTTTTCTTTATGAAATTTAATTGGAAGCTGAATAAAATGAGAATATAAATCAACCAAAAAAGATTGATAACTCTTTTCTCCCAATCTTCCCCCTTGAAAATTTATATATAGCACTCGCATTTTAAATCCAACCAAACAATCTTTTAAACTTAATTGAA
>CAZFWC010000005.1:21833-43737 GCA_964522515.1 uncultured Gammaproteobacteria bacterium | reverse complement strand
TCCACCACATCCGCGAAACAATTCCTTTTCCAAGGATGATAAATAGGATTAGACCGTAAAATTTTTAATTTAAAAAAACAGACTCACAATAAGTCTGTTTTTTTATCTTTGTTGATTTAGAACTTTTAATCTGTTATAAATTCTAATTTACCAATCAGTTTTATACTATAAGCTACTAAAGTGTGTGGGGGTACATCATGCTTACTATATTATTTCTTATATATCTTCAAAATCAACGATTTTATTAACGGCATAGGCAATATCTCCAACTCTACGTGAAACGGTTGAGGATGCTCAAGTGATTAAAATAGCTGGAGAAACAGTTGAGGGTTTAATTTATGTGATGCTAGGTAATCCACCTGAAACTAAAAAATATCAAGAGTTAGAAAAAAAATATCAAGAGAAATATAATGAAGATGAAATGCCTTCTTATGTTGCTGAAGCATATGATACAGTAATGTTAGGAGTTAAAGTAATTTTAGCAAGCGATGGAACAAAAGAAAATATTAAAAATAAACTATTCGAAGTGAGTAAAGAATATGATGGTGTTTCAGGAAATGTGACATTTGATAAAAACAGAGATGTAGTAAAATCTGTTATGTTTAAAACCATCAAAAATTGTCAGTTCATTCCTTACGAAGAAGAATAAAATTATTTAATTTTAAACACAAAACCCCGTCATTTTGTCGGGGTTTTTGGTTTGTCAAAATTGGGGAAGAATGATAATATTAAATTATTAACCCCTCTTTAATTCTCCCCTTGAAAATGGGAGAAGACTAAGGATTATGCTAAAAATAACAAATCTAAAATCTGGTTACGATAAAATGGAAGTCCTAAAAGGGATTGATTTTGAAGTTTGTGGAAAAGAAATCGTGGCGATTATTGGACCAAATGGCACAGGCAAATCAACATTATTAAAAAGTATTTTTAATTTGTGCGAAATTTATTCTGGAGAAATTTATTTTCAAAACAAACCCTGCACCATAAAGATGCAGGGCGAGAATATTACTCGCTTACCAACTTATCAGCTTATCAACTTAGGAATTAGTTATGTTCCGCAAGGCTGACAAGTTTTTGAAAATTTAACAGTAAAAGAAAATCTAGAAATGGGAGTATTTGTTCAACAAAATATAAAACAAAATGTTAGGCTGGGTTTTAAAACCCAGCCTAACATTGGCAAATTAACTTTGGATAATAAAATTTATAAATTATTTCCATTTTTGCAAGCAAAAGAAAAAGATTTGGCGCAAAATTTATCAGGCGGACAACAACAAATGCTAGCTATTGCCAGAGGTTTAATGCAAAATCCAAAACTACTTTTGTTAGATGAGCCGTCATTGGGATTATCGCCAAAAATGATGAAAGAAATATTTAAAAAAATTATTGAAATAAATTCAAAAGGTGTTGCGATTATTATTGTTGAACAAAACGCCAAACAAGCAGTTGAAATAGCTAATAAAACTTATGTTTTGGAAGACGGGCAAGTTGCCTTAATTGGAGGTAAAGAAATTTTAGATAATAAGAAAATAAAAAATATTTATTTTGGCGGGAGGTGAAAAAATGTAAATGACAAATAAACCAAAACACAGAATTTTGGAAATAATTCCAGGCGCAAGTTTGTGGCTGACTTTTATTTTAATTATTGTTTTATCATTTATAAAACCGTTGTGGGTAATTTATTTTATTATTATTTATGATTTGTATTGGTTGATTAGAATTATTTATTTTGTGACTTATATGCTTATTTCTTGGAATAAATATAGAAAAATAAATAAAATTAATTGGTTAAAAGAAATAAATAAAATTGATGAGAAAGAAAATATTTTACAAAAATATTATCATTTAATTATGTTGGCAACTTATCAAGAAAGTTATAAAGTTTTACGAACAACTTTACAAGGTTTAGCTAACGCAGATTATGATACTAAAAAATTTATTGTAATTTTTAGTCGCGAGTGCGCTGAAAGAGCAGGTAAAAAATACGAACAGGAATTTTTACAAAATTTTAAAAAATTAGAACAAGAATTTGGTGACAAATTTTATAAATTAATTTTTTACATTCATCCAATGGTTGCGGAAAAAGAATTAGCTGGAAAAGGAGCAAATTGCACCTGGGCGATTAAAAAAGTTAAGCAGGAATTAATTGATAAAGAAAATATTCCTTATGAAAGTATTATAGTTTCAAATTTTGATTCTGACACAATGGTTTATCCTCAATATTTTTCTAGATTAACTTATCTTTGGATGACAGCAAAAAATCCGCACAAACATTCTTATCAACCTTTGACGCTTTACAATAATAATATTTGGGATGCGCCCAGTTTTGCTCGCGTAACAGCAAATTCAACAACTTTTTGGTTAATGATGGAAAAAGCAAGACCGGATAGATTATTTACTTTTTCATCTCATTCAATGAGTTTTAAAACTTTGGTTGAAGTTGGATATTGGGAAACAGATATTGTAACTGAAGATTCAAGAATTTTTTTGCAGTGCTTTGATTATTTTAATGGAGATTACTCTACTATTCCAATGTATATTCCAATTTCAATGGATACTGTGATGGGAGAAAATATTTGGGAAACAATAAAACAACAATACAAACAAATGCGTCGCTGGGCTTGGTCAGTTGAACATTTTCCTTGGATGATTACACATTTTGCTCGTAATAAAAAAATTTCTTGGGCTAAAAAATATAAATATTTATTTAATCAATCTGAAGGACAATATTCCTGGGCAACTGGTCCGATTTTTATTTTAATTTTAGGTCGCTTGCCATTAATTGTGGCTTCGTCAAAAGGAGAGCAATTAGCTGTTGTGCAAAATGCTCCTTTTGTTTTAGAAACATTAATGAGTTTAGCAATGATTGGAATAATATTTTCCGCTTTAATTAATATTTATTTTTTACCATCGTGTCCATCAAATCACAAAAAATATAAATGGATTTTTATGATAGCGCAATGGTTTTTACTTCCAATTACAATGATTATTTTTGGTTCAATTCCAGCTTTAGACGCGCAAACTCGTTTAATGTTTGGCGGAAAATACAGATTAGGTTTTAATGTCACAAAAAAACATAGAATTTAAAAAAGAAATTAAGAAATGAGAAATTAAGGAAAAAAGAAATTTAAAATAATTTCGCTGGAGGAGTTTTGCCGGATCGTCTAGTGGTAGGACGCTTGGTTCTGGTCCAAGAAACTGGGGTTCGAGTCCCTGTCCGGCAGCCAAAAAATAATGTATAATAAAAATGTAAATTTAAATATAATTTATGTTAGAAAATAACAAAAATTTAAAAATTTTAACAATTGGCGGGGCTGTGCAGGATTTTACTTTTAAAACTGAGCAAGGTGTTTTAATTAATAATAAAAAAGATTTAATAAAGCAAAAATTAATTGGTTTTGAGTTTGGCGCAAAAATTAATATTAAAAACGCTGATTTTACTTTTGGTGGTGGAGCAAGCAACAGCGCTGTGAGTTTTACAAAACTTGAAAATATTGTTAGTTGTTTAATTTGTGTTAGTGAAGATACAATTGGAAATGAAATAATTAAAAATTTAAAACAACACAAAATTAAAACAAATTTAATTCAAAAATCAAATAAACAAAGCGGGTTGTCTGTTGTTTTAAATATTAATAATTTAAATGAGGAACATATTTTATTTACTTATCGCGGAGCAAACGAAGATTTAGACGCTTCCCGCCTACGCTCACTAACGACCCTTTGTAGCTCCTACCTTCGCCAAGGCTACGGCGGACAAGCATCTAGTGTTAATTTTGATTTGATTTATTTAACTTCTTTATCTGGTAAAAATATTAAAAATAATTTAGCGCAAGTTTTTAAATATAAAAGAGATATTTTAAAACAGCCCGTTAACTTGCGGAAAGGAAAAAATAAAAATATTAAAATTGCGTGGAATCCAGGAAACGAACAAATTAAAATGGGTTTGGAAAAATTAAAACAATATTTAAAAGAAACTGATATTTTTATTATTAATAAAGATGAAGCAATTGAAATCTGTCTTGAATTTAAAAATAAAATAAAATTAAATAATCCGCGAGAATTATTAAAAATTTTAGCTAAATATTGTTCTGGTGTTGTTGTAATAACTAATCGTGAAAAAGGAGCATACTCAATATTTAATAAAAAAATATTTTATGAATCTTCGTGTCAAATAAAAGTTGAAGACACAACAGGTGTTGGTGACGCTTTTGGTTCAACTTTTAGCTGGGCTTTGTTAACAACAAATTATAATATTCAAAAATCTTTACAACTGGCAATTAAAAATGCGTGTTCAGTTTTGAAACAAACCGGCGCGCAAAATGGACTTTTATCAGTTAAAAATTTAAAGTTAAAAATTTAAAGTTTTATTTAAAAAGAGTAAATAAGTGACAATTAAAAAATTATGTTTAATTGGGAAATTATTGGGCACGAAAATATAACTGATTTTTTAGAATTATCAATTAAAAATGATAAGTTGGTTCACGCTTATCTTTTTTGTGGTTCAAAACAATTAGGCAAAAAAACATTAGTTAAAAAATTTACGCAGAATTTAATGTGTTATTTTTCTAAAAATTCTTCTGATGAAATTCCGTGTGGGAAATGCGAACACTGTAAACAAATTCAAAAAAATATTCATCCTGATGTAATTTGGTTAAAAAAAGAAGTTGATAAAAAAAATATTACAGTTGAGCAAATTAGAAATTTAGAAAAAAAATTAAGCGTGCATTCGTTTTTTAAATCTTACAAAATCGCGATAATTGAAAATGCTGAAAATTTAAATTTAGCTTCTGCAAACGCGCTTTTAAAAACATTAGAAGAACCAACAAAACGCACAATTATTATTTTGATTGCAGATAAAATTAAAAATATTCCAACAACTGTTTTGTCTCGTACGCAGAAAATAAAATTTTTACCTGTTAATAAAAAAGATATTTATAATTATTTAATTGCGCAAAATTTAGATTCTAACCAAGCAATAAATTTATCAAATATTTCAAATGGACGACCCGGCAGAGCAATTTCTTTTTTGCGCAACAAAGAAATGTGGCAGGCTTATCAAACGCAATTAAATTTATTTTTGTCTTTAGCAAAATCAAATCGTGTGAGCAAATTTAAATTTGCTGAAAAATTTTTAAAAAACAAAGATTCTTTAATTAATAAAATAAATATTTTAACTCCAATTTTAAATTTGTGGCAACTTGTAGTTCGAGATTTAACCTTGTGTAAATTGCAACAAAATGATAAAATTATAAATACAGTAGAGAAAGAAAAAATTGATTTGTTGGCTCAAAAATATTCTTTGCTAAACTTAGTAAATTTGCAAAATAATATTGAACAAACAAAGAGATATTTACAGATAAATGTAAATCCAAGATTGGTTTTGGAGAATTTATTGTTAGCTTTTTAAAATTTTATGACAAAACAAACTAAAAAAATTCTTGATAATATAAATTTTTTAGATGATATTTTTACGGACTTACTTGAAATTTTACCATCTTTTAATATTACTGATAAAAAGGTTTTGCCTTATGGTCTTAAACCTCACACAAGATCTGTTAGTTGGCTTGTTGAACAAGTGATTACACAACAATTACAATATAATAGAAAAAAATTAAAAATAAATAATGTGATTTTTGATTTACCAGATACTTGTTTGCACGATTGTGAAATTAAAATAAAAAATGAAATATATTTTGTGAATATTAAAGTTCATAGTATGTCTAAAAAGGAAAATAAAAACGATATTGTTGCTGTTGAAAAATTATATATGCAATATTCTTCAAATTCTAATTACAATTTAATTTATGTTTGTTTTGGAATTCATTTTGAAAATATTGTTATAAAATTTGATCCAGCTTATCTTGTTCTTTTTTCTCCACAATTTATGCCAATATATGTTAATCCAAGAAATGATAAAATTCAAGCTTTTTATCATCACGAATCTGAACACAGAACAAGAAAAGAATTTTTAGATTTATTAAAAAGTAATTCAAAAAGTATAATTTTGTGAAAGAAATATTAAATAAAATTTTTAATGAAGATGTTTTGTTGGGTGTAAAAAAAATTCCTGATAATTCTTTAGATTTAATAGTAGCTGATCCACCTTATTGTCTTGGTAAAGATTATGGAAATAAGTCAGACAAACTAGAACCAAAAGAATATTTAGAATGGAGTAAAAAATGGATTAATGCAGTTATTCCAAAGTTAAGAGAAACTGGAAGTTTTTATATTTTTTTAACTTGGCAGTTTAGTCCTGAAATTTTTTCTTTTATGAAAAAAAAACTTTTTATGATTAATGAAATTATTTGGGACAGAAGGGTACCAAGTATGGGAGGGAGCACTAGAAAATTTTCTTCCGTTCACGATAATATAGGTTTTTTTGTTAAAAATAAAAAAAAATATTATTTTAATTTAGATCCTATAAGAATTCCGTATGATGAAGAAACAAAAAAAGCAAGAATGCGTTCAATTTTTGTAGGAAAAAGATGGCTTGAAGAAGGGTGTAATCCTAAAGATGTTTGGAGTAATTCAAGAATTCACGCGCAATCTCCTGAAAGAGAAAATCACCCAACTCAAAAACCAATAGAAATATTAAAAAGAATGGTTTTATCTGGTTCGCCAGATAACGGATTAATAATGGATCCTTTTATGGGAAGCGGATCCACCGCAGCGACTTGTGTTTTAAATAATAGAAATTATGTTGGTTTTGAAATTAATAAAAAATATTGTAAAATCGCAGAAAAAAGAATAAATAAGCTTACAAATAATTTGTTTAATTTAGATAAATTTGAAAATTTAGAAAACGAAAATTTTATTCCCAAAAAAATGCAACAAAGTTGTATAGTTGCTTTGGGCACAGCGTAGTTTATTAATTAAATTAATTTAAATAATATAAATATGAAAAAAATAATTTTTCTTTTTATAATTTTAATTCTCACCACAACTTTAACTGGTTGCAGTTTAAGTGATTTGTCTTTGGGGTCAAAATCTAAAACCAGTGGAGGAGGAATTTTTAAATCAATTGATTTTGGTGAAAATTTTCAAAATTCAAGTTTAATTGAATACAAAAATAAAAAAGCAACTACAATTAATAATCTTGGAGTTAATCAAATTAAAATAGATCCTTTAAATCACAAAAATATTTTTTTAGGTTCAACAAATAACGGACTTTGGTACTCAGATAATGCTGGTGAGAATTGGCGTAATATTTTTAAAGATGGAACAATTTATGATGTTGCTTTGGATCCGCAAAATAGTGGTGTAGCATATATTTCAACTGGAAAAAATGTTTACAAAAGTCTTGATTTAGGAAAAAATTGGGATTCTCTTTATTGGGAAACCAGAGAAAAATATATAATTTCTGCTTTAACAATTGACACAACAAATAATTTAGTTTTATATTTAGGAACATCTAGCGGGGAAATTCACAAAACAATTGACGGAGGTGAATCTTGGGAAAAGATTTTTCAACTTGAAGGCGCGATTATTAAAAAAATTCTTGTTAATCCTAAAAAAAATAGCATTGTTTATGTTGGAACAGCTAGCAAAGGAATTTTTAAAAGTGAAAACAGTGGCAGTGATTGGATAAATTTAAAAAATAATTATTTTCCAACTACAAAAGAGGATTTACAAAAAAGAAGAGAACGAAAAGGCGTAACTTCTTTTAATGATTTAATTTTTGATTTAACAAAAAATGACGCCTTGCTTTATGGATCTAATTTTGGTTTAATAAAATCAGATGACGGTGGCAAAACTTGGGATGAGATTAATATTTTAACACCAGCTGGAGAAGTTTATGTTAGAGAATTAGCAATTAACCCAAGAGATGATAATCAAATTTATTACGGAACTAGAAATGCTTTTTACAGAACTTTTGATAAAGGTAAAACTTGGCTTGCGTCAACTTTGCCGACAAAATTATCAGTTGGAGCATTAGCTGTTGATCAAACAAATCCAAATGTAATTTATATGGGGATGAAAAATATAAAATAATTTTTATGAATATTCAAGACAAAAGACAAGACTTTCAAAAAGTAATTGAGCATATTAATCAAGATATTTCTGGTGTTCGAACAAATAGAGCAACACCTTCGTTAATTGAAAATATTAAAGTTGATATTTACGGTTCAAAAATGCCAGTTAATCAAATCGCAAGTATTTCGTGTCCAGAACCAAAACAATTATTGGTTGAACCTTGGGACAAAACCGTTTTAAAAAATATTGAAAAAGCAATTGAAACTGCTAGCATTGGTTTAGTGATTAAAAATGAAGGTAATTTTTTGCGTTTATCAATTCCTTCAATGACAGAAGAAACACGAAAAGAAATTATTAAAATGTTGCGCGAAAAAATAGAAAATGGCAAAATTTCTTTGCGTGGTTTACGAGATAAAATTAAAGAAGAAATTATTAAACAAGAAAAAAATAAAGAAATTTCAGAAGATGAAAAATATAGTTTAATTGAAGAATTAGATAAAATAACTAGAGAATACAATGATCAAGTTGAAGAAATTGGAGAAAAAAAAGAGAAAGAAATACAACTTTAGAAATTGAGAAATTGAGAAAGGGAGAAATTGAGGTAAAGTCAAAATTTTCAAAGAAAATTTTGATAGCCCTTGATTTCTTAATTTCTTTTTTTCTTAACTTTATGTTTATAACAATTCTAGCTTTTATTATAATTTTAGGCGTTCTTGTCCTGGCTCACGAGCTAGGGCATTTTGCAACTGCGCGAATTTTTAAAACAAAAGTGCACGAGTTTGGTTTTGGTTTTCCTCCGCGAGTAGTTGGAATTTATAAAGATGAAAATAAAAAAAAGAAAATAGTCTGGGGTAAAAAATTTAAAGCAGAGTTAGCTCCTAACACAGTCTACTCTTTAAATTTAATTCCAATTGGCGGGTTTGTGCAAATTAAAGGTGAAAATGCAACTGAAATTAAAGAGCCTGACAGTTTTGGTTCAAAAAAAATTTGGCAAAGAACAATAATGCTTTCAGCAGGTGTTTTTATGAATGTTGTTTTGTGCGCAATTTTATTGGCAATTTGTTTTAATATTGGCGCGCCAACAATTTTAGATCAAGCTGTTCAAGGCCAAGCTAGTCAAATTAAAAATGAAAAAATTCAAATTATTTCAATAAATAAAAATTCACCGGCTGACTTAGCAGGTTTGCAAATTAATGATTCAATTGTTTCATTAGACAATAATAAAATTGATTCAGTAGAATATATTCAAAATTATATTTCGCAAAAAGAAAATCAAGAAATTGAATTAGAAATTTTAAGAAACTCTGAAATTATAAATATAACAGCTACGCCAGAAATTTTAAAAACTTCAAATAAAACTCCAGTCTTAGGAATTGGTTTGGCAAAAACTGGCGTTGTTTCTTACTCGTGGTACTACTCAATTTGGTTAGGAATTAAAGGAACTTACAATTTATTAATTGCTTTGTTTGTTGCTCTGGCTGGGATTATTAAAAGTATTTTTTCTACTGGGGAAATGGCTGTGGAGCTTGCTGGTCCAATTGGAATTGCGGTTTTTACTGGGCAAATGATTGATTTAGATGTAGTTTATGTTTTGCAATTTGCTGCTTTGCTTTCACTTAATTTAGCTTTAATAAATATTTTACCTTTTCCAGCTTTAGATGGAGGCAGGATTTTATTTTTAATTATTGAAAAAATTCGCGGTAAAGAAGCTAATCAAAAAATTGAAAATATTGTCCACACTCTTGGTTTTGCGGTTTTAATGATTTTAATTGTTTTTATTACTTACAAAGATTTAGCTCGTTGGGGAGGAGAAATCTTTACGGGCTTTGGCTTATGAAAAAATTAACTCCACAATCTAAAAATTTTTCTGATTGGTATAATGAAATTGTTCAACTAGCTGATTTAGCTGAATATTCAGATGTTAAAGGTTGTATGATTATTAAACCTTATGGTTACGCGCTTTGGGAAAATATTCAATGCGAATTAGATAAAAAAATAAAAGATTTAGGCGTTGATAATGTTTATTTGCCTTTATTAATTCCTGAAAGTTATTTTAAAAAAGAAGCAGAACACATCAAAGGATTTGCGCCAGAAGTTGCGTGGGTTACAGAAGCAGGAGGAAAAAAATTAGAAGAACGGCTAGCAATTCGTCCAACTTCAGAAACAATAATGTATAAAACTTTTGCTAAGTGGGTGCACTCTTATCGTGATTTGCCTTTAAAAGTTAATCAGTGGTGCAATATTGTGCGTTGGGAAATGAGAACAAGATTATTTTTGCGAACAACAGAATTTTTATGGCAAGAGGGTCACACTTTACATCAAACAAAAAAACAAGCTGAAGAAATGGTCAACTCTGCTTTAAAAATGTATAAAGATTTTGCAAATGAATTTTTAGGAATTTATGTTTTAGATGGATTAAAATCTCAAGCTGAAAAATTTGCTGGCGCTGAATACACAAAATCAATTGAAGCAATGATGAAAGATAAAAAAGCTTTACAAATGGGAACCTCGCATTCTTTGGGGCAAAATTTTGCAAAAACTTTTGAAATTAATTTTTTAGACAAAGATGGAAAAGACAAAACACCTTGGCCAACAAGTTGGGGAGTTTCAACAAGAATGATCGGTGGAATAATTATGGCTCACGGAGATGACAAAGGTTTAATTTTGCCACCAAAAATTGCGCCAGTTCAAATAATAATAATTCCAATTTATAAAACTCAAGAAGAAGAAAAATTAGTAAAAAATTATATAAAAAATTTAGAAAAGAATCTTAAAAATATAAAATATAAAATAGATTGGGATGACACAAATACTCCGGGTTGGAAATTTAATCAGTGGGAAATGAAAGGTGTGCCAATTAGAATTGAAGTTGGACCAAAAGATGTAGAAAAAAAACAAATAATTTTAGTTCGTAGAGACACTGGTGAAAAGCAAGAAATAAAATTAAACCCTTCAACAAGCTTAGGGCAAGTAAAAAATAAAATAAAAAATTTATTAGATGAGATTCAAAATAATTTATTAAAAACAAGTGAGAAAAATTTTAAAGAAAATATTAGAGAATATTCTGATTATGAAAAATTAAAAGCAGATTTTAAAAAAGAAAATTTTTTTGCTGTTGTAAATTGGTGTAATTCAAAAAAATGCGAAGAACAAATTAAATACGACACCAAAGCAACAACTCGCGTTTATGCAGAAAACAAAAAAGGCAAATGTATTGTTTGTGCAAAAGAAACAGAGTCTAGAGTTTATTTGGCAAAGGCGTATTAAAATGTTAGCAAATCTACTTTTCACAATTTTAATTTCCAGTCAGATATTATTGCCTTTAAATTCAGGTGATGTTTTGGGTGCGCAAGAATCCTCCTTCGCTAAAGCTACGGCGGACAGGCAGGCAAGCCCGCAAAGAATTATAAATAATAATTTAGGTGTAAAAATTTCAGCAACTAGCGCAATTATTATTGATAAAAAAACAGGAAAAATTTTATTTAATAAAAATTCAAATCAACAAAAACCAATTGCCAGTATTACAAAATTAATAACTGCCTTAGTTTATTTAGATACTAATCCAGATTTGCAAGCTGAAATTCAAATTCAAAATAATGATTTAAATAAAAATGACGGACGCGCAAATTTATTATTAAATGAAAAAATTTTAGCTAAAGATTTATTGCATTTATCTTTAATTGCTTCAGACAATGATGCCACAATGGCTTTGGTTCATTCAACAAAAATGACTCAAGAAGAATTTGTAAAAAAAATGAATATTAAAGCAAAAGGTTTAGGACTTGAGAAAACTTTTTTTAAAGACGCAGTTGGTTTAAGCGAGAAAAATGTTTCAACTGCTTTTGAAGTGGCGCAAATTTTAAAATTAGCAATAAAGCATTCAATAATTCAAAAAATATTATTACAAAAAAATTACACTTTTGTCAGTTTGTCAGGAAAAAAACATCAAGCAAAAAGCACAGATAAATTATTAAATTCTTACTTAAAAATTTTAGGTGGCAAAACTGGTTTTATTGATGAAGCAGGATATTGTTTTTCCAGTGTGATTAAATTAAAAAATAATTCAGAAATTATAAGTGTTGTTTTAAATTCAAATTCTGATGAAAATCGTTTTCAAGACACAAAATCTCTAACAGATTGGGTTGAAAGCAACTACATTTGGGAATAATACAGATTTTTTTTAAGAATATATTTGTTCAATTTCTAATTCACCTAAATTATAACCTGCCCACCGTATAAGACTTTGGCAGGCAGGCGGGTTCACCTAATAAAATTTTCAATTCAATAATTTCTAAATTCTAAAATAAATTTTAATTTTAGAATTAGATATTTTTTATTTTACCTGCCCACCGTACAAGACTTTGGCAGGCGGGTTAGAAATTAGAAATTATAATTTAGAAATTGAATCAACTTGTAAAATGGAAATAAATTTAATTCCAGAAATAAAAACACTATTAACTGCGATGACTCCAATTGGCGAATTGCGCGTTGCCTTGCCAATTGCTCTTTTAAGTTATAAAATGAGTGTAGTTCCAGCCTATTTTTTGTCAGTTTTAGGAAATATAATTCCAGTGTTTTTTTTACTTTTGTTTTGGAAATATTTTGTTAAGTTTTTAATGCAAAATTTTAAAATTTGCGAAAAGTTTTTTAACTGGCTTTTTGAAAGAACGCGTAAAAAATTTAAAAATAAATATGAAAAATGGGGAAAACTAGCTTTAGTTTTATTTGTTGCAATTCCTTTGCCAATGACTGGCGCGTGGACTGGCTCTGTCGCTGCGTGGTTATTTAATTTTAAATATTGGGAATCAATTTTATTAATATTTTTAGGAATTTGTATTTCAGGGGTTATTGTTAGTTTGTTGAGTTTGGGTGGCACTGTTATTTTTTAAAAAATAAAAATTATGAAAAAAACTTATCTAATCGCAAATTGGAAGATGCAATTGCTTAATAAAGAAGCAGAAGATTTAAGTTTTGAAATTTTAAATAAAGTTAAAAAAATAATCCCGAGCACTCGGAATAAGAATTTAGAAATAATTTTATGTCCTTCTTTCACTAGTATTAACAGTGTAAATAAAATTATTCAAAGTTTTTTTAAAAACAAGAGCCTGTCCGCCGGAGCGGTAAAGGGTAGTCAGGGAGCGAAGGCGGAACAGGTAAAGTTAGGCGCGCAAAATGTTTTTTATCAAAAGAAAGGATCTTACACTGGTGAAATTTCAGCAACGCAACTAAAAGAATTAGGAGTAAAATATATAATTCTTGGACATTCAGAAAGAAGAAAATATTTAAATGAAAAAGATGAAGATGTAAATAAAAAAATTATTATTACATTAAAAAATAATTTAATTCCAATTGTTTGTGTGGGAGAAACGCTTGAGCAAAGACAAAATAATAAAACAGATTTAGTTTTGTCAAAACAAATTAGCAAAGCAGTTGAAAATGTAAAATTAAAAAATAATCAAAAAATAATTATTGCTTACGAACCAATTTGGGTGATTGGAACAGGACAAGCAGTTAATCCAAAACAAGCAGAACAATCAACGCAAATTATTTATAAAACTTTACAAAAATATTTTACAGAAAAAATAATTAAAAATAATATTTCAATAATTTATGGTGGTTCAGTTGACTCAGAAAATATAAATAATTTTTTAAAAATGGATTTAATTCAGGGAGTTTTAGTTGGAAACGCAAGTTTAAGTTCTGAAAAATTTATTAAAATAATTAAAAAAATAAAAAATAATAAAAGAAATTAAGAAAGGAGAAATTAAGGGATTTTTATTAAAATTTTCTTTGAAAATTTTAATTGTCCTCAATTTCTTAATTTCTTTATTTTTATCTTATGCTAGTACACATTAAAGAAATTATTCCAAAAGCAGTGAAAGGAAATTATGCGGTTCCTGCTTTTAACACATTTAATTTAGAAACAACTTTAGCAATTGTGCGTGGCGCAGTAGCTAAAAAATCGCCAGTGATTATCCAAATTTCTGAAAAAACAATTAAATATGCCGGCTTAAAACCAATTACTCACATAATGGAAACAATTGCAAAAAATGAAGCAGTTGTAGTTCCAGTTGCTTTGCATCTTGATCACGGGAAAAGTTTTCATTCTGTTGCAGAATGTATTTCTGCTGGTTTTACTTCAATTCATATTGACGCTTCAGAATTGCCTTATGATGAAAATGTTATTTTAACAAAACAAGCAACAGATTACGCTCACAAAAATAAATGTTGGGCTCAAGGAGAATTAGGAACTATTTTAAATAAAAAAAGTATTGCAAAGAAAAAAATAAAAGATGATTTTTCAAAATTTATGACAAATCCTAGTCAAGCAGAAAAATTTGTTAAAAAAACAAAGATTAATACTTTTGCTCCATCAGTTGGGGCAATGCACGGAATTTTTAAAGGTAAGGAAAAAATAAATCAAACATTGTTAAAAGAAATTAAACAAAAAACAAAATTACCTTTGGTTTTACACGGCGCTTCTGGTGTGCCTGATCAAGATATTAAACAAGCAATAAAAAATGGTGTAGCAGTAATTAATATTGATACAAGATTGCGACAAGTTTTTACAAATACTTTAAGACAAACTTTGATGAGTAAAGTTCACGAAATTGATCCGCGAGATATTTTTCCAGCTTCAATGGACTCAGTTCAAAAAATTGTTGAAGAGAAAATTGAATTATTTGGGTCAGTTAATAAATGTTAAAATATGTTTTCAATTTTTTTAATAATAATAATTTTAATTAGCCTGTGTTTTATTGGTTTAATTATTTTTCGAAAATTTCCTCTTTTAGCTAATATAGATTTGGAAAAATTAAAAGCTGAAAAACAAGCTGAAGTTAAATCTGCTCTTTTAGAAAAAAGATTTAAACGAGAATTTAAGTTTCTTACTAATTTTGTAAAATCAAAAGTGTGGAAAAAAATTTGCAAATTAGCAAACAGTTTTTATAATAAAATAATTTTATTAGAAAAAAAATACAAGCAAGAAAAAAGATTAAAAAAAACAATTAGATTATCAATACAAGAAAAACAAGAAAGAATTGATGATAAATTTAATCAAGCAGAAGAATTAATAAAACAAGATCAATTAAGCGAAGCAGAAAAAATATATCTTGAAATAATTTCAATTGATTCAAACAATGAAGACGCTTATTTAAGTCTTGCTAAAATATATTTAAAACAAAAAGATTTTGAACACGCAAAAGAATTGTACGATCATATTTTAAAAAAAGATAAAAAAAGTAGCAAAGCTTTTAAAGGGCTTGGAAATTTGGCGGCAGAAACAGGTGATTGGGAAAAAGCTAGAAAAAATTATCAAAAAACAATTGAGTTAACAAAAAGAGACCCAGAACATTTTTTAGATTTGGCGACCGCGGAATATAAATTAGGAAATCCAGGAAGGGCTTTAACTGCTGTTCGCAAAGCAAGTGAGTTAAAACCAAATAATCCAAAATATTTAGATTTTTTAATTGACGCGGCGATATTAAATAAAAATAAAATTTTAGCGCTTGATGCTTTTAATAAATTAAAAACAATAAATTCTGACAATCAAAAGTTAGATGAATTTAAAAAAAGAATTCAGGAAATGTAAAATTTGTTTTGAGCTTTGGGTTTGTTTCCGCCGTTTTAGCTCAATCGGTAGAGCGTGACCATGGTAAGGTCAAGGCACCGAGTTCGAATCTCGGAAACGGCTCCAGAAATTTATAAATAAAAAAATTAATTAAAAAATTTATGTCTGAAGAAAAACAAAAATTAACTCAAGAAGAATTATTATTGAAAATTTATGAAAATACAGAAAAAACTCGCAAGTATTTAATGTGGAACAGAATTTTTTCAATAATTAAAATTTTAGTTATTGTTATTCCAATAATTTTTGCAATTATTTATTTACCACCACTACTTGAAAATGTATTTGCTCCGTATAAAGAATTGCTAAACACAACACAGGAAGGAAAAAATATGCTTGAAAGTTTAGATATTGAAGGGTTAATTAAAATGTATAAATAACAAACTGAAACATTAAAACATTAAAACACCCGCCTTCGCCTCTAAAAAATCCTATTGGACTACGGCGGGCAGGCTGGAACACTTTTTATTTAAAATAAAACATTAAGTTTTTGCTTTAGTGTTTTGTTTTTTTTATTTTACAACTTAAAATGCTATAATTAAATTAATGTTTAATAAAAAATTAAAATCTAAATTTGCTTTTATTGAAAAAAGACCAGAAATAAAATGGTGGACCTTTAATTTGCAAAATATTTTTAACAAAATTTACACAACAGAAAAAGGATTAACTCAAATTGAAGTTGAAAAAAGACAAGAAAAAAATGGTTTAAATATTTTACCTAAAAAAAAATCAGAAAACATATTTAATATTTTATTAAATCAAACTAAATCATTAATGGTAATTGTTTTAATTATTGCTACATTACTAAGTTTAATTTTAGGAGATATTATTGATTCAGCAGTTATTTTTTTAGCGGTTGTAATTAATATTATTGTTGGTTTTTCACAAGAATTTAAAACTTCGCGAGCTTTGGAAACTTTGCAAAAAGTTATTGTTAATTACGCAAAAGTTTTTCGCAGCGGTGAAGAAAAATTAATTAAAACTTTAGATTTAGTTGTTGGAGATATTGTAATTTTAAACGCAGGAGATAAAGTTCCAGCTGATTTAAGATTATTTAAAATTAATAATTTAAAAATAAATGAAGCAATTTTAACAGGGGAGTCACAAGCAAGAAAAAAACAAACTAAAGTTTTATCAGACGAAACAATTTTAGCAGAATTAATAAATATGGCTTTTATGGGCACAATTGTAGTTGAAGGAAATGCGCGCGGCGTTGTTGTGGAAACAGGCAGTCACACAGCAATTGGAAAAATTGCAGAGCTTGTATCTAAAATTAAAACAGAAAAAACACCTTTGCAACATAAATTAGACAAGTTTGCAATATTTTTAACAAAAGCTGTTTTAGTGGTTGCTGTAATAATTTTTATTGCAGGAATATTTTTCGGACACTCATTTAAAGAAATGTTTGTAACTTCTGTTGCTGTTGCTGTGGCGGCAATTCCAGAAGGTTTAGCAGTAACTGTAACAGTTGTTTTGGCTATTGGGATGCAAAGAATTTTAAAAAATAAAGCTTTAGTTAAAAGATTATTAAGCGCTGAAATTTTAGGATCAACAAATGTGATTTGCGCTGATAAAACTGGAACAATCACGCAAGGAAAAATGCAAGTTGTTAAAATAATCACAGAAGATATGGAAATTAATTTAAAAACTGGTTTGCCAGATTTAACTGACAAAGCTGCTGAACAACAATTATTTCTTTTGCGAATTGGAATGTTGTGCAATAACGCTTATATCGCAGAAAAAAAATACGAATTAAGTATTGATCATTTAGTTGGGAATTTAACTGAAAAAGCGCTTCTTTTAGCTGGTTTAAATATTGGTTTGGATAAAAAAGAATTAGAAAAAGAATATTTAAGATTAGATGAAATTCCTTTTAACTCTCAATATAAATTTATGATGACTCTTAATGAGTTTGATAAAGATTTTAATATTATTTATTTAAAAGGCGCGCCAGAAAAAGTTTTACTATTTTCTAATTATGTTTATTCACATCATATTAAAAAACATTTGGAATTAAATTCTTATCGCAGGGAAAAATTTGTTAAAGCTTATGAAGAAATGTCAAAACAAGGTTTGCGAGTTTTAGCTTTAGGTTATAAAAAAATATCATCAAAAATTAAAAGTATTTCTGATGATAAAAATACTGAATTAAATTTTAAACAAGCAATGAATGAACTTTACACTAATTTTGTTTTAGTTGGATTAGTTGGAATTAAAGACCCAATTCGTGAAAATGTTCAAGAAACTTTAGAAATTACAAAAAAAGCTGGAATACAAACAGTGATGATAACTGGTGATAATAAATTTACCGCAAAGGAAATCGCAAAAGAAATTGGACTTGATATTGACGAAAAAAATATTTTACAAGGAGAGGATTTGCAAAAGATGTCAGATTTAGAATTTAAACAAAAAGTTGAAAGCATAAAACTTTACGCGCGAACCACTCCAGAAGATAAACTAAAAATTGTGCGAGCGTGGCAGGAGAAAAATAAAGTAGTTGCAATGACTGGTGACGGAATTAATGACGCGCCTGCTTTAAAGCAAGCAGATATTGGCGTTGCTTTGGGCACTGCAACTGATGTTGCGAAAGAATCTTCTGATTTAATTTTGTTAAATAATAATTTTAAAACAATTGTGGAAGCTGTGAGACAAGGCAGGATTATTTTTGCAAATATTAAAAAAATTATTTTGTATTTTCTTTCAGATTCGTTCACAGAAGTTTTTATTATTCTAACAGCGTTAATGTTAAAATGGCCTTTGCCTATTTTAGCTTCACAAATTATTTGGGTTAATTTAATTGACGATACTTTACCAGCTTTGGCTTTGACACAAGATTCTGAAAATCACGATGTGATGAAAGATAAACCAATTAAAAAACAAACTGATATTTTAGACAAAGAAAATAAAGTTTTAATTGGATTAATTAGTTTAGTAACAGCGTTTTTTGTTTTATTTTCGTTTTGGATTTTTTGGCAAGGTAAAGAAATAAATTTAGATTTAGCGCGAACAATTGCTTTTGTTGCGTTAGGCGTTGATTCATTATTTTATATTTTTAGTATTCGTAATTTGCAAAAACCAGTTTGGAAAACTAAATTTTGGAATAATAAATTTTTAATATTTGGTTTAGTTTTTGGTTTATTTTTACAAGCAATTGCAATTTATAATCCATTTTTGCAAAATATTTTTCACACAGTCCCGCTTAATTTCTGGCAATGGTTTTATATAATTTTTATTGGGGGTTTAGTTATTTTAGTTATTGAATTTATTAAATGGGTTTTTGTTAGGTTTAGGTTGGATAAATAAAAAGTTGTCATCCCGAGTCTTGATAGGATTTTTTAGGATTGGGTCAAGGCGATGCCTGCCCGCCAGTAATCTTTGGCAGGCGGGGGATCCCGTGGAATAAAAAAGAAATTAAAAAATTGAGAAATTAAAAATCGTTCCAGAAAATTTGAAACGATTTTTTTGTTTCTTATATTTTTGTTTTTTTAAATCCAGCTAATGGTATTCAATCTTTAAATCGTCTTTATATCCAAATAAACTTAGAACATCTTTGCATAGTTTAACAATACCATTTGCGCTCCAATGTGTTTCAACGAATATGTCAGTCCCTTTAATTTTTTTAGGGACTCTCAAATCATTAGGAGTTTTTGTAAAATAAGGTCTTTTTATGCCTCTTAGTGAAAGAACTTTATTGAAATCATTTTTGTGTAGATTACCCATTTCTTCACAAATATCAGATAGTAGTTGTTGCCAAGAATTAACTTTGTATTTTTTATTATTAAATATAAAAGCGTTAATATTTTTTCCAGTAAAACCTGTTCTAACATAGTTGCTTGTTTTTTCTTCTTTGGGTTGTATTGTGTGTTCACTTTTTTTTGTTCTTCTCGTTGTTTGTAGAGATTCTTCTTTCAAAACCAACAACTTAGTTCTATTTTTTGCAAAGAATTCTGCGATTTCTTCAGGTTCTGCGCGGAAACCACTAATTTTTTCCAACATATCATTGAACAAATCCATAAACGGTTCATCTTCAGAAGAAATTAAAGTATTCCATGCTTGAGGTAATGATTTGTTGATCATTTGTTTTTTTTGCTTTGATTCGTATGTTTTTTTTTGCGTTCTCTTCAGCTTTGCCAATTGTAACATTTTGTTTTGATAAAAAATCAATAAATTTTGAAATAATCGCGTCTGCATCCTGCCGTATTAGATCTATAGAATAAAATTTTCTTTCATACCAACTTCCTTTTACTCTCGGTAAATAAAACCACCAAGAAATACCATTTGTTAAAACACCTAAAACAACATTATTTTTAAAACAGTAATTACACAACTGCTCTTCGTAATTGTCTAAATCAATACTTACCGCCTTAGCCTCGACAAAAACCATATTATTCGTGTCTTTTGCTAAAGCATAATCTACTTTTTCATTACTATTTTGAGGGTCAACGGGATATTCAGGTTTGATTTCATTAACATCAAATATATCCCAACCCAAAAGATTTAGAATTCGTATAATTATTATTTGTTTAGTTGTTGCTTCATCATAAGCATTCAAACCTTGCGTGGATTTTATTTTGTTAATTAAATTTTTTAATTGTTCTTGCATATTATTAATTAAACATTTAACTAATTTCTTGATTTTCTTTTTCTTCTAGACAAATTTTAATTACTTCTTTTATGTTTTTTAAAGCATTATCTAATGTTTTGCCTTGAGAATAACAACCTTGAAAAACTGGACATTCAACCACATAAAACCCATCCTCATCTTTTTCAATAAAAACAGGAAATTGTCGGTTTTTAAATTTAGTTAAGTAAGTTTGATTCATATAATTTAATTATAATTTTATTAATTTTATTTGTCAATATTTTTTAACTTTAATGAAATCAATAAATCGTCTAAATCATTTTTAGTAAATCCTTTTATTAAAAATAAAATTACAAAATAAATTATTGCGCCAAGAAGAATTAAAATTATAAAATGCAATTTAAAAAGTAAAAAATATAAAATTACTCCCATTATTAAAGCTGAAATAAAAGATTTAATAAAACTAATTATTAAATTTTTTTTATTGTATTTAATAATCTGCGGAATAATATAAAGACCTAAAAATAAAATAACTAAGGTGCTGACTAAAGAAGAAATCGCGGCGCCAGTGTAAGTAATTTTTGGAATTAAAATTAAATTTAAAATAATATTTACAACAACTGCAATTCCAATGTGCATTGAGTTTCTAAGTTGTCTTGAAGTAGCATTTAACAAAGCGCCAATTGGAAAAGTTAAAAAAATAAAAGTTAAAGAAATAATTAAAATTTGCAAAGGCAAAACAGAAGCGGAAAATTCAGAACCAAAAATTTTAGGAATTAAATCAGGCGCTAAAGCAATAATTCCAGCGGAAATTGGCAAACCAATAATCATTAAATATTTCATTGATTTTTCAAAAGTTTTAGCTAGTTTTTCTTTATTATTTATAAAATATTCACTCATTGCTGGGAAAAGCGCGGCAACAAAAGCCAAAGGAATAAAATGAATTGCTAAAGTAATTTTTGAAGCAACAGAATAAATTCCGACATTTGTGTCGCACGCAATTTGATTTGCGCATCCGATTTTTGATAAAAAAACAGAATCAATTTGTGTATTTAATCTTGCAAAAATTCCAGTTAAAGCAAAAGGAATTGAAATTTTTATTAAATTTTTAATTAACTTTTTATTGTAGACAATTTTAGGTTTAATATTTAATTGCCAACGCATTTGACAATATGAAAAAATAAAATTAAATGAACTGGATAATAAAATAACAATTGCTAAATAAACAACGCTAAAATTTAAATACAAAAAAAATCCACCAATTACAACTGTTAAAATTTGAAAAAGAATAATTCCTAAACTTTCGTATTTTAAATTTTGATTGCCACGCAAAGTTGCCCAAAAAGTTGTTGAAAAATTATCAAGCGCCATTATTAAAGCTGTAATATAAACTAAACTTTTAGTTAATTCAGGATAATTTAAAACATTAATTAAAACAACAATTAATCCGTAAGCAAAAAACATTAAAGTTGTTTTTACACCTAAAATATTTGATAATAATTCAGAGGTTTTAGATTTGTCTTTTGCGATTTCTCTTGTTAAAACTGATGATAATCCAACATCAATTAAAACTGAAAAAATAGTTGTAAAAGCAAAAGCAAAAGAATATTTACCCAAATCATCAACTGTTAATCCGCGAGCTAAAAAAGTAAAATAAACAAAAGCTAAAATCTTTTGAAAAATTAAAGCTAAAGTGTAGTAAGTTGTGTTTTGGGTTAATGTTT
>CAZFWC010000005.1:19056-21733 GCA_964522515.1 uncultured Gammaproteobacteria bacterium | reverse complement strand
ATCTTTTGAAAAATTAAAGCTAAAGTGTAGTAAGTTGTGTTTTGGGTTAATGTTTTTTGAGAAAGCATAGTTAATTGCGAATAGTGCTAATAATGTGCGAATATTTCTAATATCTGGGCTGGCTTTTTTATTTTATCACAAAAATAAACCTTTCTAATTTTTTATAAAGTAGTTTCTAGTGTGTAAAATAAAAATTGGAGCCAAGGGGATTCGAACCCCTCAGGTTTGAATGTCAGGTACAAACTCTTCACCTAGAAGTGGCCCATTTGACTCCATTTGAATTATACATTTATTATTAAAAATTATCAAAAAAAGAAAAACCTAAATTTTATTTAGATTTTTCTTTTTTGGGGTCCAAATAGAATTTGCACCTGACATTGAATTCAATATAACAATAATAATTTTTTTTGTCAATTCAAATCTGTGGATAAGTTTTTATTCTAAAATTTCAACATCCCTATTCTCTGGCATAATTTCAACCCAAATATTCCCCGGTAAAAAAGTAATTTCTTGGTTAGAGTCATTATAGAAAATAGTCCTGTCAGTCAAGCTATTTTTTTGCCAAGCGCCTTTTATAATTTGATTATTAAAAAATATCCAAGCTTTACCAGAACCGATTGTTTCAATTTGTAATCTGTCTTCTGAATCAAGATGTTTTTCTTTTGGAACAAATTGAACAATTAAATTTGTTGTTGAAATTTGCGTGTTGTTTAAAGCATCAATTTGTGGCGCGTTATTTTGAAATCTTAAATATGAATTTGTTGTTGTGTTGTATTTATATTTAACATCAAACAAAACTCCGGGTGAATAATTAATATTAATTTCTGATATTTTTTCATTAGATATTTTTTGATTTTTACTAAATTTCCAAGATTGATAATTTGGAATTTTGTCAGCCAGCTCCCAATCTTCACGCGCTAATTTTAATCTTTCATTTGAAGTAAAAAGATTGTGTGGACTAAATCTATTTTTATCGCGCCAAAAATAAAGATGACCGTAAGATGTAATTTCTTCCAAATTAATAATTTCCCAGTTTTTAATTTTTTTCAAAGCTTCTGGAGAGCCACCAGAGTGAGCGTAAAGAGAATTTAACTCTTTTGCCCAAGTTAAATAGTAGGGTCGGGCGCTTCGCACTGGACCAATTTTAGCAACACTTTTGTTGTTTGTAAAAATTGCCATTAATCTTGTGGCGCCACCTTCCACTAAAGCGCTGTAAACTAATTCTGCTTGATTTAAACCAAATTGTGGCCACGCGTCAGGATGGTTGTCAATCATTAAAGCCACTGGCCAAATATTTTGTTGATTTTTATTAACACAAATCCCATTAATTTTTTTTACAAATTTACAATCAGTTTGAATATTTTTATTATTTAAATTAAAATTATTTTCAATATAATTTATGGTATTTGTATAATAAAAATAAAAACTAATTATAAACAAAAAAACCAGGATTATAATACTGGATAAAATTATTTTGCTATTTTTTAATTTTTTATTTATTTGCATTTTTTATTACTCAAAAATTTGAATGGTGAAACCGTTTGGAGCTTCATTAATAAAATTTCTTTCTGGACATTTTCCCCAGCCGTGGTCTTTAATTTCATTTTCAAAATTCATAATTTGTAAAATATAAAATGGCTGTTCGCAACCAAAACTGTTAGCTGGAAATTTTTTGTAACGATAATAAAATCTAGCTGAATTAATTGGATCTTTAACAGGTTGATCTATAATATTTTCTTTTTCTAAAATATTTATAAAACTAAATTCTTGGTTTAGTGGTTCAAAAGTTGTGTCCCAATCTTGAAAATCAAAATCATTTACATTTGGAAATTCATTAAAATTAGATTGATAAATACTTAAAGCAGTTTGCAATTGTCTAATATCAGCTTTGCGTTTAACATCTCTAATTTTACTGCGAATAAAGTCAAAATAAATAAAAGATAAAATAATTAAAAATAAAATCAAACTTAAATTAAAAACTCGTTGCATTTTTAAATTAGCTGTTTTTTGTTGAACAAATTTCATTTTTATTTTTGTTTTTAAAAATTTAATTATTCAGCTTGAAAGTCAGGAGTAAAAAGTTCGTATTTATTATTATCATTTCCGCCGTCATTTTCCATTAATTCAGTATCTTTTTCCAATTGTCCCATAATTTTGTAACCTGTTCCGTCACTTTTATAATCCAAATAATATCCTTGGCTTGCAAGTGGATCTGATGGTAATTCAACTAGCAATTCACTAGTTACAAGAGAGGAAAGCGAACTGTCTTCAAAATGTGCCCAAGCATTTTGAACAGGATATCTTCCATTTCCATCTCCTGATAAATATAAATTTAAAGCAGTAGAAATTTGTTTTAAATCTCCTTTACGCCGTGTGTCGCGCGAACTTTCTTTTGCATTTTGTAATGCAACCATTGCTAAAGAAGCTAAAAGACCAATAATTGCGACAACAACTAATAATTCGATAAGAGTAAATCCTTTTTTGTTTTTGTTAAATAACATATTTTTTAAATTAGTTTTTTTAAAGATGCTAATTTTGCGAATATTTGCTAATAATGCTAATTTTATTTGTCAGATTCTTTTTTATCAACCTGATCACTGCTAACTGGTGACTGTTCACTTTTTTTGTCTTTATCTTTTTCCTCGCTAGTTTCTTTTTCACCTTCTGTCTCATTTTC
>CAZFWC010000005.1:0-18956 GCA_964522515.1 uncultured Gammaproteobacteria bacterium | reverse complement strand
TTTTGTCTTTATCTTTTTCCTCGCTAGTTTCTTTTTCACCTTCTGTCTCATTTTCTTCGATTGGTTTTTCTTCTTCTTTCTGTTCTTCAACTAAAGCAATTATTGTTTCTTTGTTTGTTAAAATTTTAATTTTTTCTGAAATATTTAAATCATTTACTCTAATTATATCATCAAAAGTTTTTAAAGTCGACAAATCAATTTGAATTTTAGAAATTAAATCACCAGGTAGACATTCAATTTCAATATGATCTAATGCTTTAATTAAAACTCCATTTAAATCTTTTACAGCAGGAGATTCATTAACAAATTCAAGCTCAATTTCAGTTTTAATTTTTTCATCCATTTTTACTTGATAAAAATCAATATGTAAAAAATTATTTGTGATTGGGTTTCGTTGTGTTTCTTGAATTAAAACTTTTACAGTTTTTTTGTTATTAATTTTTAAATCAACTAAATCTGATTCAGAAATTTTATTAAAAAGTTTTTCAAAATCACCACAATCTAAAACTAAATTATGATTTTTAATTTTGTGTCCGTACAAAACAGCTGGTATTTTTTTATCTTCTCTAAGAGCAGATACTTTTTTACCAGTTAAATCTCTAGTTTGCGCGTTTAAAATAATATTTTGTTTAGTCATTTTTTTATTTTACAATTCCTGTGATTTTTTGTCAATCAAATTTTTAATTTTATCAAAAAATTCTTGTTTTTTTATTTCAATTATATTTTTATCATTGCGTTTACGAATGTGTAAGTTGTTAGAATTAATTTCTTTATCACCAATCACTAACATATATGGAATTTTTTGTTGAATTGCTTTACGAATTTTATTTCCAACTGTTTCGTTTTCATCCCAAACTTCAACGCGAAAATTTTGTTCTTTAAGTTCATCAGCTAACTTTTGACAATGTTTTTGATGTGTTTCTCCAACAGAAATAATTACAATTTGAACAGGGGAGAGCCAAAGAGGAAATGCTCCAGCGTAGTGTTCAATAAGCAAACTCATAAATCTTTCAGTTGATCCAAGTAAAGCGCGGTGCAACATAAAGGGTTGTTTTTTGTCTCCGTCTTTATCAATGTAAGCCATATTAAATTTTTCAGCTAAATTAAAATCAAGTTGTAAAGTCGAAATTTGCCACTCGCGACCAATTGAGTCAAATGCTTTTACATCAATTTTTGGTCCGTAAAAAACAGCTTCGCCTTCTTCTGTTTCAAAATCCCAGTTAGAAATTTCTAATGCTTTTTTAAGTCCAGCTTCAGCTTGGTCCCAAGCTTTATCACTGCCTAAATATTTGTCCTTGTCTTTTTTACCGCGAACACTTAAATAAATTTTAATTTTTTTAAAACCAAAAGTGTTTAAAATAAATTTAGTTAAATCAATTACTTTAACAAGTTCGTCTGTTAGTTGTTCAGGCGCGCAAATTATGTGTGCGTCATCTTGAGTAAAACCACGAACGCGAGAAAGACCTTGTAATGTGCCAGATTTTTCGTAACGATAAACAGTTCCAAGTTCTGTGTAACGAACAGGCAAATCACGGTAACTTTTTGGTTTGTGATTGTAAATTTTTATGTGAAAAGGACAGTTCATTGGTTTTATATAATAATCTTCGCCTTCAATATTCATTGGAGAATACATTCCGTCTTTGTAAAAATTTAAATGTCCAGATTGTTCGAAAAGTTTGTAAGACGCGATGTGGGGAGTACAAACTAATTTGTAACCGCGTTTTTGATATTCATTTAAAACGAAATTTTCCATTTGTTGTTTTAAAATTGCGCCGTTTGGTAGCCACAAAACTAAACCCTTGCCAACTGTTTCATCAATCATAAAAAGTTCTTGTTCAGCGCCAATTTTGCGATGATCTCTTTTTTCAGCTTGTTCTAAAAGATTTAAATATTCTTTTAATTCTGATTTTTTAGCAAAAGCAGTTCCGTAAATTCTTGTTAGCATTTTATTTTTTTCATTTCCACGCCAGTAAGCTCCTGCTAATTTTGTAAGTTTAAAAGCGCCAATTTTTCCAGTTGATTTAATATGCGGACCAGCGCAAATATCTATAAACGAGCCTACCCCGCCGCCGCTCTCCAACAGCCATTTATCGCTATGGCGGGCAGGCTCTTGTGTTTTTCCAGTGCAGTAAACAGTTACTTTCTCACCTCTGCTTTCAATTTCGTCTAACCACTCTTTTTTGTAAGGATTATTTTTAAATAATTCTCTGGCTTTTAAAACAGAAATTTCTTGTTTTGTAATTTGCAAATCCGCGTTAATTATTTTTTGCATTTCTTTTTCAATTTTTGGAAAATCGTCTACACTAATTTTTTCTTTAAGATCAAAATCAAAATAAAAACCATCATCAGTAGCTGGACCCATTGCCATTTTTAATTCTGGATACAATTTTAACATTGCTTGCATTAAAATGTGTTCGCAAGAATGACGGAGAGATTTTAGATTTGGATTTGAGTTTGGCATATTTAAAACTAATTAAATTTTTTGTGAGTATTTTTTTTAGGTTCGTGCCAAGTATAAAACATAACAAAAACTGCTAACAGCATTCCAAAAATAAATAAAATAGTATTAAGTGTTGTAGTTGTCATATTTTTTAGTTAGCTGGGTAATTTATTTAACTTCAATTGTTGTTTTCCGCCTTCGCTCTCTAGCGACCATTTTGTCGCTACGGCGGATAAACTTTTGAGTAAAACGAGAAGCTTGCCTCCTCCTTCGCTAAAGCTAAGGCGGACAGGCTCTGTAGTCCAGTAGAGTTGTTAGGGGCGAAGGCGGGTGAGCGACTATTTTATTTCAATCTTAATTCTATCAGATAAAGCTGGTGCGCTTTTAACCCAAAAAGGCGAAAATTTAATTTCAATATTTTTAATTCCTGGAAATTGTGAAAAATAATATTCAATTCCCTTTTTATCAAAGCCAGCAATTTCAGCTGTCTTAAAATTATCAACATCAAAATTTCCAGCAACTTTTGCTGTTAAATCAATTTGAATTATTGCTAAATTATTTTCTTTATTAAAATCTTTTAACTTGTATTTAAAATTATCAGTGTCCCAACTTAAAATTGTTTCGCCGCTTGTTGTTTCTTTTTTAAAGTTTTCTTTTGCTTTTTCCAGCATTTCTTCAAAATCAATTAAAACAGTTTGCGCTAGAACTTTTGCATTTAAATTAAATCCGCTAATTTCTTCTTCAACTTTGTTTGAAAATTTTTGTTCTAAGATAGTTGCTAAAATTAAATTTTCTAAAATTACTTTATTTTCTAATTTTTGCCTGTCCGCCGTAGCATTGGCTAAGGCCGGCTCTAATTTTTCTTTAATTATTTTATTTAAATTTTGTTCAAATTTTTGTTTAGCAGAATCTAAATCTTCTTGAGTTAAAACACCAATTTTTTTAATTCCACCAGTCATTGATTTTTCTGAAATTGCGTAAATTTTCTGTTGCAAACTTTCTGACAAGCCAGGAATTGTAAAACGCGTTGGTTCAATATTATATTTTTCACCTTTTTCATCAGCATAAACTTCTGCGACAATTTCATTATTTGCAGGAACAGTAATTGTGTTTTTTAATCTAAATAAAATTCCTTGCGGAGATAAAAATCTAGTTGTTTTAATTAAAGTTTGATTTTGAGTGTGTTTGTTAATAATTTTAATTTGACCAACAGCCAAATCAGGTTCTTGTTTAAAATTTTGAACTTCAAAATTTTGATTTAATTCAATCTCTTTTGAAATTAATTCTGCGTTTAAATCAGTATCTGTGCTGGTTGCTGAAACAGTTAAATCAAAAGATAAAGTTTTTGGCTCTTCATCAACTGTTAAAATAATTATTGCTTTAGCAAAAGAAAAATAAACAATAAAAGCAAGCAAAATAATTGCTAAAATAATAAATCCAGTTGCTATTTTTTTAAATGAGGGAAACGAAGAAATTGGTTGTAGTGTTGTTTTTCTAGGCATAAAGTTTTTAAAGTCCAAAATTCTAAATTCTAAATCCAAAATAAATTTAAATATTAAAATTCAAAATATTTTTTATTTTTAGTTTTTAAATTTTAGGTTTAATTATGTTTTTATCTTAGCTTATTTTTTTAATCTTGACAAGTTTTTACTCCACCTTCCCCAACAATTTCCTCAATTTTAATTTTAAACATTTCATCATATTGAATTGTAAAATCAGTTTGGATTTTGCGGAGAGTTCCAGATTGTTGAATTGTTAAAAAAACTTTTGTTTCACCAATAAATTGTTCAAAAATATTTTTTAATTGAAGATGAATTTCAGAATTAAAATATTTAGGAAGTTGAATATAAATGCTGGAAATATTTTGATTTAAATTATTTTTAATTAAGTTAGATTTTGTATTTAAATTGTTATTTTTTAATTGATTATTATTTTTTAGTGATTGATTATTAAAATAATTAATATTATTTAATTCCTGCCTGCCCACCAAATCGGAGTGATTTTTAGTTTCTAATTTTTGATTTTGATAATTATTAAATCTTTTTTTAATTTTTCCAGTATCTTGCTCAACTTGGCTTATAATTTTTTGAATATTTTTTTTATTAATTTCATAAACTAAATCAACAATAATTTTTGCTTTTTCATCTCGATCTGATTTTTTACCAACAACAAAAATGTGTTTATCTTCTTGCCAAATTTCTGGTGTTCTTTCTAAAATCTTTGGAAAAACCAAAACCTCAACATCAGCAGAAAGATCAGAAATAGTTGCAAAAATCATTAGTTGATTTTTTTTAGTTAAAATTTTATGTATTTTTGTAATTATTCCAGCGATTTTAAAATTATCATCATTATCATTTAACTGATTAACTTCCGCGCAAGAACAAGTAATATAAGGATTAACATTTTTTTGCATTTCAGCAAAAGGGTGACCAGAAACATATAAACCTAGCAATTCTTTTTCCCAAGCAAGTTTTGTTTTACTGTCAATTGGATTTGCTGGAGCTAAATTTAATTCAGGAACTGGCTCAGAATTATCTTTTGATAAAACACTAAAAAGTGAAGCTTGGTTGGTTTTTTTTTGTTTATTTTTGTAACGAATAAAATTAATCATTTGATCCATATTTTCCAACATTTGATTTCTCTCGTTAAAAAAATCCATTGCTCCTGATTTAATTAAAGCGTCAAGTGATTTTTTGTTTAAATTTTTACTTTCAACTCGCGTTAAAAATTCTGCTAAAGTTTTAAAAGATCCATTTGCTTTGCGTTCAGAAATAATTACATTTGCGATGTCGCTACCTAAATTTTTAATTGCCAGCAATCCAAAACGAATTTCATTTTCAGAAATATATGTAAAATCTGGGCGAGAATAATTTACATCAGGCGGTAAAACTTTAATTTTTAATTTTTTGCAGTCTTGAACCGCTTCAACTAGTTTATCTGTATTTTGCGCTTCTGCTGTCATCACAGCAGTCATAAATTCAGCAGTAAAATGAGTTTTTAAATAAGCTGTTTGATACGCAATCATTGAATAAGATGCTGCGTGCGCGCGGCCAAAACCATAACCTTTAAATGGATCAAATAATTTCCATAAAGTTTCTGCTTTTTCTTTTGACCAGCCACTGTGTTTTTGACAACCTTCAACTAAATCTTTTTCTTGCTGAGCCATTAATTCAGGAATTTTTTTCCCCATTGCTTTGCGAAATTTATCAACAGTTTCCCAAGTGTAACCAGCAAATTCAATTGCAATTAACATCACATCATCTTGATAAGTAATTACGCCGTAAGTATCTTTTAAAATTGATTCAAATTTTGGATCTAAATATTTAATTGGTTTTTTTCCTTGCTTGTGTGCAATATATTCCGGAATTGAATCCATTGGACCTGGACGAAACAACGCAATCATCGCAGCCAGCTCTTTAATTTTTGTTGGTTTTAATTCAGTTAACCATTTTGTCATTCCAGAACCACCAAGTTGAAACATTCCAAAAGTGTTTCCTTGCGAAATAAATTTAAAAGTTTTTAAATCATCAAGCAACAGATTATCAAGATCAATTTCAATATTTTTTGTTTTTTTAATTAATTTTACAGCGTCGCCTAAAATTGATAAATTTCTAATTCCTAAAAAATCAAATTTAATTAATCCAACAGCTTCGCAAGAATGCATTTCGTATTGAGTAATAATTTCTTTTTGTCCAGCAGGAGCTTTTTGCAAAGGAGTAAAGTCAGTTAAAATTGTTGGAGAAATTACAACGCCAGCCGCGTGCACTGAAATGTGTCTGGCGCAACCTTCAACTTTTTTTGCTAAATCAATTATTTTTTTTGCGTTGCTGTCAGTGTTGTAAATTTGTTTTAATTCTTTAACTTCTAACAACGCTTTATTAATTGTCATTGGAACACCTTGAATTCCAAGTGGAATCATTTTTGAAATTTTGTCACCAAGTGAATAAGGTAAATTAAGAACTCGCGTTACATCTCGCACAGAACCTTTTGCCGCCATTGTTCCAAAAGTGCAAATGTTTGCGACTTTTTTGTGTCCGTATTTTTCTCGCGCGTATTTTAAAATTTCATCGCGTTGGTTGTCAGCAAAATCCATATCAATATCAGGCGCGGAAACGCGATAAGGATTTAAAAATCTTTCAAAAGGTAATTCAAAATAAAGCGGATTAATTGGAATAATATCTATTGTGTGTCCAACAAGCGAACCAGCAGCTGAGCCTCTGGTAGTTGTTGGAATTTTATTTTTTCTGGCGAAATTAATTAAATCAGCCACAATTAAAAAATACGAAGCGTAACCTTTTTTGCAAATCACATCTAATTCATATTCTAAACGCTTTTTAATTTTTTCATCAGCGTTTGGAAATTTGTTTTTTAAACCTTGTCTAGAAATTGTTTTTAATTCTTGTTCAGGAGTTATGTTGTTTGGCAATTCAAATTTTGGAAAATACCACTCGCCTAAATCCAAATTCACATTACATTCGCCGGCGATTTTTTCTGTATTTTTTACAACTTCAGGCGCAATATTTTTAAAATATTCTTCCATTAATTTTGGATGCAAAAAATTTAAATCAAAATTAGTCATTGTTAATCTATTTTTGTCAGTTAAAACTTTTCCAGTATTAATGCAAACCAAAACATCCTGTGCTATTTTATCTTCTGGGTTAATATAATGTGTGTCGCGCGATGCAGTTAAAGGAGCTTTTATTTTTTTAGCAAGTTTAATTATTTTTTCATTTGTTTCAATTTGTTCTTTATTATTTCCAAGATATTCTAATTCTAAATAAAAATTTTCTTTGCTAAAAATATCTTGATATTCTTTAGTGATTTTTACTGCATCATCAAAGCTTTTATTTTTTAAAGCGCGCGGAATTTCACCAGCCATACAAGCAGAAGTTGCGATTAATCCTTCTGAATGTTGTTTTAATATTTTTTTATCAATTCTTGGTTTGTAATAAAAACCATCAAGATGCGCAACTGTTGTTAAATACAATAAATTTTTGTAACCTATATTATTTTTCGCAAATAAAACCAAATGAAATGGTTTGTTGTCAATATTAAAATGTTTCAAATGAAGGTCCCGCGGAGCAAGATACATTTCGCAGCCAATAATTGGTTTGATTCCAGCGTCTTTGCATTTTTGATAAAATTCAATACAACCGTACATTGTTCCGTGGTCAGTTAAACCTAAAGCAGGCATTTTGTATTCCAAAGCTTTATTAATGTAGTCGTCAATTTTAGGCAAACCGTCAAGTAAGGAATAATGGGAATGATTGTGGAGATGAATGAACATAAAAGATTTTTAAAGTCTCTCCCCCTTTTCAAGGGGGAGAGTTAAAAGTTGCCAGTGGCAAGTTTTAACGAGGGGGTTAATATTTTTATCTTACCAAAACACCAAGCGCTTGACAAATTTTTTATTTGTTCAAAATTTTTTAGTCTGAACAAAATGGCTCCACCCAAGAGGGATGGAGCCAACCATTTTTTGTTTAAAATAGTATTTTTAAACCTGTGGATAAGTATAAAATACTTTTTATATTTTTTAAAATAATAATCACAAATAATTAATTTTAAATAATTAAATTTATTGTGTTTTGTCTAATATTAGGGTAAATATTAATAAATTAAGTTTTCCACTTGACAATTATTTTGATGTGTGTTATACTAAAAATAGTTAAAAAAGGAAGGAAGTTCTTTAAAAAAACAATGGGTTTTCCGCTAACCCTTGAGGGCGGACAGGTCGGTGACCTGGAATGGTAAATGAAAGGAGATTTACCATGGAAAAAAGAAAAAATTTTTCAAAAGAGTTCCCTTTTATTAGGGAAAGTTGTGGAGATATTGAGATCAAAAAAATGGACGGGATTCTCGCCCAGTATGTTCCAAAAAAATTTTTCCAGAAAGATTACTTCTATCTGGAAGAGGAGGAACAAGTTGATTTAGTATTGGAAGATGGTGAAATTATATCCAATGCTGTCAACAGGAAAGAATGGAAGTTTGATCCTAGTCAAAAAAATCTCCAAGACGGTGAATTGATAATTGAGGCGATATTAAGACATAATGTTGCTAAAAAAATAAAATTCATCGTAATTTATAAAAAAGGTAAACACAATCAACGCAGTGGATTTGTTCAAAGTGGACAATTTATAAAATGGCACAATTGTGTCATCTATAAATTAAATCCCAAATTTGATATCTATTTATTCATAGAAGATTGGGGAATGGGGCACATGAATCCAGTTCAAATTTTCTTTCATAGATATCCTGCTTGTACTGTGGAAATTGATGGTGAAGAATTTAGCTGGAAGGAACTTGATTCATTTCCAAATGTTTTTTCACCCAAATATCCATACAGGGTGAAAAAAATAAAAGTATATCCTTGCTGGTCAGACGAATTAAAACCCGCAAAAAGGTTGGTTGACCTTTTACGAGAAGCAGGTCTTACTGCAGAAGTTTGGAGTATTGATTGGCCAGAAGGACCAAAAAGTAAAAGGCAATATTAATTAAATAAAAGACCCGAAAACCAAATGAGAAGTGATTCAATCAAAACACAGATTGACACTTCTCATTTCTATTTTTCAACTTCTAAATATTTTTTTAGAAATTAAAAAATGGAAATAAAATTAAAAACCAAAAAAACAGCTTAAAAATTTAAGGCTGTTTTTTATTTAAATAAAATTAAAATATTAATTTAGTTATTTTAAGTTTTACTTCTTCGTGCGTTTTGTGGTTGTTGTTGAATTAGTTTTTTTGGTTTTAAAATAATCAACTAATTTTCCAACTCCTTCAACAAGAATTGCTAAATGCGTGGCAGAATTTCCAACTTTATCTTTAACAAGATTAATTATTTCATCAACTTTTTCAAGTTTGTCGTGTGCGCTTTTAACAATTTTTCGCGTACTACTAATTATTGAAATAAAATAAAACAATAACCAGCACACAAAAGCTGTGAACCATAAAATACAAAAAGCAATCACTAAATATAAAATGTCTTTTGATGTTTCAAACATAATTTTTTACTAAAAACACTAAAATATTTAAACATAAAAACACAGTGATTTTTATTTTGTAGTTTTCTAGTGTTTTTTGTTTTAAGTCTTTTAATTATATCACATTTTTAAAAAATATGATACAATACCTGTGAATAACTTTATTTTTATGCAAAAAGAAAACTCAAAACAAATTTATTATAAAATCATTTATTTTTTTATAAATAATCAAATTGTTTTTAAACGAATGATTGTAGTTTTGTTAATTTTATTAAATATAATTTTATGGTGGATTAGCGGTGTTAAATTAGTAAATTATTTTTCAAGCGCAAAAAATTACAACAAATCTTTAACCGAGCTAGTTGAAAATACAATAAATTGGTCTGTTTACCACGAACAACAAAAACCAATATCTTTAAAAATAATTTCAGTTAATAAAGTCAAAATAAGTAATAATAAATATGATTTAGTTGCTAAAATAAATAATCCAAACACAAATTGGGATTGTAAAAATTTTAAATATTCTTTTGTTGTTGATGGTTTTGTAACTGATTGGCAGGAAGCTTTTATTTTGCCTGAGCAAGATAAATATTTATTTAAATTTTCATATAATTCCGCAACAGCTTTAAGTCAAGTTGATGTAAAAATTCAAGATTTTAATTGGAGCAGAGTAAAAAATATTGATCAAGACAGAATTTTGATTTTGCAAGATTTTATAATTGAAAATAAAGAATTTAATCAAGAAAATAAAATTGCGCAAGTTAAATTTGACGCAATTAATAAAAGTCATTTTAGTTTTTGGCAATTAGGTTGGCAAATTATTTTGTATCAAAATAATCGTGTGGTTGGCGTAAATTATGTTACCACTCAAAATTTTATTTCAAATCAAACAAGAAAAATTTCATCTGTTTGGAATAATATTTTAACAGATCCAAAAAAAATTGAAATTATTCCTGATATTGATATTTTTAATGAAAACAATTATATTTTAAGTACAGAAAATCCAGTTAATTTAATTCGCGGCGCTAAAACAAAAAGATAATTTATATTTCCTCCCCTCATTTTCAAGGAGGGGCTGGGGGTAGTTAATAATAAAATAATTTATTTTAAAATTTTTAAATATATTTAAAAAAATGGATTGGCTACTTTTAGTAGCTGTTTTTCTTTTAATTTGTTTTAGTTTGTCTTCTTTGTACAGTCTTGGTTTGGGTCAAGATAAAACTTTTAACTTATTAAACAAGCAAATTATTTTTTCTGTTTTAGGAATTATTTTAATGTTTGTGATTTCTTTTTTTGATTATCGTTGGTGGAAGTTTTTGTCAGTTTGGTTATATTTTGTTTCAATAATTTTATTAATTTTAGTTTTATTTTTTGGAAAAACTTTAGGAGGAACAACTGGCTGGTTTGTGTTAGGTAATTTTAGTTTTCAGCCAGTTGAATTAGCAAAATTATTTGTAATTATTTTTTTAAGCAGATCTTTTACTAAATGGATTAATGAAAAATATCAGGTGTCGCTTTGGTTAAAATCATTTTTTATTATTTTACCAGTTTGTCTTTTAATTTTAATTCAGCCTGATTTTGGTTCAATGGCGGTTATTTTTTCAATCTGGATTTTAATGTTAATTTTAACTGGTGTTAAGAAAAAACATATTTTAATTTTCTTTTTAATTATTTTAATCACAGCAATTTTTAGTTGGCAGTTTTTGTTGCTTGATTATCAGCAAGATAGAATTTTAACTTTTATAAATTCAGATATTGATCCTCTTGGAACTGGTTACAATGTGCACCAATCAATGATTGCTGTTGGTTCTGGCGGAATTTGGGGCAGAGGTTTGGGCTTGGGCACACAAAGTCAATTGCATTTTTTGCCGATTTCAGAAGCTGATTTTATTTTCGCTTCTATTTCAGAAGAGCTTGGTTTTGTTGGAATAATTGTTATTTTTGTTTTGTATTTTATATTTTTTTACAGATTATTTAAAATAATGTGTGGGATTAAAGATGATTTTGGATTATTTTTAATTTTTGGATTAAGCGCAATGTTTTTTGTTCAAGTAGTAATAAATATTGGAATGTGTGTTGGGATTTTACCAGTTACAGGTTTGCCGTTGCCTTTTGTAAGTTACGGTGGGAGTTTTTTAATAATTAGTTTGATTTCAATTGGAATAATTCAAAGTGTGAAAATGAGAAATTAGATTTTAGATTTATGAAAAATAAAAATTATCACATTATTACTTTTGGTTGCCAGATGAATCAATCTGATTCAGAAAGAATTGCTAGTGTTTTGGAAAATTCTGGTTTTAAAAAAACAAGTTTAGAAAAAGCAAATTATATTTTTTTAAATTTGTGCGCTGTTCGTCAAAAAGCTGTTGATAGAGTTTGGGGAAAAATTCAGAATATTAAAAAACAATCCCGAGTACTCGGGATAAAAATAAAAATAATTTTAACTGGTTGTATTTTGTCAGAAGATAAAAAAAAGTTAGAAAAAAAAGTTGATTTTATTTTAGATATTAATGATTTAACAAAATGGCCACAAATCATTAAAACATTAAAATCCTCCTCCGCTAAAGTTACAGCGGACAGGCACCAAAATATTAAAACAAATTTAAAAGATTATTTATCTGTTGTTCCAAAATACAATTCCAAATTTGAAGCGTTTGTTCCAATAATGACTGGTTGCAATAATTTTTGTTCTTACTGCGCTGTGCCTTACACTCGTGGCAGGGAAAAATCAAGACCAGTGAAAGACATTTTAAATGAGGTGAACAAATTAATTGTTCAGGGTTGTAAATTTATTACTTTGCTTGGACAAAATGTGAACTCTTACTGTTCCCGAATAGAATCTCGAATTAAATCGAATGATTCTCGAATTTTTGAAAAACAGAATTTAAAAAAAACTAATCAGGTTGATTTTGCAGAATTATTAAAAAAAATTAATAAAATTCCAGGAAATTATTGGTTAAGTTTTATAACTTCTCATCCAAAAGATTTATCTGATGAATTAATTCAATGTTTTAAAACTTGCAAACATTTAATTCCATATTTGCATTTGCCAATTCAATCTGGCAGTAATAAAATTTTAAAATTAATGAATCGTAAATATACTGTTGAAAATTATTTAAAATTAATTAAAAAAATAAAAAAAATAAATCCAGATATTAATTTATCAACAGATGTGATTGTAGGATTTCCGGGCGAAACAAAAAAAGATTTTAATGAAACAGCAAAGATAATAAAAAAAGTAAAATTTGATATGGCATATATTGCGCGATATTCGCCTCGTCCAGATACAGCAGCAGTTAAATTAAAAGATAATATTTCTTTAGATGAAAAGAAAGATAGAGAAAAAATTTTAAATAATATATTAAAAATTACAGCTTTAGAAAAAAATAAAAAATTAATTAATAAAAATATAGAAGTGTTGGTAGAAAACAAAAAAAATAATTATTATTTTGGAAAGACAAGGAATTTTAAAAATGTTAGAATAATAAGAGAAAATAAGAAATTAAGAAAGGAAGAAATTGAGGAAAAAAAAATGATTGGAGAATTTGTGAAAGTGAAAATTACTAAAGCTAATGAATGGAGTTTGGAAGGGGAATTGGTAATTTGATAATTTAGGAAAAATAAAAATGCGACTTTATCAAGTTTCAATAAGGTCGCACGAATAGTTTAATGTCTTGTTCAGGACACAAGACTGCACCCGTCGTCGCAATGTGCGATTCTGGGGATTGTGAATTATTTAAATTTAATTTTACAATATATTAAAATTTTATGCAAAGAAATAATTCAAATGATCAAGTCGCTCACAAAAATATCTGGAAAATTTCAGATGTAATTTTTGTTTTAGTTATTTTTTTTGGATTTATTTTTGAACAATTAATACCTTTAACATTAAAAGAATTTATCCCTAGATGTATTCAAATTATTTTTGGAACAATTATTTTATCTTTTGGAATTTTTATAGTTGTTAAAACTAGATTAAATTTTAAAAAATATAATCAACCAACACTACCAAACAAAGTAACAACAAAATTAATTACAGATGGATCCTTTAAATATTCAAGGAATCCCTTGTATTTAGGAGCAATAATTCTATTATTTGGATTAGGAATAATAACAGATGTTTTATGGTTAATTATATTTATTCCTTTGACAATTATTTTAATTCAAATTATTTTTATAAAGCCTGAAGAAAAATATTTGAGTAAAAAATTTGGTGAAGATTATAAAAAATATTTAAAAAAAACAAGAAGGTGGATTTAAATAAAATAAAACAACAAAAATAAAATCTTTGTTGATTAAATTAATAAAGAATCATAATTTCTAATTATAATTTTATTGAAGCCACTAATTCTCTTGGAACTTCTATGCCTGTTTCTCCTGTTCCAATTTTATCTTTAATTTCTTTAGAAATTTCTTTCTGATTGAGTTCCTTACCAACAATCATATAAGTGCCACGGTTGGTTTCAAACACAGACGGACAAGCACATGCTACGCAATTAAAAATTGCAGGTGTTTTTTCAACTATAGTTAATTTTGTTTTTTTCATATAAAATTTATTTATAAAAATCAATTATTATTAAGTGTGTATAACTTTTTTAAGTATAACATATAAAAAATATATGTCAAATCAAAAAACAAAACAACAAAAACGCGAAGAGATTTTGCAAAAGAAAAAAATAAAACAGAAAAAAGGTGGGACTTTAGCTGGGCAAATTTCACGCGCGCAAACAGCAAAAAATTATGAAAAAAGTAAAAGAAAATAAAAAATTTGCAGAAGAACAAAGGGATCCTTCGGCTTCTAAAAAAATCCTAAAAAGTCGCTCAGGACCCGCCTTCGCTAAAGCTACGGCGGGCAGGCAAGCTGAAAAGTTAATTGTAATTTTAGGCCCAACAGCAACTGGTAAAACAAAATTAGCAGTTGATTTAGCGTGCAAATTTAACGGAGAAATAATTTCAGCTGATTCAAGACAAATTTATAGATATTTAAATATTGGAACTGGCAAAGATTTGGATATTTATAAAAATATTAAATATCATTTAATAGATATTATTAATCCTGACAAATCTTTTACACTGGCGCAGTACAAAAAATTAGCTTTAGAAAAAATTAAAGATATTCAAAAGTGCAATAAAATTCCTTTTTTAGTTGGTGGCACAGGACTTTATCTTTCTTCAATTATTGATAATTATGAAATTCCAAAAGTTAAACCAAATAAAAAAATTAGGCAAAAATTAGAAAAATTAGATAAACCAGAAAAAATTAAATTATTAAAAAAATTAGATTTAAAAGCTTTTGAATTTATTGATTTAAATAATTCTCGCCGTTTAGATAGAGCTTTGGAAGTTTGCTTAAGCGGACAAAAATTTTCTAGTTTGCGTAAAAAAAGCAAACCGCATTTTGATGTTTTACAAATTGGTTTAAATTTCCCGCGAGAAAAAATTAATAAAAAAATTGATCAGAGAGTTGATAAAATGATTAAAAAAGGACTTATTGAAGAAACAAAAAAATTAAGAAAAAAAAATAACAAAAAATCTGCGCTTTTGCAAACAATTGGTTATGCGGAAATTATTGACTTTTTAAATAAAAAAACAACCTTGGAAAAAGCTGTTGAACTTATTAAAATTCATACGCATCAATTTGCTAAACGACAAATGACTTGGTTTAAAAAAGATGAAAAAATAAATTGGGTTAAAAATAAAATTCAAGCTGAAAAATTAGTTAAGGATTTTTAAAATAAATAGTTTAAATATTTTGGTTTTTGTTTGTTTTTTTTGTCAAAATTAAAAATTATTTTTTTGTGCTACAAATTTTTTAATTTTAAAAAAACTTATTGGTTGATCAATTGTCCTGTTGGAAACACTACCCGTTCCTGTTCTTCCTTGTCCTTTTGCTTTTAATTTCCAAACAAATTTAACTTTTCCGAATCTTTTAAATTTTTCAGATAAGAAATTATCATCATAAACATATTTTAAATTTAATTTTTTTGAAGCTTCATTATAATCTTTTAAGCCGTTTAATTTATTATAAATTTTTTTTCTAAAAACTCTGTTGCATCCCCACATTAAAAAGAAAAAATTTGAAAATGTGTACAAAATAAAACAAATATTTATTGTAAATTTCTGAAAAAAATTAAGATTTACAAAAATAAAAGGTCCAGAGATTAAATTAATTTTTTTATTTTTTGCAAAAATATCTTTTGCTACTTTAACCCAATTTCTAGAAATCAAAGAATCTGTATCAAGTGTTCCAATTAATTCACTTTTAGCTTGTCCAAAACCAAGAATTCTTGCTGAAGTTTGTCCTTGAATTTTTTCATTTAAAATTTTAAAATCGATTCCTTTTTCTTTAAATTTATTTATAAAACTTTTTGCGATTTTTATAGAATTATCTGTTGAATTATTATCAACAAAAATAACTTCTTCTGGAAAAACAGTTTGGTTTAAAATATGATTAAAATTTTCAGCAATTAGTTTTTCTTCATTGTAGCAAGGAATTATTATTGAAATAGTTGGGTTGTTATTTGTATTTTGCATAATTATTTTCCCTCCATTTTAATTTTATTAAAATAATCAAGTCAACTTTTGAATTAACAAATTCTCTGTTTCCTGCGGGTCTGCTTTTCCTTGTGACTCTTTCATTATTTGCCCAAGAAAAAATTTAAGCAAAGCAGTTTTGCCATTTTTAAATTGTTCAACTTGTTCAGGATTTTTATTAATTATTTCATTAACTAATTTTTCTAAATCAAAATTTTCAGAAGACAAATTTTCATCTTCAAGAATATTTGACGGATCTCCGCCAGTTTCCAGCATTTTTTCTAAAAGAACATTTGCATTTTTTGTAGAAACTTTGTGAGTAAAAAGTAAAGTGATAAATTCTGCAAAATTTTCAGGTGAAATTGTGTTGTCAGTATAATTTAATTTTCGCGCAATTAATAATCCACCCAATTTATTTACTAACCAACCAGAAACTAATTTTGTTAATTTATTTTTGTGCGTTTCCCAGATTTCAGTTATTTCTTCATCAATTTCTGGCAAATCATTAAGCCAGTTTTTTAATTCTGAAACTACATTTTCTGTGTAATCCGCTAAATCAGGATTTGAAGTTAAAATTTTTGCGTCTGCTGTTTTAAATCCATATTGTTGAATAAATCTTTGTCTTTTTTGTTGTGGCAGTTCTGGAAGTTCTCGTTTTATTTTTTCAATGTTTATTTCTGATTTTTTTGAAAAATTTATTGGTGGCAAATCTGGTTCTGGAAAATAACGATAATCTGCTGAACCTTCTTTAATTCTCTGGGAAAAAGTTTCTTGTTTATTTTCGTCCCAGCCACGAGTTTCTTGAATAATTTCCCCCCCTGTGTTTAAAATTTTTGATTGTCTTAAAATTTCATAATTAATTGATCTTTCAACTGCTTTAAAAGAATTTAAATTTTTAATTTCTACCTTAGTTCCTAATTTATCAGGGTTTTTATCAGTGTCTTTTAAACTAATATTAACTTCGCACCGCATTTGTCCTTTTTGCATTTCTGCGTCTGAAATTTTAAGTTCGCGAAATATTCGTTGCAACTCCTGACAAAATTCTTTTGCTTCAGCTCCAGATTCAATATCTGGTTCTGAAACTAATTCCATTAAAGGAACTCCAGCGCGATTGTAATCTACTAAACTTGAGTCTTTAGTGTGAGTTAATTTTCCAGTGTCTTCTTCTAAATGAATTCTTGTAATTCTAATTTTTTTATTATTAATTTCAATAAATCCTTTTTCACAAAGTGGTTGGTCGTATTGTGAAATCTGATAACCTTTTGGCAAATCTGGATAAAAATATTGTTTGCGATCAAATTTTGATTTTTCTCTTATTTTACAATTCAAAGCCAAGCCAGCTTTTATTACAAATTCCACCGCGTTTTTATTTATCACTGGTAAAGTTCCTGGGTGCCCTAAACAAATTGGACACACATTTTTATTTGGCTCTAAATTTTGTTCACCAATTTTCCAAGTTTCATTTAAACAATTACAAAACATTTTAGTTTTGGTTTTTAGTTCAGCGTGAATTTCTAAGCCAATTGTTGGTTTGTATTTTATCTCTTTCATAATTTAACTTTATCATAAAAAATAAATAAAAAAAAGCCCATTTAACTTAACGGGCAGTTTGTATTTTTTGTAAAAATATCCTCCAAATTTTTTGATGAATTTCATCAATTGTTTCATTAGCATTTATTTTTATCCAGCCAAATTCTTTAGCTAAAATTTCGTGAGCTTTTTTGACTTTCAATGTTAATTCATTATCAGTTTCGTGTTTATGATTTTTTTCTAAAGCATCTAGAAATCTTTGACCTTCAAAATAAAAACATAAATCAGGATTTATTAAGTGTGAGTTTAGATTAGATAAAAAATTTGCATTTACTCCAGCGCCAACACCCCAAGCAATTCCTGTTCCTACATAATCTTCTGCAACAATATTTATACCAGAGTTTAATTTTTGTTTTAAAATCGGTTGAAATTGTGTCCTGTTCAAAATTTGAATAATTTGAAATTCTCTTGCAGACAGGTTATTTGAATTACCTTTTCGTAAATAATCATTAATTATTGTGCCAGATGGAGCTAAATTATAAAGTGGATACTTTAAATATTCAGCATTTAATCCTTGTTTAATTATTTCTTCTACTAATATTTTAGCTTGTGTTGTCTTGCCTAAATTATTAATTCCGTAGATCACTATTAATTTTCCTGTTTTATTTTGCATATCATCTCCTTTTTTAAATTTTTATATTTTTATGATTTAATTTTATCTTAAATAAATAAATTAATTTTGTCAATGATGAAATTTGATTTTAAAAATTTAAAATGGTAGATTTAAAAGGAACAACAAAATGGCTCCACGCAAGAGCGATGGAGCCAACTATTTTATGTCAATTCTATCAAAAATTTTTGGTGACGCAAATCAAAAAATAATTAATCAACTTCAAAAGCAAGTTGATGAAATAAATAATCTTGAAGAAAAATTCAAGAAATTTTCTGATTCAGATTTAAAACAGCAAACTAAAAAATGGCAAACAGAATTAGAAAATAAAAATTTTGATGAGCAACAAAAAATATTAAATAAAATTTTGCCACAAGCTTTTGCAGTTGTGCGCGAAACAGCAAAAAGAACTTTAAAGCAAAGACATTTTGATGTTCAATTAATTTCAGGAATTGTTTTGCATCAAGGAAATATTACAGAAATGAAAACAGGTGAAGGAAAAACTTTAGCTTCAACAACAGCGATTTATTTAAATGCTTTAACTAACCGTGGAGCGCATGTGATTACTGTAAACGATTATTTGTCTCGTCGTGACACAGTTTGGATGGGACAGATTTATGATTTTTTAGGATTAACAGTTGGTTGTTTAAATCACGAAAGCGCTTTTTTGTATAATAATAAAAGTATAAATAGTAATTTAGACAAAGAGCGAGATGAAAAAGGAAATTTTGATGTGGTTGATGAATTTTTAAAACCAGTTGAAAGAAAACAAGCGTATCAGGCAAATATTACTTATGGAACAAAT
>CAZFWC010000004.1:2216-47853 GCA_964522515.1 uncultured Gammaproteobacteria bacterium | reverse complement strand
GGGTGTTGGGAAATGTTGCTAGTTGAGTAAATTATAAAATATAATATTTAGAAAATCCGTCCCGAGCGCTCGGGACGGATTTTATTTTTGTATTTTTCAAATTTACAATTTAATGTATAATTAATTTATGACAAAACAAGAAATTAAAAATAGAATTAAAAAAATAAAAAATCAACTTTGGGAAGCTGATAATAAATATTATGTTTTAGATAATCCAAATATATCTGATGCTGTTTATGATGATTTAAAAAAAGAATTAGAAAAATTAGAAAAACAATTTCCAGAATTTATAACTTTAGATTCTCCAACGCAAAGAGTTGGCGGAAAATCTTTAGGCAAATTTGAAAAAGTAAAACACAGCTTACCAAAATATTCAATTGATGATGTTTTTTCTTTTAATGATGTTTTAGAATTTGACGCGCGAGTTAAAAGATTTTTAAAAATTGACGATGCTAAGCTGGGTTTTAAAACCCAGCCAAATATAGAATATACTTGCGAATTAAAAATTGATGGTTTAAATATTACTGTGGTTTATAAAAAAGGATTATTTAAACAAGCAATCACTCGCGGTGACGGAATTGTTGGTGAAGATGTAACCCACACAATTCGCACAATTAAAAATTTGCCTTTAAAATTAAGACAAAATATTGACGCTGAAATTAATGCTGAAGTTTATATTTCTAAAAAAAGTTTTGAAAAAATAAATAAAGAAAATAAAAAAAATAATATTCAAGAATTTGCAAACCCAAGAAATGCTGCAGCTGGAACTGTAAGACAACTTGATCCGCAAATTGCGTCAAATAGAAATTTACAAATTTTTGGTTGGGGAATTCAATCTGTAGATTTGAATTTAGAAACTCAGTTTGAAAAAATTGAGATGATAAAACAATTAGGTTTTCCAGTTGAAAAACATTTTGTTAAAAATTTTAATATTAAAAATGCGCAAAATTATTTTAAAAAAATAGAAAAAATTAGAAATAAATTAAATTATCAAATTGATGGCGTGGTAATTAAAGTAAATGATTTAAAATTGCAAAAACAATTAGGACATACAGCTAAACATCCGCGGTGGGCTTGCGCTTATAAATTTTCAGCAGAGCAAGCAGTAACAAAAGTTAAAAATATTATAATTCAAATTGGTCGCACTGGCAGAATTACGCCAGTTGCAATTTTAGAACCTGTTCAAATTTCTGGCTCAATTGTTTCGCGCGCAACTTTACACAATGAAGATGAAATAAAAAGATTGGGAATTAAAATTAATGATACAGTAATTATTGAAAAAGCTGGAGATATTATTCCTGATATTATTAAAGTTTTAACAAAACTTCGTGATGGAAAAGAAAAAGAATTTAAAATGCCCAATAAATGTCCGGATTGTAATTCAATATTAAAACATAAAAAAGGAGAAGTAGATTATTATTGCGCAAATCCAAAATGTTTTTCAGTTCACAAAGAAAAACTTTATCATTTTGTGTCACGGAAAGCTTTTAACATTGATGGTTTGGGTCCAAAAATTATTGATCAGCTTTTAAATAATAATTTAATAAATAATGCTGAAAATATTTTTACTTTAAAAAAAGGAGATTTAGAATCTTTAGAAAGATTTGCTGAAAAGTCAGCTGATAATTTGATTGAAGCTATTGATAAATCTAAAGAGATTAGTTTAGAAAAATTTATTTTTGCATTAGGAATTAGAAATGTTGGAGAAGAAAATTCTATTTTATTAACTATGCGAATTAGAGCGAATTATGTGCGAATTGATGCGAATAGTTTTATTAAAATTGTGCAAAATTTAAGTTTTGAAAAACTAAATAATATTGAAGGTGTTGGTGAGGTTGTGGCTCAAAGTATTTATAATTATTTTCATAATAAAAAAAATATCGAATTTATAAATAAATTATTTGAAAATGGAGTTGAGATAATAATGAATAATGAAAAATTAATAATGAATAATGAAAAATTTGAAAATAAAATTTTTGTTTTAACTGGGAGTTTGGAAAATATGAGTCGCGATGAAGCAAAAGAGAAAATTAGAAAATTAAATGGAAATATTTCCAGTTCTGTTTCTAAAAATACAGATTTTGTTGTTGTTGGCAAAGATCCAGGTTTAAAGTATAATAAAGCAAAAGAATTAGGAGTAAAAATTGTTAATGAAAAAGAATTTTTAAAGATGATGAAATAAATTTTTATGAAAAAACAACTTGGATTAGACATTTTACCTACCCAGTTGTGCAAGACTTTGGCAGGCGTGTTAGAAATTAGAAATTAGAAATTGGAAATTGAGCAAATATGGTTTTATAATAAAACTGTGTTTTAAAATAAACTCTGCTCTAAAAATCAAATGTCAAAACAGATACATTCTCCTCAATCTTGGAAAAAATCTGCTGAACGACGCAGACGACAAGCTTTAAAAAGTTTTCGTCCAATTGCTGAAAAAACTAAAAAAACTAAGAAATTTAAATCCAGAAAGATTGGGAAACAAAATATTATAAAACGATTTTTTAAAAAATTAGCTAAACTAATTATTATTTTAGTTGTAATTGGAATTATATTTTTAGCTGGCGCGTTTGTTTGGTTTTCAAAAGAACTTCCAAAATCAACTGAACTTTTAACAAAAGAACCAACACAATCAACAAAAATTTATGATCGCACAGGAGAAATTTTATTAAATGATATTAATGCTGATTTTAAAAGAACAAAAATTCATTTAGATGATTTACCTGATTTTGTTAAATGGACAACTTTAGTCGCAGAAGACAGAGATTTTTATTCTCACCACGGAATTGATCTAAAAGGGATTCTTAGATCTATTTTAAGTAATATTTTTAAAGGAACAAAAGTTGGCGGTTCTTCAATTTCTCAACAATTTATTAAAAATGCTTTACTCTCACCTGAAAAAACTTACATTAGAAAAACAAAAGAATTAATTTTAACTTGGCAATTAGAACGCAAATTTACAAAAGACGAAATATTTGAAATGTATTTAAATGAAATTCCTTATGGAGGGACAGCTTATGGAATTGAAGCAGCTAGCAATAAATATTTTGACAAATCAGCAAAAGATTTAACTTTAGCTGAAGCAGCGACTTTGGCCGCGCTTCCTCAAGCTCCAAGTTATTTTTCGCCTTACGGTTCAAATAAAGACGCTTTAATGTGGCGCAAAGATTGGATTTTAGATTCGTTGGTTGAAGAAGGTTATTTGCCTGAATACAAAACAGAAGCAGCAAAACAACAAAAATTAGAATTTACTAAAATCTCTTCTTCAATCGCAGCTCCTCATTTTGTATTTTATGTTCGTGAATTAATCGCGCAAGAATACGGAGAAACTTTTTTAGAGCAAGGTGGTTTAAAAATTATTACTACTTTAAATATTGATCAACAAAAAATTGCTGAACAAGCAATTAAAACTGGTGTTGAAAAAAATATTGAAAAATACAACGCGCGTAACGCTTCTTTGGTTGCTTTAAACGCGCAAACAGGAGAAATCACAGCGATGGTTGGTTCAGCTGATTATTTTGATAATGAAAACGACGGCGCAGTTAATGTTGCTTTGCGACCAAGACAACCTGGTTCGTCTTTTAAGCCAATTGTTTATTCTGCTGCTTTTACAAAAGGCTACTCTCCTGAAACAATTTTGTTTGATGAACTTACAACTTTCAAAGTTGAACCAAAAGATTACGAACCGCATAATTATAATAATGAATATTTTGGACCAGTGCCAATTAAAAAAGCTTTGGCTGGTTCATTAAATATTCCTGCTGTTAAAACAATGTATTTAGTTGGTGTTGAAAATATTTTGGATTTAGCAGAACAAATGGGCTACACAACTTTTGAAGACAGATCAAGATTTGGATTGTCTTTAGTTTTAGGAGGAGGCGAAGTTAAATTATTAGAGCACACAAATGGTTTTGCGACCTTAGCTCGCGAAGGTGAGTTTAAAAACACAATTGCAATTTTAAAAATTGAAGACAAAAATGGAAAAACTTTAATTGAAAATAAACCAGAAAAAAATAAAGCTAAACGAGTTTTAGAAAAACAAATTACTCAACAAATCACAAATATTTTATCTGATAACAATGAAAGAGCTTTTATTTTTGGAGCGCAAAATTATTTAAATTTGGGAAATCGTCCAGTAGCTGCAAAAACTGGGACAACAAATGATTACAAAGACGCATGGACATTAGGTTACACTCCATCATTAGTAGCAGGTGTTTGGGTTGGAAATACTCGCGGTGAAGTAATGAAAGGATCAGCTGCTGGAGCAAACACAGCAGCTCCGATTTGGCACGAATTTATGAAAAATGTTTTAGCTGATTCTGAAATTGAAGAATTTAATAAACCAGAATCAAAAGATCTTCCACAAAAAGCAATGTTAAACGGACAAATTGCGGGCGAGGTTGTTGTTAAAATTGATAAAACAACTGGGAAATTAGCAACTGATTTAACTCCTGAATCTCAAATTGAAGAAAAAAGTTTTCGCGAAGTTCATAATATTTTACATTATGTAAATAAAAATAATCCGCTTGGCCCTGCGCCAAATGAACCCTGGAATTTAGATGAAAATTATACTAATTGGGAACTAGCAATTGAAAAATGGGCCAAAGAAAATGGTTACGAAACAAAAGCAGAACTACCTGATGAAAAAGACGATGTGCACACACTTGAAAATCAGCCAAGCATTTTAATTAATGCGCCAAACAACAACACAACTTTTACTTTGCCAGATATTAATATTTTAATTTCAACTTCTGCTAAACGCGGTGTGTCATGCGTAGAATATTATTTAGATAATAAAAAAATCGCTGAAGTAAATTCAAGTCCGTTTAATTTAACTGATTTTAAATTAATTGGATTTGAAAATGGTTGGCACACTTTAAAGACTCAAGCTTTTGATGATGTTGATAATAATAAATCAGCTGAAATAAAAATTAATTTACAATTAGCTGAAGAATTTGGTCAGCCAATTAAATTTATTACCCTAGAAAATAATTCAGAAATTTGGGAAGAAAATTTTCCCTATTTAATTCAAGTTAATATTAAAAATTATGAATATTATTCTAAAATAGATTTTTATATTAAAAATACAAATACTAATTCTTCAAACTGGATTGGGTACAAAAATATTGATTCTGAAAATATAAATTTTATCTGGACTGACGCGCCAGAATCGGATTTGTATTTATTTTATACAATTGTGACAGATAAATACGGAAATACTAAAACTAGTCCTGAAATAAAAATTGAAATTAAATAACCTAGGCATAAAATACCCAGGTTATTTTTTTAAAGCCCGCTTAAAGCGGGCTTGTTTTATTTTAACCTAGTCCCTTTTAGGGCTAGGTTTTGAAATATATAATTTTAATTTCTATTTATTTTCTTATTTTTCCTCTTCACTTTTTTCTTCTGTAGTTTCTTTTGTCTTTTCCTGATCACTAATTTCTAATTTCTGATTAATGTTTTCTTTTTCCTTAATTTCCCTGTCCGCCGTAGCTTTAGCGAAGGAGGGCCCTTTCTTAATTTCTTTTTTCTTTTTTTCTTTTTTAGCTAAACGCTTTTTAGAGATCTTAAAAGTTTTTCTTTTGTCTGCTTTTAAAATTTTTTCTGAAACTAATAAATTGTGAACTGTGTCTGTAGCTTTCGCGCCAACAGAAAGCCAATATTCAATTCTTTCTTTTTTAAGTTCTTTTTCTTTTGTGCGTGGATTTAACCAACCTAAAATTTCCACCGATTTACTCTTAGGATTTTTACCTTTTTCCTGCGCAATTAAACGAAAATGAGGTTGTTTCTTTTTTCCAATTCGTTGTAGTTTTAGTGTAAGCATAAAATGTTATCCCGAGTGTCCGATAAGTCTTTTAGTGTTGGGTCGGACCGGTGGGATTCCGTTGTTGTTAGCTTTAATTATTATTTTACACTAGCAAAAATATTTGTCAACTTTTTTATTTTAAATTAAAATGTTAAACTAAAATTATGAATTTTGAAAATAAAAATGAAAAATTAAAAACTCAGGAATTAATGCCAATGCCTGAGATTAAGACAGAAGTAAATTCTGGATATTTTTGGTACACTTTTTTACAAAAAGCAAACAATCTAGATTGGGAGCAGTTAAATAATAAAAATAATTTTTCAAAACAACTAGATAAATATTTTAATGAAAACAAATTAGATGAAAATTTAAAACAAAAGTGGCAAAGTGTTATTTATGAAATTAATAATGATGAAATTTTATTTTGGTTTTCTTTAGCAATAAATAATCCAGAATTAGAAAATACTGTTTTTGAAGATTGTGTAAAACATAAAGATTTGGAAAAAGAAAAAGCTGAATTATTATTTCAAGAATTTAAATCTGTTGTTGATGAATTTAAAGAAAAATATTCAAATGTTTGGAACTTGTTAAAGCCACATTTAAATGAAGATATAGAAAAAAGAAATAATTCAAATGAAGAAAAAGAAATAATTCAAGATTGTTTAGACTATTTTAAACCTTACAAAGAAACAAGTGATATTCAAGAAGTTAATTATTTGCCAACCAACCCATTAATTAAAGAAACAAAAGGCAATGGTTTTGTTTCAAAAAATGTTGGAATTATAATTTCTAATTTTGAAAATTCAAATTCAAAAACACACGAATTTTTGCATTGTATTATTAATCCAATAACAGAAAAATTAAATTTATCAGAACAAGAAAAGAAAAAGATAATTCAAATGGCAGATGAAAAATTAATTATTGATCAAAATTACGGAGAACATCCAGAATCGTTGTTAAACGAAAATTTAATCAGAGTTTATTGTGAGTTAATAAAAGAAAATAAAAAACCAATTAATTTAGAAATTTTTAAAAATTTTATTATTAATTTAACAGAAAAAGAATTTACAAAACTTAAAAGTGATAATTTAAATTTTTTTAATGAAATGAAAATAGTAAACTTAGAAAATTTAAAAAGTAGAATTAAAGAAATTTATAATAGAAAAATTAAAAATATTTTAGGTGAAAAAATTTATAATTTATATCAAAATTTTGAAAAAGAAAAACAAAATAATCCAGGTTTAACTTTTGAAGATTATTTTTTAGAAAATTTTAAAATGATTTTAGAATAATTTTATTTATCCCCGTTCAATGAGCGGGGTTTTATTTTTATTGACAAAACGGTAAAATGGAAATAGGATTTATTAACCACCCCCAGCCCCTCCTTCAAAAGGAGGGGAGACAAAATTTTTTATGTTTGATTTACCTAAAAACAAAATTCATTCTGAAAAAGATTGGTTAAATGAAATTGCAAAAATTAAAAAAGAAGTGAATAAAAAATCAATTATTTCTAATGAAAAAAAAGCAATTGAATTAGTTAAAAAATCAATTTTAATTGCTTTTGAAAAACGAATTCCAGATGAAAAATTTGGCATTTTATTTTCTGGTGGAGTTGATTCAACTTTACTGGCTTTTTTAGCCAAACAAAAAAAATTAAATTTTACTTGTTATTTATCAGTTTTAGATTGTGATGATTTAGCAGATCCGCACGATTTAGAGCGAGCAATTTCTGCTTCAAAAGAATTAAATTTAGATTTAAAAATTAAAAAAACTAGTTTAGATGAACTAGCTAAAATTTTACCTCAAGTAATAAAAATAATTAATAGAAAAGATCCTGTGCACATTGGAATTGCAACTGCTTTGTGGCAAGCAATTTCTGAAGTTAAAAAAGATAATTTAAAATATTTTTTAACTGGTTTGGGCACAGAACAAATTTATGCTGGTGGAAATAAATATTATAAAACAAATAATATTAATAAATTGTGCTGGGAACAACTAGGAAAAATCGCGTGGCAAGGAGATATTTTGCGTGATTTAGCTTTAGAAAAACATTCTGGATTAAAAATGTTAGTGCCATTTTTTTCGCAAGAAACAATTTTAGCTGGAATGCAAATTAATTCAAGTTTAAAAAATTCACCTAGTGAAATTGTCTCTGGCAGTATTTCACAAGGTAAAAATAGTCACCAAAAATATATTTTAAGAAAAGTAGCTGAAAATTTAGGGCTTTCAAAAGAACTTGCTTGGCGTCGCACAAGACCAACTCAATATGGTAGCCAATTTGATAAAGGACTTGAGAAACTTGCAAAAAAAAACGGGTTTAAATATAAAAAAGAATATCTTGATTTTTTAAGTTTGTAGTCCTCAGGACAGGCTCGTGATTTTACCGATTAGTAAATTTTTCCGCGCTTTCTAATTTTAATGACAAAACAGTTGACGCCCCGTCGTCCTTCATTGTAATTCCGTAAAGAATATCTGCTTTTTCCATTGTAGCGCGGTTGTGAGTAATAATTATAAATTGGGATTTGCGCGAAAGTTGTTGAATAATTTCTGAGTAACGAATTGAATTTGCTTCATCAAGTGAAGCGTCAACTTCATCTAAAATAATAAATGGTGACGGATTTGGAGAAATAATCGCGCATAATAATGCAATTGATGTCATTGCTCGTTCACCACCAGAAAGCATATTAATTGATTTTAATTTTTTACCAGGAGGAGTTGCTTCAATCTCAACACCAGAATACATATTTTGTTTTAGTCTTTGTTTTATTTTTGTGGCTTTGTCGCCTTCGTTCTCTAACAACTCTTTATCACTACGGCGACCAAGCTCCTCGTTATTTTCATTTACAAAAACATTTTCTTCAACTTTTTTTTCGCCTTTAATTAAAAGTAAACGAGATTTTCCGCCATCAAATAAAGTTTTAAAATGTTTTTGAAATTCATTATCAATAATTTTAAAACTAATTTCAAATTGTTTTTTAATATTTTCATCAAGTTCTAAGATTAATTTTTCCAAAGCATTCATTGAGTTTTGTAAATCATTAATTTGGCTTGATAAAAAATCGTGGCGTTGTTTAATTTGTTTATATTCTGTTTGCGCTTCAGGATCAATTCCGCCAATTAATTCTAATTGGTGTTTTAATTTTGCAATTTCTGTAATTTTTTCGCGTTTTTTTTCTTCGTTTAGACTAGGCTGGGTTTTAAAACCCTGCTTAACATCAAAATCTAATTCTTGTTTTATATCTTGCTCTAAATCATCTTTTTTTGTTTCTAGTCGCGCTAATTCCACACGCAAATTATTAACTTGATTTGAAACAGAATTTAAATTTTGTTGTTCTGTTTGATAATTTTGTTGAATTTGCCAAATTTGTGAACGATCTTGTTTTTCTTTATTATTTTCTTTTTTAATTTTTTCCTGAATATTATTAATTTTTTCATCAAGCTCTTTTATTTTGCTAAATAATTTTGTTTCTAATAAAATTTCAGTTTTGTTGGATTTAAAAGAATTAGTTTGTTTTAAATTATCAATTTTTTCTTCATTTTTGTAAGGTTCTAAAATTTTGTTTAATTTTTCTAAAATTTTATTTTGTTCTTGAAATATTTTTTCAACTTCATCTAATTTTTTATTATTTAAAGCATTTTTTATTTTTATTTTTAACTCTTCTATTTCGTTTAATATTTTTAATACTTTCTGCCCAACTTCAAACGAAATATTTTTTTCATTAACTTTTTTTTGAACTTCACTCACAGCTTTAATTTTTAAATCAGACAATTCTTGGTTTAATTTTATCTTTTGATTAATTAAATTTTGATATTCTTCTTGCAATTTTAAAACAACGCCTGATTTAATATTATCTTTTGTTAAATCAGTTAACTGTTTTTGAAATTTTAACACTTTATTTTGAATTTCTTCTTGCTCTGTAATTATTTTTTTTAAATTATTATTTTTATTTTTCCACTGACTATTAATTTCATTCCAAATCACGCTATAATATTTAAATTGCAAATCTTTTAATTTTAATTCAACTTCTGTTCTTTGCGCTAAGCGTTTAATTTGTCTGGTTAAAGAATTTAATTGCGGTGTGATTTCTTTAAGCTGAATTGTGGCTGTTTCTAAATTTTCTTCCGTGTGTTCTAATTTGTTTAAAGTTTGTCCTTGCTTGATTTGCAAAGGTTTAACACCAGAAGCTTCTTCAAAAAATTCTTTTCTTTCTTGCGGAGAAGCTAGAATAAAATTATCAATCATTCCTTGTCCAATAATTGAATAGCTGGTTCTTGCTACTCCAATTTTTGCCAAAATCATTTGAATATCTGATAAACGAGTTTTTTGTTTGTTAATTAAATATTCACTGTCTCCGTTGCGATAAAGTTTTCGTGTGATACAAATTTCTGACATTCCAATATTTGCCTTGTCTTTAAAGTTATTAAAATACAAAGAAACCTCTGACATTCCCAAGCGAGCTTTTTTGTCGCTTCCTGAAAAAATTACATCTTCTGATTTTTTTCCGCGCAAAAGTTTTAAACTTTGCTCACCTAAAACCCAACGCACTGCGTCAGCTACATTTGATTTTCCAGATCCGTTTGGTCCAACAATTGCGGTAATTCCTTGTTTAAATTCCAAATCAACTTTGTGAGCAAAGGATTTAAAACCATTTATTTTTAGTTTTTCTAGGAACATAAATAGTGGTTGGCTCCATCGTTCTTGCGTGGAGCCATTTTGTTGTTTTAATAAAAAAGTTTTTACACGAATTTATCCGAATAAAAATTTATAAAAAAAATAAAGGCACTCAATAAAGAGTACCTTAATAATACAACAAAAAAATAATTTAGGGAATTTTATTCATCTTTCTCATATTTAAAATAAACAACATTTCTTTTATTTTCTCGACAAATTTTTGGAGCTGTACCTACCATTAATCCAAATGCAAAGTTCATAATTTTCTCCTCTTTTTAAATAAATGTTTAATGAATAATTTCTATTGTTTGTATTCTATCAAATTCTGTATTTTTTGTCAACCATGTTAAATTTCGCTATAGGCGAACCAGCTTTGCTGGATTTAACATGGTCAAGCTTAATTTAAAATGCTAAAATCAAATTATAAAATTCGTAAAAATTCGAATATTTATTCGTGTTTAATTTGGGTGGCTCAAAATGTCTTTAACAAAAAAAATAACATTCAACACAATAATCCATACTTTTGGGAAATTCACTGGCTCAGCAATTGGGGTAGTAATTTTAGGTTTGTTAGCTAGATATTTAGGAACTGAAGGATTTGGATACTTTACAACAATTTTTGCTTATTTATTTTTCTTTTCAGTAATCGGAGATTTGGGTTTGTATTTAATTACAATTAATGAACTTGGCAGAGAAGGAGTTGACCAGAAAAAAATTTACAGCAATATTTTTACAATTCGTTTTGTATCAGGATTGTTTTTAATGATTTTAGCTAGCAGTTTAATTTGGTTTTTCCCTTATCCTTTGCTTGTAAAATTTGGCGCTTTAATTATTTCAATTTCTGTTTTTGTAATGATGTTAGATCAGTTAATTGTTGCTTTGTTTCAAAAAGAAATGAAAACAAAATACGCTGCTGTTGCGGAAATTGTTGGTAAAATTATATATTTAGGATTAACAATTTTAGTAATTAAATTTGATGCTGGCTTTTTAGCGATTTTGTGGGCAGTAGTTATTGGATTGTCAATCCATTTTTTAATTAATTTTAGTTTTGCGCGTAAATTATTGGCTTTTAAATTTGCGTTTGACAAAGAAATCTGGAAAAATATTTTAAAAAAATCTTGGCCAATTGCAACTTATATGATTTTTTCAATGTTTTATTTTAAAGCTGACACAATTATTCTTTCGCTTTATTATCCAGCTCAAACAGTTGGACTTTACGGAGCGCCTTATAAAATTTTAGAAGTTTTAATTGCTTTTCCAGCGATTTTTATGGGTTTGGTTTCACCGCATTTGTCACGCGCGTTTTCGCAAAATAATTTAAAAGATTTTAAACGCATTTTTCAAAAAGCGTTTGATGGATTCTCTCTTATTATTTGGCCAATGATTTTTGGCATGCTCGCGTTAGCTAATCCAATTATCAATTTAATTGCAGGAAAAGAATTTATAGAATCAGTTCCGATTTTGCAGATTTTAATTATTGCCACAGGAATAATTTTCTTAGCTCACCTTTCAACTTTTGCTGTTGTTGCGATTAATAAACAAAAACAAATGATGAAATATTATATTTTTGCCGCTGTATCAGCTCTTGTTTTATATTTTATTTTTATTCCTAAATATTCATTTTATGCTGCTGCAGTTGTCACTGTTATCGTAGAATTTTTTATTTTAATTGCATCTTGGTTAATGATTAAAAAAACACTTAAATTTAAAACAAATTTTACAGTTTGCTTAAAAAGTTTATTCGCAAGTGTTGTTATGTTTATGATTTTGTATTTGACAAATTTTGGATTATTATTTTCTGTGATTTTGGGAGGATTAATTTATTTGATAATAATTTATTTAAATGGCGCTTTAAAAAAAGAGTTAATTGAAAAATTTATAAAAACAAAAACGGAGGAGTGCTGGAGCGGTTGAACAGGTCACTCTCGAAAAGTGAAGTTCCGAATTTTTGGAACCGCGAGTTCGAATCTCGCCTCCTCCGCCAACCTACGCCAAGGCTTCGGCTGACAAGTCAAAAAATTATGTTGTATCAAATAATATCTCAAGAATTAAATAATTTAAAAAATCCAGCTAAAGCTAAAATTTTGCAAAAATTTTTTAAAACTGGCAAAGGAGAATATGGGGAAGGTGATATTTTTTTAGGAATTATTGCGCCAAAGCAAAGAGAAATTGTTAAAAAATATTTTAAGCAAACAAGTTTAAATAATATTCAAAAACTTTTAAATTCAAAAATTCACGAATACAGATTAGTCGGGATTTTGATTTTAGTAGAGAAATTTAAAAAAGCAGATGAAAAATTTAAAAAAGAAATTTTTAATTTTTATTTAAAAAATACTAAAAAAATTAATAATTGGGATTTGGTGGATTTATCTGCGCCAAATATTGTTGGAGATTTTTTATTAAATAAAAACAGCAAAGTTTTGTATAATCTCGTGCGTTCAAAAAATTTGTGGGAACGCAGAATTTCAATTATTAGCACACTTGCTTTTATTTATCAAAATAAATTTGAACACACAATAAAAATTTCTAAAATTTTATTAAAAGACAAACACGATTTAATTCATAAAGCAGTTGGCTGGATGTTGCGTGAAATTGGTAAACGCGACGAACAAGAACTAATTAAATTTTTAAATAAATATGTTTTGCAAATGCCAAGGACAACTCTAAGGTATTCAATTGAAAAATTGCCAGAGAAAAAAAGAAAATATTATTTAAAATTAAAAAAATAAAATAGCACACGAATTACCAGAATTACCTAAAATTGACGCGAATTTAAATTCTGGTTTATTCTGGTTAAAAAGTAAAATCATTTACTTTTTAACTTCTGGAAATTCGTGTGCTAACTAAACATCAAAAAATGAAAAAACCAGAACTTTTATCTCCAATTCAAGATTTTACTTCTTTGCAATCTGCGATTCAAGGTGGGGCTGACGCAGTTTATTTTGGAATTCAAGGATTTAATATGCGGGCTGGAGCAAAAAATTTTAAAGTTAGTGATTTAAAAAAGATTACTAAAATTTGCAACAAAAATAATATAAAAACATATTTAGCTTTAAACACAATTATTTATGAACAAGAATTAAGCAAAGTTGAAAATTTATTAAAAAAAGCAAAAATGACAAAAGTTAACGCAATAATTTGTTGGGATTTAGCTGTTTTACAAATTGCGAAAAAATTAAATTTGGAAATTCATTTAAGCACGCAAGCAAGCGTGTCCAATTCCAAAGCAGTTGAATTTTATAAAAATTTAGGAGTGAAAAGAATAATTTTAGCAAGGGAGTGTAGTTTAGAAGATATTAAAAAAATTAATAAGACCCTTCGACTCGCTCCGCTCGCTCAGGGCAGGCTTCACCTGGAAATTTTTATTCACGGAGCAATGTGCGTTTCAATTTCTGGCAGATGTTTTTTGTCTCAATTTAATTACAATAAATCAGCAAACCGAGGCGAGTGTTTGCAATCTTGTCGTAGAAAATATTTGATTAAAGAAGTTTTTGGCAGTAGTGAGTTTGAAATTGGCGAAGATTATATTTTAAGTCCTAAAGATTTGTGCGCTTTACCTTTTATTGAAAAATTAATTAAAGCAGGAATTTCCAGTTTTAAAATTGAAGGCAGAAATAGAAGTCCAGAATATGTATTTGTTGTAACAAAAGTTTATCGTAAAGCTATTGATTATTATTTTGATAATATTTTTAATCTAAAAAATAAAAAGAAATTGAAAAAGGAAGAAATTAAGGAATTAAAAAATGCAAATATAAAGTTTGAAAATTTAAAAAAAGAATTAATGCAAGAATTAAAATCAGTGTACAATCGTGGATTTTCAAATGGATTTTATTTAGGAAAACCAATAAATCAATGGACTCACAGTTACGGCAGTCAAGCTACTGAAAAAAAAATTCATATTGGAAAAGTAAAACATTTTTATTCAAAAATTTCTGTTGCTGAAATTGAAATTCAAGCCAAAAAAGTTTTAAAAGTTAAAGATGAAATTTTTATTCAAGGTCCGACAACAGGAATATTGCGACAAAAAATTAAATCAATGGAAATTAATCACAAACAAATTAAAAAAGCTGAACAAAATAATGTTGTGGCGATTAAAATAAATAAATTAGTTAGAGTCAATGATGAAGTTTATAAAATAATTAAAAAATGATATAATTAAATCGCCTAATCCTCCTTTGCTTCAACACTAAAAAAACTCTAGCTTCGGCGACAGACTCCTGTGTTTTTTAAAGTTTGAACACAAGAGTTTATCCGCCGTAGTCCAGTAGAGTTGTTATGGGCGAAGGCGGAGAAACTCAATATGAAATTAGTTCTCGACATTGAAACACAAAATTCATTTAAAGAAGTTGGCGGTAAAGCAAATCTAAAAGCTTTAAAAATTTCTTTAGTTGGCGTTTATATTTATGGAGAAAATAAATTTTTAACTTTTATGGAAAATGAATTGGATGAATTGGAAAAATTAATTAATCAATCTGAATTAGTAATTGGTTTTAATTTAATTGGTTTTGATTATCCTGTTTTAGAAAGTTATTTAAAAAACACAAATTTTAATTCAATAAAAACTTTAGATATTATGTATGTTTTGCAAAAATATTTAGGATACAGAGTTAAATTGGAAAGCGTAGCTCAAGCAACACTTGGAACAGGAAAAAGTGGGACAGGTTTAGAAGCAATTTCAATGTGGAGAAAAAATGAAATTGAAAAATTAAAAAAATATTGTTTGCAAGATGTGGAAGTCACAAAAAATATTTACGAATATGGTATAAAAAATAAAAAAGTAAAATTTCAAAGTTTGTGGGAAAATTACGAAGTGCCAGTTGAATGGTACTAAATTATTATGCGTCCAACAAAAAAATATGAAAATAAATTATTAAAACAAGGCTACAAATTTATTGCTGGTCTTGATGAAGCTGGCAGAGGTTCTTGGGCAGGACCTTTGGTTTCTGGCGCTGTTATTTTTCATCCAGAAATAAAAGTAAAAATAAAAAATATTAAAGATTCTAAATTATTATCTGCGCAAAAAAGAGAAAAAATGTTTTTGTATATTACTAAAAATTGTTTAGCATGGTCAGTTGGCATTGTCTCTTCACAGGAAATTGATAATTTAGGAATTATTCCAGCTAATAGATTAAGTTTTGAGCGAGCTGTAAAAAAACTTAATATTCAGCCAGATTATTTATTAATTGATGGATTGCGTAATTTAGAATCTTTAATTTGCAATGAATTTGTAGTTAAAGGTGATGAAAAAATTTTATCAATCGCTTCGGCTTCAATTATTGCAAAAGTTGTTCGAGATCAAATTTTAAATACTTTTAATAAATTTTATCCTGAATATTATTTTCATAAACACAAAGGATACGGGACAAAAGAACACTTAAATATTTTAAAAAAAATTGGTCCGTGCGAAATGCACAGATTTAGTTTTAAACCTGTGAGTGTGCTATAATAAAAATATGAAAAATATAAAATCTCCCGGAGGCAACGAGCTTCTTGATGCTGAGGATTTGTTAAAAAATAAACTTGGTTTAACTTACGGTTCTTACATCGCTGATTTAGGTTGTGGAGGGATTGGTTTTTTTGTAATTAAAGCTTCACAAATTGTTGGCGCAGATGGAATTGTCTACGGAGTTGATATTTTAAAATCCGTACTTTCAAATGTTGAATCTCGCGCAAAATTATTAGGTTTGAATAATGTTAAAACAGTTTGGTCTAATTTAGAAAAATACGGCGCAACAAAAATCAATAATAATTTTCTTGATTTTGCTCTTTTAATAAATATTTTATTTCAAAGTAATAATGATATTGGAATTATTAAAGAAGCTACGCGTTTATTAAAACCAAATGGTAAATTAATGATAATTGATTGGCAAGCTGGACGATTTCCGATTGGACCTAAACCTGAAGACAAAATTTCTCCTGAAAAATTAATTGGTCTTGCTGAAAGTTTAAATTTAACAGTTGAAAAACAATTTGAAGCAGGAAAATTTCATTATGGAATTGTATTTGGGAAAGAATAAAAAATATTTAGTATTTTAGAGTCTACCATTATTTTTAAGTCTGACTGTTCGGTAGGCAGGGAGTGGAGCTTAAAGTTACCAGTGGCAAGTTTGAAATGGGTGTTTAATAAAATTTTAAAAAAACTTCAAGATTTTTCTTGAAGTTTTTAATTATATTTTTTAACATTTAAAATTTATTTGGAGTTTAAAAGTAGGTTGGCTTATAAAAAATATTGATTTTAAATTCTTTAAATGATAAACTTACTTTAAGCATTTTTTAAAAGGAGTAAGAAAATTTTATGTCTGGGCATTCAAAATGGTCAAAAATTAAACACAAAAAAGGCGTAATTGACGCGAAACGCGGAGCTATTTTTACTAAACTTGGGAACGCAATTACAATTGCTGCTCGTGAAGGCAGTGGCGATCCAGAAATGAATTTTAGTTTGCGTTTAGCAATTGATAAAGCAAAACAATCAAATTTGCCAAAAGAAAATATTGAACGAGCGATTAAAAGAGGCACTGGTGAATTAGGCGGGGCAAGATTAGAAGAAATAATTTATGAAGGTTTCCTTCAAAATAAAATTCCAATTATTATTCAAGTTTTAACTGATAATAAAAATCGCGCAGTTGCGGAAATAAAACAGATTTTAGAAAAATCTGGGGGAGCAATTTCGGGACCCGGCGCTGTGGCATGGCGATTTAATAAATTAGGAGTAATTAAAATTGAAGAATTTGATAAAAATGAATTTGAAAAAATAGAATTAAAATTAATTGAATCAGGCGCTGAAGATATTAAAATTAGTGATAAAAAAATTTTAGTCTATACAAAACCTGAAAATTTACAATTAGTTAAAGAAAATTTAGAAAAAGAAAATGTAAAAATTAATTCAGCGGAAATTGAATTTGTCCCTAAAGAGAAAATTAAAATTTTAGATGAAGTAGAAGAAAAAATACAAAAAATATTTAATCAATTAGATGAAAATCAAGATGTTGTAAATTATTATACTAATTTAGCCTGATCCACCTTCGTTCTTTAAAAACTCTTTAACACTACGGCGGACAGGTTCTAATTATTTTCACAAACAATATGATTAAAGAGAAACACAAAAATTTACCCGCCGGAGCGATAAAGGATTGTTGTGGAGCGCAGGCGGGAAGTAAAATTATTTTAGGAATTGACCCTGGTTACGCTCGCGCTGGTTGGGCAATTTTAGAAAAATCAGGACAAAATTTAAATTTAATAAAATATGGTTGTATTGAAACAACAAAAGAAACAGAGCACGCAGAACGGTTAAAAATTTTAAATTTTGAATTAAATAAAATTATTAAAAAATATAAACCAGAAATTTTAGCGATTGAAGATTTATTCTTTTTTAAAAATTTAAAAACTGCGATTAAAGTTGCTGAAGCGCGAGGAGTGATTTTAATGACTGGAATTAATAATAATTTAAAAATTAAAGAATTTACGCCTTTGCAAATCAAACAGGCGTTAACTGGTTACGGTCGCGCTGATAAAAATCAAATTCAACAAATGGTTAAAATGATTTTAAAATTAAAACAAATTCCAAAACCAGATGACTCGGCTGACGCTGTTGCTGTGGCAATTTGTTGCGCTAATTCTTCCAGTCTGTCAGGCTAAAAAAATATGAATAAAAAACAAATAACTCAACTAATTCAAACCAGCAAAAAAGTCTTTCAAGATGTTTCTTTGCCAAATGGCGCGATTATTGCGGCAAATACTGACTTGCCATATTATCCAAAACGCGCTGCTAATTATCATTTTGTTTGGCCAAGAGATGCAGCTTACATTTGTGTAGCTGCGCAAAAAGTAGGAGTGCAAATTCAAGAAAAATTTTTTGACTGGCTGATTGATCGACCAGAAAGATTTAAAAAAGAAAGTCTACTTTTTCAAAATTATTCACCAAACGGATTGCTACATCAAGGGCATTTTCAGCCTGACCAAGCTGGCGCGGTTTTGTGGGCAATTTATGAATATTATAAACAAGATTTATCAAAAGCTATGAAATATGAAACTTTAATTCGCAGATTAGCTGACGGTTTAGCAAATGACTGGCACGACACACATTTTTTTCACCACACAGTTGATCTTTGGGAAGAAGGAAATCGCCATACTTCTTCAGTTTATAAAAACAATCACACTTATTCTTTAGCGTCTTGCTCTCGAGGATTATTATTGGCAAATGAAATGATTAAAAATGATAATTGGAAAGAAAAAGCAGAACAAATGATTAAAAGAATTGATTTTAATTATGATGAAAAAGCAAACAGATTTTTACGAAATAAAGGAGATGAAGTAGCTGATTTTAATGTTGATGCTTCTTTGCTTGGTTTAGTCTGGCCCTTTAAAATTATTAAATATAATGATCCGCGCATTCTTGAAACAATTAAACAAACTGAAAAAGAATTAGTTATTTATGGAGGAGTTCATCGTTATGAAAATGATATGTATGATGGTGAAGGTTCCGGGCAAGAAGGATCTGGCGCTTGGCCTTTATTAAATTTTTGGATGAGCATTTATTATTCAATCGTTGGCAATAAAGAAAAAGCAAAAAAATATTTTAATTGGGTTTTGAACAAATTGGAAGAAGACGGCTACGGAAATTATATTCCTGAACAAATTTTTGAAGATACAAAACGCAAAGGAGTTTATCCTTTGGCTTGGAGCCACGCAATGTTTGTGTTGGCTGCTGAAAAACTTTATCCAGAATTGTTAAAATAAAAAACTCAACTTAAATTTCAGGTGAGTTCTTTGCTAAAAAATATGTTTAACTCTAAAATAAAAATTGCATCAATTTCAGCAGAAGTTGACCCTTATTCAAAATCAGGGGGTCTTGGCGATGTGGCGCGTTCGCTTCCAAAAGCTTTAAAAAAACAAGGACATGATGTAATTGTCGTGACTCCGTTTTATGGTTCAATTATTAATCCAGAAAAATATAATTTAAAAAAAATCAAAGAAAATGTAACAATTATTATTGATAACAAAAATAAAGAAAAAGTTAATTTTTGGCAAGGTGAATTAATGGAAAATTTACCAATTTATTTTATTGAAAATGAAAAATATTTTTCTAATAAAAAAGAGCTTTATGGTTCTAGCCACGAAAATGCAAGATTTTTGCTTTTTGATTTAGCTGTTTTAAAATTATTAATAAAAATAAAATTTAAAGCAGATATTGTTCATTGTCACGATTGGCATACTGGTTTAATTCCATATTTTTTAAAACGCGATTTTAAAAATTCTGAAACACTAAAAAATACTGCTTCTGTTTTTACAATCCACAATTTAACTTTCCAACTTGGACGCAATTGGTGGGAAATTTCTGAAAAAGAAAGAGATAGTGGAAAAAATGGCTTGCCAGAATTTGATGATCCTAAAATCGAAAATATAAATTTTGCAAAACGAGCAATTTTAAATTCTGATGTGATTAATGCTGTTTCAGAACAATATGCTGAAGAAATAATGACAAAAGATTTTGGGCAAGATTTGAATCGTATTTTAAAAAATCGTGAAGATAAAGTTTTTGGAATTGTAAATGGGATTGATTATAAAGATTATAATCCACGGCTTGATCCGGGTCTTTATAAAAATTTTGACTATTATTCAATCCACAAAAAAGAAAAAAATAAATTATATTTACAAAAATATTATGGTTTGCCTGAAAATAAAAATATTCCAATGCTTTGTATGACTTCGCGAATCGCAGAACAAAAAGGATTTGATTTAATTCGCGATATTTCTGATATTATTTTTCGTTTTGATTTGCAATTAATTATTATGGGAGATGGGGGCGAAGAAATGATAAAACATCTTAAAAAATTGCAAAAAGAAAATCCTAAAAAACTTGTTCACATATTTTTTACAGGTGAAGGCAATCAAAATTTAATTAGTAATTTAAAAAAATCAAATACTCCTGAAATTTTTTACAAACCAAACAATTTAAAAGAAACTTCTATTTTTGCAGCCAGTGATTTTATTTTAATTCCGTCTCGTTTTGAACCTTGCGGATTAACACAAATGAAAAGTATGCGTTACGGTTGTTTGCCAATTACTCATCATGTTGGCGGATATATTGATACAGTAGATAATTATGATCCGCGTTACAAATCAGGAAATGGTTTTGTTTTTAAACTTTATGATTCCAGAGCAATGGTTGTTGCAATTGCGCGAGCGCTTGAATGTTACAAGCGAGAAAAAGAATGGAAACAACTTGTTGAAAAAGTAATGCGAAAATCTTATTCCTGGGAATATCCTGCTAGAAAATATATTGATTTATTTAGAACAGCAATAAAATTAAAAGTCGCCTAACCCTTCTTCGCTTATGAACTGGATAAATATTCTACACTTCTACCAGCCACCAACTTCTTCAAAAGAACAAATTGATGAAGTTGTTAAATCCTCATATCAACCGTGGGTTGATTTTTTAAATAAATATAAAAAAGTAAAAATTACTGTAAATTTTACAGGATGTTTAACTCAAAAACTTTTTAGTTTAAATTATAAAAAATTATTAAAAGATTTTGCAAAAATTGCAAAACGCAAACAAATTGAATTTTTAGAATCAGCTGCTTTTCATCCAATTTTGCCTTTGCTTCCTGAAAAAGAAATCATTAAACAAATTAAAATTAATAATAAAATTAATAAATTGCATTTTGGAAAAATTTACAAACCAAAAGGATTTTTTTTGCCAGAAATGGCTGTGTCAGATAAAGTTTTGAAAATTATTAAAAAATTAGGATATAAATATATTATTCTTGATGAAATTTCTGTAAAAGACAGTGATAAAAATAAATTTAATAATAATATAAAATATAAAACAAAAAATAATTTAGAAGTAATTTTTAGAAACAGAAAAATTTCGCAAACATTTGTTCCTGAAACTGTAATAAATTTATTAGAAAAAAATAATGGTTGGCTCAATGCTCCCGCGTGGAGCCAGAGTGTGAAATCGCAACAAACAGGCTCCACCCAGAGGGATGGAGCCAACGCTCTCGATCCTACGATTATAACCGCCACGGATGGTGAACTTTATGGGCATAAATATTGGAATTGGTACCCAGATTATTCTTATTTAGCAAAAAATAAAAATATCACAACTCTTACAGCATCTGAATATTTAAAAATTTTAAAAAATACTCAAGTAGTTTCTATTCGAGATTCTTCTTGGGAATCAACAGAAAAAGAATTAAAAAATAAAATTCCTTTTGCTCTTTGGAATCATCCGAAAAATAAAATTCATAAAAAACTTTGGCAATTTGCTAATTTTGTATTAGAATTAAATTATAAAAATCAAAAAGATCCTAATCATTTTGCTTCACGATTGCATTTGGAAAATGGTTTAGTAAGTTGCTCATTTTGGTGGGCGTCAAGTAAAAATTTTAAAGAAATGTTTTCACCAATTGCTTGGGATCCTTCAATGGTTGAAAAAGGAGCCCAGGAATTATTAAATTCTGTTCGTTCGCTTGAAAAAATTAATTCTCAAGATAAACTTTTTGCTGAAAAATTATTTTCAGAAATTAGAAATTTAGTTTGGGAAAAACATTGGAATAATAAATAATTTGACAAAAAAAGTTGTTTTGTTTATAATTCAAACAGAACGATTTATATATATTGTTGTTCTATGAACAATATAACTAAAACAATATTAAATGACTGGCAAAAAAAGAAATTACCAGAAATAATCAAAAGGCAGACCAAATTAACAGATTATTTAGACTTAAAGGTAAATAAAATTGTGACTGTCAGTGGTTTTAGAAGAATAGGGAAAACCTATTTGATTTTTGACTTAATAAAAAAACTTTTAAAAAACAATAAAAAAAATGATATAGTTTATCTTAATTTTGAAGATGAAAGAATTCCACAAAAAACAGAATTTTTAACTCGACTCTTGCCAACTATAAAACAAACTTTTGGCAGATTACCTAAATTTCTTTTTTTGGATGAAGTGCAAAATATCCCAAATTGGAGCAAATGGTTGCGCCGTATTTTTGACAATGAAAATATAAAATTTTTTGTTACTGGTTCTTCATCAAAATTATCAAACCAAGAAATACCAACTGAATTGCGTGGCAGATGTTTGGAAGTAAAAATTTATTCTTTATCTTTCAAAGAATTTTTAAATTTTAAAAAAGTTAAAATTGATTTTAAAAATTTAGATTATTCTGAAACTGAAAAAGCCAAAATATTTTATAATTTAGAAGAGTATCTTTTTTACGGGGGAATGCCAGAAGTTGTTTTATCAGATGAATCAAAAAAACAAGAAATTTTACAGCAATATTTCGCTACAGTTTTAAGAAGAGATATTGTGGAAAGATTTAAAATCAAAAACGAAGAAGCGCTTAAAAGTTTGTGCCAGCTTCTTTTAAATTCAACAATTTTTTCTGCCAGTCGCCTTCAATCTAATTTAAAAAGTTCTAATTTAAAAGTAGGCAAAGCAACTTTGATTAAATATCTAAATTATTTAGAAAATTCTTACTTTTTATCATCTGTGCCTATTTTTTCCTACAAAATTAAAAATCAACTGCAATACCCAAGAAAAAATTATTTTATTGACAATGGTTTTATTAATGCTTTATCATTAAAGTTTTCAAAAGACCACGGTCGGCTGTTTGAAAACCTTGTATTTTTAGAATTAAAAAGAAAATTTTCAAAAATTGATATTTTTTATTGGCAAGACAAACAACAAAAAGAAGTTGATTTTGTGATTAAGCAAGGATTAAAAATTAAATATCTTATTCAAGTTTGTTATGATTTATCTTTTTTAGAAACTAAAAAAAGAGAAATTAATTCTCTTTTAAAAGCCAGTCAAGAATTAAAATGCAATAATTTAATAATAATTACAAATACTTGTGAAGCAGAAGAAAAAATATCCGGCAGATACGGAAAAAATAAAAAAATAAAATTTATTCCTTTGTGGAAATGGATTTTAGATTTGAAAAAAATATAAAATAATTTTATAATTAAACAAAACAAAAAACAACCCCTAATTTGGAGATGTTCTCGTGGTCTTGTTTAGAATAAGATTCCGTGAATTGATACTAAATAAAGTATATCAAATTAAAAAATAATTGTCAAATATTAAATTGTGGATAACTTTTAATAAATAATTTAAAAATATATGACTTTAAAAATTACAAAAAAAGATTTGCCAGAAAAAATAAAAATAAAAGAAGTTAATGAATTGTTAACTCAAACTGCTGGTAAGTACAAAAAACCCTTAACAAGAGAAGAATTAAAAAATATTATAAAAAAGTCTGATGATTCAACAATTAGTAAAGCTCGAAAAAATCCTAGCTACAGTTTTAGTAAAAATGAACTTGAAAAATATATAAAAGCAATGCAAGAAAATAGTGATGTTGTTTTAGGCAGAAGCGGAACTGAAAAATTTAGATCAATGCTGAGAGGAAAACGCGATGAAAATAAAACTGAAAAATTAACCAGTTCAACAAATTCTAAATCTTCTGGTCCAGGTCTTTTTAAAAGAATTTTAAAACCAAAAATACAAAAAAATACACCTTATTATTTAGCAAGAGCTAGACAACAAGATAGCCAAAATAATTTACCTTCACAAAATCCTAATCAAATTCCAACTGCTCCAACGCCAATTCAAAAACCAATAAAATTACAGCCAATGCCAAGAAGAGTGCAGGAGTTGTTGAGTAGGAAATAAAATAAATTTATGAAACAAGTTATTAAAAAAATAAATTTAGAAAGGATATTATTAAATAAAATTAATATTGAAACAATAAAACTAATTCGCTCTAATCTTTTAGGAGAAATTTTTTTAGTAAAAACAAAAGACAAAAAAGATGTATATGTTATTAATAAAAATCAAATTAAAAAACAAAAAAAAGCATTTTATATAATGTCTATTTTAAAAAAAGAAAATATTTTAGCTCCAGAACCACTCTTTTATTTAAACAAAGAAAATTTATTAATTTACAAAAGTTTAAATGGTTTACCATATTTAAATAAGTTAAAAAAAAATAATTCAACAATTGATTTGTGTAAAGATATAAACAAATTATGTAAATTAATTTTTAGTTTTCATAAAATTGATTACAAAAAAATAAAAAATATTAAAAAAGAAACAAAAAATAATTTAATTTATGAAAAAAAATGGTGGCAAGATACTATTAAAAAAAATGCAGGTAAAAAATACACGGAAAAACTCTTTACATTTCAAAACTTTTTATTTAAAAAATATTTTAATAATTGGAATATAATAAAATTTAAACTAACACATAATGATTTTACTTTAGACAATATTATTGAATATAAAAATAAATTTGGATTGATAGATTTTTATGATGCATTAATATCTGATCCAATTAAAGATATTGCAAGTTTTAATGTTCGCTTGTTAATGATGGCAAATAAATTTCCAAAACAATACAGCAATATTAAATTAAAAAAATCTGATATAATTAAAATAGAAAAAAATTTTATTAATCATTATTTAAAAATTTCAAAAGATAAAAAATATTTTAATTTAAGATATATTTTTTGGAAAAATTTTTGGTTTTCAAGAATGTATTCTTGGTTCGTAGAGGTAGAAAAATATTCTCCAAAATCAGCTTCTTTTTTACTTAAAAACATTTATTCTTTATCTAATAATATTTTATGAAAATAGCATTCTATTGTTCAAATGAATTTCCTTATCCGTGTCCAAAAGAAATTATTTACCCACCTTTATACCCTGCTTATAATTTAGTTGAGGGTTTAGTTAAAAATGGTCATGATGTTTATCTTTTTGGATCTAAAAACAACAAAACCAAAGCAAAAAATATTTCAAAAGGCATCCTTTCTTATTTTGAAATAAAAGAAAAAAGCGATTATCTACTTTCTGGCAGTTTACATAATCAAGAAATGGTTACTTTGTTTGAACAAATGATGGCTTCTATAGTTTTGCAAGAAGCCAAAAAAAATAATATAGATATTATTCATTTTTTCAGCATTCCCCGTAAGACAATTCATTTTTCTGAATTAACAGATATTCCTATTTTGTATACCAATCATGACTCAAAAGAACCCAGAAATTCTTTCATTTTTAAAAATTGCCCTTGGATTAAAAAAATTAATTTTAATTCAATAAGTTTTGCTCAAAGAAAAACTACACCAGAAATAAAATATTTTTATAATGTTTATAACGGAATTGACCTAACAAAAATAAAATTTAGTAACAAAAAAGAAAATTTTCTTATTTGGGTAGGACGAATTTGTCCTGAAAAAGGCACTCATACTGCTATTAAAGTAGCTAAAAAGTCTGGAACACCTCTTAAAATAATTGGACCAAAATGGAATAAGCAATATTTTGAAAGTTTTGAAAAAGAAATTGATGGAAAAAATATTCAATACTTAGGGACATTGTCACAAAAAGAAGTTTTTAAAATTATTCCAAAGGCAAAAGCATCTTTAGTCCCAATACAATGGGAAGAGCCATTTGGATTAACAATGATTGAATCGTTGGCTGCAGGAACTCCTGTGATTGCATTTGACAGAGGTTCTGTTTCAGAAATTATTCAGCACAAAAAAACAGGCTTTATTGTCAAAGATTCAAAAGAGATGATCCAAGCTGTAAAAAATATTGATCAAATTAATAATTACGATTGCAGAAAATCTGCAGAAAAAGATTTTAGTTTAGAAAAAATGGTAGATGAATATGAAAAATTGTATAAAAAAATAATTAATAAAAAAATAAAACAAAATGAAAAATAAAATAGATAAAAAAATACAAAATATACTTAATAAATTGAAACTTAAAATAATAAAAATTGAAAGTGGTCAGGAAAGATTTTTGATCGCTAGAGTTAAAAATGAAGAAAAAAATATTTCATTATTTAAATGTAACATTACAAATGAAAAAAAAGCTATTGATAGAATGAAAAGAGAAATTTTTTTTCATTCACAATTAAATAATGAGCAAAATGAAATTTTACATGTGCCAAAATATTTCAAAAGTGGTCTAAAAAATAATCATTATTGGCTATTAAGAGAATTTATAAATGCAAAATTAACAGGTGAAGTGCACACACTTGCAAAAAACTCAATAAACAAAAAATATGTATTTGAATTGGTTAAAATTATTTTTAATCAAAATTATATTTTAAATAAGATTGGCATTAAAAAAAATACTTTAAAAATTATTGATAAAAATTATTATATTAACGAATTAGAGCACGATATAAATTATGCAAAATTTTATAACATACCAAATAAAGAATTAAATTTTATTAGAAAAGAAATTAAAGATATGTGTTATAACACAAAAAAAGAAGATTTGATTATTGGTCACGGAGATATTAATCCTCAAAATATCTTAATTAAGAAAAATAAAATTTGGTTAATTGATTGGGAAAGGTTAAGTCAGACAACAATTGCTAATGAAGCCAGCTTTTTCTGGGGATCTTCTTGGAGTGACGAAAAATTAAGAAAATTTTTTATAGAACAAGTTGTCAAAAAATTTAATTTAATAGAAAAAAATAGATTGGTAAAAAATTTATCCGTTATATTATTATTAAGGTGTCTTGGAGAAATAAAATATTGGCATTTGTTGCCAGAAAATATTTTTTATAGGACTAAAGATAAAAATTCTATTTTTAGAGCACAGACAGCGGTAAATGTCCATTTAAAAACTTTAAAAAAAATAATACACGGAAAATATTTATAAAAACTAAAAAATGAAAATTGCTCAAATTGTTTCACTTGAAGAAAGTGTGCCGCCACAATCCAAAAACGGATTGGAATTTGTTGTTTCTTGGTTAACTGAGGAATTAGTAAAAAGAGGGCACAAAGTAACTTTATTTGCACCAGCAAATTCAAAAACAAAAGCAAAACTTGTTTCTATTTTTCCGCATGGCACAGTTGAAATTAAAAAAATGGTTTGGGGTTGGAGAAAAGGAGTTTTTAGTGAGTGGAATACAGCAAAAGCAATGTCAAAACAAAAAGAATTTGATATTATTCACACACACACAGGAACAATATTTCAATTTGCGCCTTTTATTAATAAACCAATCATTTACACAACTCACGGACCATGTAGTGATGGATTTCGTAAAAAATATTTAAGTCAAAAAAAATATCAAAAATATTTTAAATTTGCTTTAGAACAATATAGAAAAATAAATTATGTTAACATAAGCCAACACCAACAAAATGATTTTTTAAAATGCAAAAAATATTATTTTAAAAAACACACGACAATTCATAATGGAATTCCAGTTGAAAAATTTCAATTTAATAATAATCCAGAAAATTATTTATTTTATCTTGGTTATATTAATCAAGATAAAGGCGCAGATATTGCAGTAAGAATTGCTAAAAAATTAAAAATGAAATTAATTTTAGCAGGAGGTGTTTATGGACAAGAAAAATTTTTTAAAGAAAAAATAAAACCTTACTTAAATAAAAATATAAAATATATTGGACCAGTAAATTTTCAAGAAAAAGTTAAACTATTAAAAAATGCAACTGCTTTACTTAACCCAGTTGCTTGGCACGAACCATTTGGTTTGGTTCCTGTTGAAGCGCAAGCTTGCGGAACTCCTGTTGTTGCTTTTAATAAAGGCGCGATGTTAGAAATCATTAAACACAATAAAACAGGTTTCGTTGTTGAAAATGAAAAAGAAATGATTGATGTTGTGAAAAATATTAATAAAATAAATAGAAAAGATTGTAGAGAGTGGGTAGAAAAAAATTTTAGTGTTGAAAAAATGGTAGATGAATATGAAAAATTGTATAAAAAATTAATTAAGAAATAAATGAAAAATAAAACTAGCCACAAATTAATTTTTGAAGGAGCGGAAATGGTTGGAAAAAGTTTTGTGATTTCGCAGATTTATAATTATTTAGAAAAAAAATACAATAGTAACACAAAAATTTTAAATGGTTGTCATTGGTTTAATTGTGATGTTGGAATTTTTGGTACAAAAAATGGCAAAAAAATTATTGACGAATATATTAATATTTTAAAAATATTAAAAAATAAAAATACTATTTTTGAAAAATTTTATTTAACAGATCAAGTTTATAATAAATTATATAATAAAAAAAATATTAACTATCAAAAACAAGAAAAAGAATTAAAAAAACTAAACGCAAAAATAATTTTATTAACTGTAAAAAATAAAAAAGTTTTTCAAGATAGAATTCCAGACAGATTAAATAATATTTCGCATTATCAAAGAGTAGTGCAAACAACAGAAAATTATTGGAAACAACAAGAAGAATATTTAAATTTAATTAAAAAATCAAAACTAGAATATTTAATTGTTGATTCAACAGAATTGCTAAATAAAAAATTTGTTAAAAATTTAGTGGATAAAATTTTAAAATTTATTCACCCCGTCAAATAATTTAAATTTTTTGTTTAATCATATGTGGTATTATATTTATATTTTACAATCTTTGAAAGACGGGAAGTTTTATACTGGTTACACAAAAAATTTAAAATTAAGATTTGAGCTTCATCAACAAGGCAAAGTTAAGTCAACTAAAGATAGACTTCCTTTAAAATTAATTTATTCTGAAGCTTGTTTAAACCAACAAGATGCAACTCATCGTGAAAAATATTTAAAAACTTTTTATGGTAAGCTGTTTTTAAAAAATAGGCTTGCAAAGTGGTTTTCACGAAGTGAATAAACCACTGTTGCTCAAATCTTATTTGACGGGGTAAAGAAAAATAATAAAAAAATATTAAAAATAAAATTATGAAATATTCAATTGCGTTAGATATTGGCGCTACAAAAATTTTAGGTGGCGTTGTTCAAAATAATAAAGTTATCAAAACTTTAAAGAAGCCAACAAATTCCAAATCTGACAAACAAAATATAATTAAAAATATTATTAATATTGTCAGTGAGTTAAAAAAAACTCAGAATCAAAAAAATAAATTAATAAATATTGGAATTGGAATTGCTGGGCAAGTTAATAATAAAAATGGAATTGTTTTATCAACCACAAATTTTAACAAGGATTTTAAAAATATAAAACTTGCTGAAATTTTAAATAAAGAATTTAAAGTTCCTGTTAAAATTGAAAACGATGTAAAATGTTTTGTAAAAGCAGAAGCAAATTTAGGAGCTGGCAAAAATTTAAAAAATATTATTGGTTTAACTTTTGGCACTGGAATTGGCGGAGGAATTTTTATGGATAATAAAATTTGGCAAGGCAAAGACAACACTGCTGGTGAATTTGGACATATGAAAATTTCAGGTAAGTGGATTGGTGAAATCCCGGTTTGTAATTGTGGACAAAAATATTGTTGGGAAACTGTTGCATCTGGAAAAGCTTGGCAAAAAATTTATAAAAAAACAAATCGCAAAAAAGCAAACGAAATTATTGTTCACAATATTGTTATTGGTTTAATTAATTTATCATTTATTTTAAATCCAGATGTTTTTATTTTAGGTGGCGGTTTAATGGAGCACAAAGATATTTTAATTTTAATAAAAAAAGAATTTAATTTGCGCGCGCCTTGGTCTAATTTAAAAAAAGTAAAAATAGTAAATGCAAAATTAGGTGAAAATGCTATTTTATTAGGTTCTCTTTTATAAAAATTTGACACAAAATTCAAACCGTGTTATTTTAAATATATTGTATAAAATTTTATTTGTTATTATATATTTTTCTGCCAAAGGCACGCGGAATTTTCCGCTAAAATTAGCGAATTATGAAGGCAGCTACAACTAGATAGTTAATTTTAAAAAAGTCAAGAACCTTCCTGTGGATAAGTAGGGCGGAGGGTAGGTTTTTTTTACATACAAATTTATGCCAAGTTCAACAAATCGTAAATTTTTTAAAGACACAAGTCGGGTTATGCCTTTACCAGACTTGATTGAAACTCAAAAGAAATCTTATAATTGGTTTTTAAAACAAGGATTAGAAGAACTTTTTGAAGAAATTTCTCCAATTACAGATTTTATTGGAAGAGATCTTGAACTTTATTTTGGCGAACATTTTTTAGATGAACCAAAATTTGATGAAGTCAGGGCTAAAAAACGCAACTCAACTTATGAAGCTCCGTTAAGAGTGCAAACAAAATTGGTTAATAAAAGAACAGGTGTTGTTAAAGAACAAGAAATTTATTTAGGTGATTTTCCATTAATGACAGATCGCGGAACTTTTATGATTAATGGAATTGAAAGAGTAATTGTATCTCAGTTAATTCGGTCAGCTGGGGTATTTTTTAGTTCAGAATTTTATAAAGGCAGAAAATATTATGGAGCAAAAATTATTCCTAATCGAGGAGCTTGGTTGGAAATTGAAACAAATACAAACAATACAATTACTGTAAAAATTGATAGAAAAAGAAAAATCGCTGTAACTTCTTTGCTTCGCGCTTTTGGTTTTTCAACTGATGAAGAAATTAAAGAATTATTTAAATCTGTTGATGTTGATCCAGAAATAAATTATATTAAAACAACTTTAGAAAAAGATGTAACTAAAACACAAGAAGATGGTTTTAAAGAAGTGTATAAAAGAATTCGTCCCGGAGATTTAGCCACTGAGGAAGACGCTAAACAATTAGTTGAAAGTATGTTTTTTAATTTTGAAAGATATGATTTAGCGCGTGTTGGAAGATATAAATTAAATCAAAGATTTGAAGAAGATTCCTCGCTTACAAAAGAAAATCGTATTTTAAAACCGCAAGATTTAGTTAATGTTGTTAAAGAAATTATTCGTTTAAATAATAATCAAAAAGAACCAGATGATATTGATCATTTAGGAAATCGTAGAGTTCGCGCAATTGGTGAATTAGTGCAAAACAGATTTCGTATTGGTTTGGCTAGAATGGAAAGAATGATTAAAGATAAAATGTCAACTTTAGATCTTAATGAAATTATGCCAGGTCAACTTGTAAATGCTAGACCTGTGATTGGAGCTGTTAAAGATTTTTTTATGTCGTCACAGTTGTCTCAATTTATGGATCAAACAAATCCTTTGGCAGAGTTAGAACACAAAAGAAGATTGTCTGCGATGGGGCCTGGTGGTTTGTCTCGTGAACGAGCAGGATTTGAAGTTCGAGATGTTCACAGAACTCACTACGGTCGCATTTGTCCAATTGAAACTTCTGAGGGTCCAAATATTGGTTTAGTTGGTCACTTAGCTGGTTACGCAAGAATTAATGAATTTGGTTTTATTGAAACTCCTTATTATAAAATTACAAATAAAAAAGTAACAAAAGATATTACTTATTTGGATGCTTTTGATGAAGAAAAATATGTGATTACTTCTGCAACAACTCCACTTAATAAAAATAATGAATTTGATAAAGGATTAGTAAGTGTTAGAAAAAACGGTGAACCTGTTTTTGAAGATTCTGATGAAATTGATTTAATGGATGTTTCATCTAATCAAATTATTTCAATTTCAACTGGTTTAATTCCATTTTTAGAACACGATGACGCTTGCCGCGCTTTAATGGGTTCAAATATGCAACGCCAATCAGTTCCGTTAATAAAACCAGAAGCTCCTTTTGTTGGAACAGGAATTGAATTTAAAGCAGCAGCTGATTCAGGGCAAATTTTATTAGCGCAAAAATCAGGTGAAGTTATTTATGTTGACGCGAAAAAAATAAAAATAAAAAATGAACAAAACGAAATTGATGAATATAATTTAGTAAAATTTGATCGTTCAAATCAAACAACTTGTTTAAATCAAAAACCTTTAGTTAATTTAGGTGACAAAATTAAAGCTGGAGATTTTTTAGCGGACGGAGCAGCTTGCGACAAAGGTGAAATTGCTTTAGGTCAAAATCCTTTAATTGCTTTTATGCCTTGGGAAGGCGGAAACTACGAAGACGCTATTTTAATTTCTGATAAATTAGTTAGTGATGATAAATTTACATCAATTCATATTGAAAATTATTCAGTTGATATTCGTGAAACAAAACTTGGTTCAGAAATGATAACGCGCGATATTCCAAATGTTGGTGAAGATAAATTAAAAGATTTAGATGAAGAAGGTGTTGTTAGATTAGGCGCGGAAGTTAGTTCTGGTGATATTTTAGTTGGAAAAATTACTCCAAAAGGTGAAACAGAATTAACAGCAGAAGAAAAATTATTGCGAGCTATTTTTGGTGAAAAAGCAAAAGAAGTTCGTGATTCTTCATTAAAATTAGAGCACGGTGAAAGAGGAAAAATAATTGATATTCAAATTTTTTCACGAGAAAATGGTGACAAACTTCAAGCAGGAGTTATTAAACAACTTCAAATAACTGTTGCAAGTTTGCGTAAAGTTCAAGTCGGAGATAAAATGGCTGGCAGACACGGAAATAAAGGTGTTGTTTCCAGAGTTGTTCCGCAGGAAGATATGCCTCATCTAAAAGACGGAACTCCAATGGATATTATTTTAAATCCACTTGGCGTTGCTTCTCGTATGAATTTAGGTCAAATTTTAGAAATGCATATGGGTTTAGCTTGCAAAGGTTTAGGTTACAAAGTCGCGACTCCTTCATTTAATGGAATTAAAGAAGAACAAATTAAACAAGAATTAAAAAAAGCTGGTTTTTCTGAAACAGGAAAAGAAATTTTATTTGACGGTCGCACTGGCGAAGCATTTGATCACCCAGTAATTGTTGGTTCAATGTATTTTATGAAATTAATTCATATGGTTGAGGACAAACTTCACCAAAGATCAATCGGTCCTTATTCTTTAGTTACTCAACAACCGTTAGGCGGTAAAGCGCAACACGGCGGACAGAGATTTGGTGAAATGGAAGTTTGGGCTTTGGAAGCTTACGGCGCTGCTTATACTTTGCAAGAAATGATTACAATTAAATCAGATGATGTGCCAGGTCGTTCAAAAGCTTACGAACACATTATTAATAATGAACCAATTACAAAATTAAATATTCCAGAATCATTTAATGTTTTGGTTCGTGAATTAAAAGGATTGTGTTTAGATGTTGAGCTTTTAAAAAATAAAAGTGTTGTTGATGAAACAAATAGTGAGTTGTCACAAGAAGAAAGAGATCAAGGAGTTGATAAAAAAAAGAAGAAAGTTGTTGAAGAGGAAAATGAAGAATGAATTATGAAGCAAGAATTATGAATATTTATTAAAATCAACTTAACCCTAAAAGGGTCAGGTTAAAAATAAATTACAAGCCCGCTAAAAGCGGACTAGATGAAAAAAATAGAATTTAAAAATTTTAAAATAAATTAGCCCTCTTCAGAGGGCTTGAGAAAAATAACCTGGGCGTTTACGCCTAGGTGAAAAACAAAAATAAAATTTTAAATAAAAAAATCCCTTTGACGATTTTAGCCAAAGGGAATATTGAAAGGATTTGAAAATTATTTTTTTTGATTTTTTATTTGTATTATCAAAATAGTTGTACATACAATTATTCCTAGTAACAGGAAAATTGCCCCAAAATAAAATGTCCATTTCGGATATCCGGAAATATTATTAATTTTTTTTTGAGAGATGTTTGAAAAGGTCATCCAAATTTCATTTTCTCTGTCAGAAAAGAAAAAGAAATTTTTTGAATAATTTTTATAAGATTCCTGTATCCTGTTTTTCAAATTTGTGTTGTATCGGTCAAATTTTTTTGACCAATCAAACACTTTTGCTTTTTCAACAAACTTTTTCATTTCTATTTTATCACAATCACCGTCTGCAGAAATTTTTTTAATAAATGTTACAATGCTGTCTAATTCTGGTTCCAGTGGAGTGACAACAATCTCACTATGCCAACAGTCGTCAGTTTGACCAAAAACAGTCAAACTAGAAAAAATAACAAGAACAAGAATTAAAAACAAAATTACAAAATTTAACTTTTTCATAGCTTCTCCTAAATAAATGAGTTTTAAAAAATATAATTAATTTACACAAAATCATTTTAGCAAATTATTATTTATTTGTCAAGATCAAGTAAAAAATATATTTTATGAATAATCAAGAAGAACAAAAATCATTAGACTTTAACGCAATTCGTTTACGGGTTGCTTCTCCAGAAGCAATTAAAAATTGGTCGCGCGGTGAAGTAAAAAAACCTGAAACAATTAATTATCGTACTCAGAAACCTGAGAAAGATGGTTTATTTTGCGAAAAAATATTTGGACCCTCAAAAGATTGGGAGTGTTACTGCGGAAAGTATAAAAGAATCAGATACAAAGGAATTGTCTGTGACAAATGCGGAGTAGAAGTCACACGATCTTTAGTGCGAAGAGAAAGAATGGGACACATTGAATTAGCAACTCCAATTTCTCACATTTGGTTTTTGCGTGGCGTGCCTTCAAAAATTGGTTTGTGTTTAAATATTTCAGCGCAAGAATTAGAAAAAGTAATTTACTTTGCAAGTTTTATTGTTACTAAAGTTTATGAAGATTTACGCGCGCAAATTTTAGAACAATTAGACAGCGAATTAAAACAAAAAAAGAAACAGATTGAAAGTAATTTTAGTAATCAAAAAACACAGATTAAAAATAATCCAGAATTTTCAATGCAAGATAAAGATACAAAATTAACTGAATTGGAAGTTGTAAAAAATAATCAGCTTAAAGAATTAAATATAATTGCTGACGCGTCTAAAAAAGAATTAAAAGAATTAAAAGTTAATCAAATTATTTCTGAAACTGTTTATCAAGATTTAGCATTAAAATATGGTCATATTTTTGAAGCGCAAATTGGAGCAGAAGCTATTCGGAATCTTTTAGCGCAAATGGATTTGAAAAAAGAATTAGAAAAAATGACAAAAGAATTAAAAGATACAACACCAGTAAAGCGCAGAAAAATTATTAAACGCTACAAAATTTTAAATAGTTTAAATGAAAGAAAAATTCGTCCAGAGTGGATGGTGCTAACCGTTATTCCAGTAATTCCTCCAGATTTGCGTCCAATGGTTGCATTAGAAGGGGGTCGTTATGCAGCGTCTGATTTAAATGATTTGTATCGCAGAGTAATTAATCGTAACAATCGTTTAAAAAGATTGCTTGATTTAAACGCGCCAGAAATTATTATTAGAAATGAAAAAAGAATGTTGCAAGAAGCAACAGATTCTTTAATTGATAATTCTGCGCGACACGGAAAAACAGTTACAGCTTCAACAGGACAAAAAAGAATGCTAAAAAGTATGGCTGATTCATTAAAAGGAAAGCAAGGACGATTTCGTCAAAATCTTTTAGGCAAACGAGTTGATTATTCTGGTCGCTCAGTGATTGTGGTTGGTCCGCATTTAAAACTTTATCAATGCGGTTTGCCAAAAAAAATGGCTTTAGAATTATTTAAACCTTTTGTAATTTCTAAATTAATTAAACAAGAACACGCGCACAATGTTCGTTCAGCAAATCGTTTTATTGAATCTGGAAGAACAGAAGTTTATGATATTTTAGAAAAAATTACTAAAAAAGCGTTCGTTCTTTTAAATCGAGCCCCAACTTTGCATCGTTTAGGAATTCAAGCTTTTCAACCAGTTTTGATTGAAGGAAAATCAATTCAACTTCATCCGTTTGTTTGCTCTGCTTTTAACGCTGATTTTGACGGAGACCAAATGGCTGTGCATGTTCCTTTAACAGAAGAAGCAAAAAAAGAAGCAAAAGAATTAATGTTGTCTTCAAAAAATTTATTAAAAGTTGGAGACGGAACACCAGTTAGCACACCAGCTTTAGATTTTGTTTTAGGAATTTATTATTTAACTGACACGCAAAAAAATTCTAAGGACTTGGAAGAAAAAAAAGTTAAATATTTTTCAAATCCTGACGAAGCAATTCTTGCCTATGAATTAAATTATATTGATTTACGCGAATTAGTTAAAATAAAATTATCTGACAAATTTATTTCTGAAGCTAAAAATCCAATTAAAGAAAATCCTGTTTTAACAACAGTTGGCAGAGTTATTTTTAATGAAATTTTAGAACCTAAGCTAAGATTTGTTAATTCAGCAATGGGAAAAATAGCTTTAAAAAAGATAGTAAGTGATTCTTTAGAATATTACGGTATTGATCAAACTGCGCTACTGTTGGATGATTTGAAAGATTTAGCAATTAAATATGTTACTAAATCAGGTGTTACTTGGAGTATGAGTGATTTGCCAAAACTAGAAAATAAGGCAGAATTAATTGAAAAAGCTGAAAAAGAAGTTGCAGAAGCGCAAGAACAATATGAATCAGGACTTTTAACAAATGATGAAAGAAAAACAAAATCTGTTAAAGCGTGGTTTGATATTATTGATGAAATTACAAAATCTTGCAGGGAATCATTATCAAATATTAAAGACAGTCCAGTCTACGCGATGATTGAATCTGGCGCGCGTGGTTCTTGGGGACAAACAAATCAAATGATGGGAATGAAAGGTTTGGTAAATAATCCAGCTGGTGAAATAATTGAACTTCCAGTTCGTTCTTCATACAAGCAAGGTCTTGATGTTCTTGAATATTTTATTTCAACTCACGGAGCTAGAAAAGGTTTAACTGACACTGCTTTGCGAACAGCAGAAGCTGGTTACTTAACTCGAAAATTAGTTGATGTTTCACAAAGTTTAATTATCACAGAAGATGATTGTAAAGACAAACAAGGTGTTGATATTTTAAAATCAGAATCAGAAGAAATGGGAGTAAGATTATCTAAAAGAGCTTTAGGAAGAATTAGTTTGGAAACTGTTAAAGATGCAAACGGAGAAATTATTGTAAAGAAAAATAAATTAATTGATAATGAAATTTCAAGAAAAATAGAAAAATTAGATTTAGAAAAATTAAAAGTTCGTTCTGTTTTAACTTGTAAAACTAATCGTGGCTTGTGCACAAAATGTTACGGTTGGGATTTAGGGCACAATCAGATGGTTAAAAAAGGAACAGCTGTTGGGATTTTAGCAGCGCAAAGTATTGGTGAACCAGGAACTCAGTTAACAATGAGAACTTTTCACACTGGTGGTGTTGCAACTGTTGGCGGAGAAATTACTCAAGGTTTGCCAAGAGTTCAAGAAATTTTTGAAGCTCGTCAAGTTAAAAAACCAGCTTTAATGTCTCCGATTAATGGGCAAGTTATTATTACAGATGATATTGAAAAAAAACAAAAAATAATTAAAATTAAAGGTTACGAAATTAAACAACAAGAAATTGATATTTTTAAAAAAGATATTGACGGTTTGGAAATTAAAGATCAAGACAAAGTTAAAAAAGACGACTTAATTTTGCAAACAAAAACAAAAAAAATAAAAGCAAATTTTAATGGTAAAGTAAAAATTGATAAAAAAGATTCAGAAAAATGGAAAATAATTATTGAAAGCAAAAAATTAGTTGAAAAAGAACTACCTGCAGTTAGTGATATTGGAGTTTGGGTAAATAATAATGACAGTGTTGAACAAGGACAACAGTTAACTGATGGAGCTTTGGATTTGCACGAGTTGCACAATTTACGAAGTCAACTTGACGCTCAAAAATATATTTTAAAAGAAATTCAATCTATTTATTCTTCTCAAGGTCAAAGATTAAATGATAAACATGTTGAAATAATTGCTAGACAAATGTTTTCTAGAATAATGATTGATGATCCAGGAGATTCTAATTTTTCACCTGGTGAAATTGTGGAGTTGTCAGAATATAATGATATTAATGAAAAACTTAAAGAAAAAAATAGTTTGTTGGCTAAAGGAAATATTATTTTGCTTGGAATTACAAAAGCTTCACTTTCAACTTCTTCATTTTTATCAGCTGCTTCGTTTCAAGAAACTGCGCGTATTTTAATTGACGCTGCTGTGACAGGTAAAGTTGACCAATTGCGCGGGTTAAAAGAAAATGTGATTATTGGAAAATTAATCCCAGCTGGGACAGGATATAAAGGATAGATTGTAGGGACAGGTCTGTGACTTGTCCTTTTAAATTGTAGGAATGTTTTTATTTGTCCGCTGGACAAATTTCGGTGGCGCGTTTTTTTAAATTTAATTTGACAATATTTTTTATATATATTAAAGTAAGAATGTAAGAAAGTAATACTTATCCACAAAAATATGCAAACTGCAACATTACAAAAGGCCACAACTAAAGGTCAAATTACTTTGCCAGTTAATTGGAGAAGACAATTTGGCACCAATCAATTTTTAGTTAAAGTTCTAGCTAATAAATTAGAAATCTTTCCAGCTGATATTGACAAAATATCTGATTTTGTTGTTTTTGATGCAACAAGAGATAATGCTGGTCGTGGAATTAAAGCAAAAAAAATTCTAAAAACAATAAAAAAAATTAATGGATAAGATTGAAAAACTTTTAAGACGAATATCAAAATCTGACAGACAAAGATTAGAAATAGCTTTAGAATTATTAATAAATAAAAAGTTTGAATTATTAGATATTCAAAAAGTAAAAGACACAAATTTATATAGAGCAAGAAAAGGTAATTTTAGAATTATTTTTGGTTTTGGTTTAGATAAAGAAATTATAATTTATGCAATAAAATTAAGAAACGAAAAAACTTATAAAATATAAAATTTTGTTGCTACCACCTGTTCAGAACTTGTCCCGCAGAATTGCGGGGATGTTTGGAACTTTTTAATTAAAAAAATAAAATACCTATTTAAATAGGTATTTCGTCTTATGTTAGTGATATGAGAAGTTTTGCTGATTCTTTATTAATTTTATATTCGCCAGTAAAATTTGGATGGAGAAAATTAATTTTTAATATTTTTAAATTCGTTACTTCGGTTCTCTAAATACTTATAAAATAGATTTTTACTGCTTGATGTGGAAAATGGTCGATTGATTAGCTTGTCATCTTTTTTTAAGTACTCAATCATTTCTAAATCATTTTTATTTAGTATTTTCTTCAGAGCAGGGAAACCCTTTGGCGTCGCCATCCACATAAAATCTAAATCGTTAAAAGAGCCTAGTATAATATCTTTAAGGTAGATTTCATTATCGTCTAAAGCCCAGTTGTCGTGAACCGATACATAGTACGAAATTTTATCAGATTTTTCGGAGTCATAATTTATGTCAGTTAATATGTTTTTTGTGATTTTTTCACCCGCTTTCATATGTGCTTTTCGTAAATCAACATTAAAAGGGTTCCCCTGTGGAACATCTCCATAGCCAACATCGTGAAGTATCACCAATGGAAGAAGTAATGCGTCATCTATGTTTTCTTTTTGACATATTAACAATGCATCATCAATCATCCACTCAATATGATCAATATCCATGGGACGTCCCTTCATATAATACGGTTTTGCTAACGCCCATATTTTTTTATATATATCTTTCATGTTTTTTAAGAGAAATAATTTAAAAATATTAAAAATTAATTTTCGGAATTTTATATCACTTGTTGTATGATGTAGCGAATATTCGGAACTATTTCACATAACAAGTTATATAAAAACCCAACTATTTGTAGCCATAAATTAGTTATAATTACAGATTAATTATAAAGCTATATTTTATAAAAGTAAAGGAGTGGCAGAGAAGTAAAATAAAATCATTTATACATTTTGTTTTTTTAAATTTTAAAAAGAAATATGCGTCTTTAATATGTATTTTTTTATTTGTAAAATTATTATAAATTCTGTAAGATAAATATAGAATCTAGAATTAAGAATTAAGCATTTTTTAAAAACTAAGAGCCTACCCGCCGTAGTCCAGTAGAATTTTTTAGGGGCAAAGGCGGGAGGCGACATTTTATGTCTAAACTAATTTTTGATATTGAAACAAGAGGTTTTGATAAAAAAGAACTTGATCCAGTAATCAAGGAATATTTAGTTAAAAACGCAAAAGATGAAAAAGAACAAGAGGAAATTTTGTCACGCACTGGTTTGCTCCCAATTAGCGGGGAAGTAGTTGCGATTGCAATGTTAAATTTTGAAACAAATAAAGGCAAAGTATATTTTCAAGCACCCTCCTACGCTAAAGCTACGGAGGGCAAGCCAGAAAATAAAGTGGAAAATTATGAAAAAGACGGCGTGGAATATATTGTTCAAGATGAAAAAGGAATTTTAGAAAATTTTTGGAATGACATTAAATTTTTTAATCAAATAATTTCTTTTAACGGTCGTGGTTTTGATTGCCCGTTTATTATTATTCGTTCTATTTATCATAATTTAAAACCAACAAAAAATTTAATGCCTTATCGTTATTCAGGAAAAGAACATTTAGATTTAATGGATCAGTTAGCTTTTTACGGAGCGTTTAGAAAACTTTCTTTAGAAAGTTTGTGCCAAACATTTGGAATTAAAAATCCAAAAGATCAAGGTGTGTCAGGGCTTGAAATAAATAATTTGTTTAAAAATAAAGAATATAAAAAAATCGCGGAATATTGTATGAGAGATGTTGTGGCGACTAATGAACTTTATAAAAAAGTTTTACCTTATCTTTTTTAGCCTGTCCTGAGGAGTAGCCCTTTTAGGACAACGACGAAGGATCCCGAATTTTGCAAAGAAATATTTTGTATTAAAATAAAATTTATTTTACAAACAACGGGATCCTTCGGCTCCTAAAAAAATCACAAAAAGTCGCTCAGGACAAGTTGGAAATTATGCAATTTAATATTCCAAAAAACACAGAAAAAATATTTTGGACAAAACACTCAATTGAAAAAATGAAATTTTATGGTTTAAGTCCGCAGAGAGTTTTGCGTATTTTAAAAAATCCTGACAGATGTCAAGAAGCTGTGGCTTTGGGTTGTGTTGCTTGTATGCAACGGATTGGAAACAAAAGAAAAACAGAAATTTGGATGATGTACCAAAATAAAATCCAAAGTTCAAAATCTAAAATCCAAAATAATTTTAAAAATATTCAAAAGAAAATAATTACAGCGTGGAGGTATCCAGGAGTAAGTCCAATTCAGGATAAAATTCCAATCCCAGAAGATATTTTGGAACAAGTAAATGATTTAATAAAATAAAAAATCAGATAAAATTAATCATCTGGTTTTTTTAAATTTTTAAACCAAAGTGACGCTTGCAACTTTATCTTCTTTTTCTTTAAACCTCATTAATCTAACTCCCAAAGTTGCACGGCCAGTTATTGGAACTGAAGATAACGGCAATCTAATAACTTGTCCAGCGTTGGAAATTATTATTAAATCCCTAGTAATTTCTGAAAGTTTGTCTGGATTTAACATTCGTGTCCAAACAAGTTGTCCATTTTTTTTATTAATATTTGCGGTTTTAATTCCAGACCCGCCACGAGATTGTAATCTGTATTCTTTTAATTTTGTCATTTTACCAAAACCGTTTTCAGTAACAACTAAAACATCAGCTCCTTGTTTTCTTTCTGTTTCAGTTACAACATCAATTCCCACAACAAAATCTTGCGCTTTTAATCTAATTCCTCTGACACCAGAAGCGGATCTTCCCATTGATCTAATATCTTTTTCTTTAAATCTGATTGCTTTTCCATTTGCTGTTGAAATCATTACTTCGTCTTTTTCACTTGTTGGTTTAACCCACTCTAATAAATCTTCTGCTTTAAGTTTGATTGCGATTAATCCTGAACGACGAATATTTTTAAAATCTTCTATTTTGCATTTTTTAATTGTTCCTTTGTGAGTTACCATTGTTAAATATTTAAAATCATATTTTTTAGGCAAATGCAAAACAGCAGAAACTTTTTCTTGTTGAGCTAGTTGTAAAAAATTCACAATTGACTGTCCTTTTGCTGTGCGTGAAGCAACTGGAACTTCATAAGCTTTAAGTTGAAATACTCTTCCTTTGGTTGTAAAAAATAATAAATCTTCGTGCGTTGTTGTTGTGAATAAATGTTCAACAATATCTTCTTCTTTGGTTGTTAAACCAATTACGCCTTTGCCCCCGCGAGCTTGTGTTTTAAATGTTTCTGGCGCAAGTCGTTTTATGTATCCATCTTTTGTAACAACTACAATTGCGGATTCATCAGGAATTAAATCTTCTTGATTAAATGAACCAACAGCGTGAGGCACAATTTTTGTTCTGCGTTCATCACTAAACTTTTCTTTAATTCCAGCTAATTCGTTTTTAATTATTTTTAATATTTCTTTTGGATTTTTTAAAATTGCTGTTAATTCTTTAATTATTTTTTTCTTGTCTTTTAATTCTGTTTCAATTTTTAATCTTTCTAAATTAGCAAGTTGTGAAAGTTTCATTTCTAAAATTGCTTCAGCTTGTTTTTCACTTAATTTAAATTTTTTAATTAATTTAATTTTAGCTTCGTTTCTGTCTTTTGACGCTTTAATTGTTTTAATCACGGCGTCAATTTTATTTAAAGCCAACATTAATCCTTCTAAAATGTGCGCTCGGTCTTTTGCTTTATTTAATTCAAATTGTGTTCTGCGAGTAACAACAATTTGACGGTGTTTAATGTATTCTTCTAAAACCATTTTTAAAGTTAAAACTCTTGGTTGAATTCCATCAATTAAAGCTAAAACATTAAAATGAAACGAAGTTTGCAATCCTGTTTGTGAAAAAAGCTGATTTAAAATCTTTTTTGGGTAAGAATCTTTTTTAAGTTCAACTACCACTCTCACGCCATCTTTATTTGACTCATCACGCAAATCTCTGATTCCTTGAATTTTTTTATCTTTAACTAAACTTGCTATTTTTTCTAAAAATGACGCTTTGTTCATTTGATAAGGAATTTCTGAAATTACAATTTGAAAACCTTTTTTATTTTCTTCAATTTCTGTTTTTCCGCGCAAAACAACTCCGCCCCTGCCTGTTGCGTAAGCTTGTTTAATGTCTTCTTTGTTGTAAATTATTCCACCAGTTGGAAAATCAGGTCCTTTAATAAATTGCATTAAATCATCAACATCAGCATTTGGATTATCAATTAAATAAACGATCCCGTCAATTAATTCAGCTAAATTGTGCGGTGGAATATTTGTTGACATTCCAACTGCAATTCCAACTGTTCCATTTAAAAGTAAAGTTGGAAGTTTTGCTGGTAAAACTTTTGGTTCCTGCTGACTGCCATCATAATTTGGAGTAAAATCAACAGTGTCTTTTTCTAAATCTAGCAAAAGTTCTTCTGATATTTTTTTTAATTTTGCTTCAGTGTATCTTTGCGCGGCAGCGCTGTCTCCGTCCATTGAACCAAAGTTTCCTTGCCCCCAAACTAATTGGTAACGCATTGAAAAATCTTGCGCCATTCTAACCATTGATTCGTAAACAGCTTGATCCCCGTGTGGGTGATATTTTCCTAAAACTTCACCAACAACTGCTGCTGATTTTCTAAATCTTGCAGATGATTTTAATCCCATATTCCACATTGCGTATAAAATTCTTCTGTGAACTGGTTTTAAACCATCGCGAACATCTGGTAAAGCGCGCGAAACAATTACGCTCATTGCGTAATCTAAATACGACTCGCGCATTTCTTCAGAAATTAAACGGTCTTTAATAATTCCGTCTGTTGATTTTTCTGCAACTTCTGGATTATTTTTATTATTTTTAATTTTCTTTTCTAGTTTTTTTTGCATAATTTTTATTCTAAAAATTTAAAAGTTGAAAGGATTTGATCAAAAGTATTAAACCATTGATTTGCTGAACCCATTTCTTTGTCGCTAACTAAATCTTTATAAAAATTTTTCTGTGCCTTATTTTCATAATCCCACATTTTGATTTCTAATTCATCACAAGTAGTGCAAAATTCTTTTTCTAAATCAATAAAATATTTTGGATTGTCTGTTATTATATTTTTATTAGGACCGTTTAATTTAAAATAAATAAAATAATTTTTTAAATAAAAAATTAAACTTTTTTCAAATGTTACATCATCAGTGACAAATCTTCCGCTAATAAAAAATTCATCAGCGTAAATATTTTGATTTAATTTAACAATTCTCTGCGAATCTTCTACTGGCTTCCAATCAATATATTTTTCTGATAATTTGCCTTGTTCTAATTCTTGTTTGTGTTTTAAAATATTGTTTTTATCAAAACCTGAAGGTGCTTCTTCATCAAAGTCTTCTATTTTTTTAATCTTTAAACTCAGAACTATTATTTCATTATGATTGTCCCAATTATGGTAATCTTCAATTTCTGATTTCATAAATACATATTTTGGATACTTAAACTCAAACCCCAACTCCTCATTTTTATAAACCTGCCAATCACTTGTATTAATTTCTGTAGCTGTGTTTTTTAATTCGTTAGCTAATTCGTCAGCCAATTTATTTAATTGTTCGTTTTTATTATTTTTAATATTTTCTGTTTCAGATTTTTTTGACAAAGGTGATTTAGAAATAATATTAGAAATTTCTTGTCGTAATTCAGACAAAGTAAAACCTGATTTATTGTTTTTTGTATTAAAACCATTTTGCAAATTTATTTTTAAACAATAAAACCAAAAAGCCAATATCACTAAAATAATAAAAGTAAAAATAGCATATATTTTTAAATTTTGTTTAGGTTTTGGAAACATAATATTAAGTTGTCATCCCCGAACGACCTTTTAGGGTTGTTAGGATGGATGACAAAAAATAAAGATTAACTTTTTAGAATAAAAAGTTTTGTATCTTCAGTTGGTAAATCTTTTTTAGTAATTTTTAATTTTCCTTCTACTTCCTCAGGATTTATTCCTTGTTCTTTAATAAATTTGTCAACCCCATCAAGATCTAATTTAAGTCCTGAAATTTTATAATGCATTGGAATAATTACTCTTGGTTCAATTTGCGAAATTATTTTTGAAGCTTCTTTAGCGTCAATTGTAAATGTTCCGCCAACAGGAATCATTAAAACATCAACTTGTTGCAATTTTTCAAGCTGTCCATTTTCTAAAGTTTTTTGTCCTAAATCACTAAGATGAGCTAACCAAATTCCTTCAATTTCAATTAAAAACATTGTAATTTCTCCGCGTTCTTCACCTTGTTTGTCGTCGTGAAAACCTGGAATTCCGTAAATCATCACTTCTTTAATTTCATATTCTCCTGGTCCAGAAATTACAAAAGGTTTTGGTGACAAATTTGTTCCTTTTATTAAATCAACATTATTGTGATCTTTGTGATCGTGAGAAATTAAAACAATATCAGCGCCAAATTTTGTTGGCACTTTTAAACCATAATCTTTATTAAAAGGATCAATTGCAATTACAACATCTTCACCTTTTGAGTTTTTAGTTGTGATTTTGAAAAATGATTGTCCAAACCAGTTTATAGTCATAAAATTTAGGGATCCCCTCCTTTTCAAGGAGGGGCTGGGGGTGGTTAATAAAATAATAATTTAATCTTATCAAAATTTGACAGAGTTGACAAGT
>CAZFWC010000004.1:0-2116 GCA_964522515.1 uncultured Gammaproteobacteria bacterium | reverse complement strand
TGTTAAACTAAAATCATCTAAAATAATTAACCAAAATTTGTCTTGTGCTAGATACTTAACAAGACAAAAAATAGTAAGAATCTAAAAAATTTCTAACTATTTTTTATTTAATTTTATGCAAGAAGAAGAAACAACAAATATTTTAATGGAAAATTTATTGGAAGATAAAAAGTCTGCAATATTTCCAAAAGTCGGAGATCTTGTTAAAGGTAAAATTATTTCTTTAGGAAAAGAAATATATATTGATATTAATGGAATTGCAAGCGGTTTGGTTCGTGGAAAAGAACTTAAAGATGAATCAGATCAATTTTCAAATCTTAAAAAAGGTGATGAAGTAATTGCCACAGTAATTGAACTGGAAAATGAAAAAGGAATTTTAGAACTTTCGTTTCGCACAGCAGGACATCAAAAAGCTTGGAACAATTTGCAAGAATTAAGAGATACTGGAAAAGTTGTTGAAGTAAAAGTTGTTGAAGCAAACAAAGGCGGTTTAATGGTTAGCTTAAATAATGTAAATGGTTTTTTGCCTGTTTCACAATTAAGCAAAGATAATTATCCTCGAGTGGACGGTGGCAACAAAGGAAAAATTTTAGAAAAGTTAAGATCACTTGTTAATAAAAAAATAAAAGCAAAATTAATTGATTTAAATGAATCTGATGATAAAATTATTTTTTCTGAAAAAGAAGTTTATCTTGATGAAAAAAAACACGAATTAGAAAAGTTTAAAGTTGGAGATATTGTTGCCGTAAAAGTAAGCGGTTTAGTTGATTTTGGTATTTTTGTTGAGTTTGGTGTTGAAAATTCTGGACTGGAAGGATTGATTCATATTTCAGAATTAGCTTGGCAAAGAATTGAACACCCAAGAGATTTATTTAAAGTTGGCGACAAATTAAAAGCGCAAATTATTAGTATTGAAAATGATCGTGTTACTTTATCAGCTAAAAAAATTCTTGACGACCCTTGGAAAAAAGCAGTTGAAAAATATGAAGTTGGGCAAACAATAAAAGGCAAAGTTGTAAAATTTGATAAGTTTGGCGTGTTTGTTGAATTAGATAAAAATATTCACGGATTAGTTCACATTTCAGAATTGTCTGATAAAAAAGTTAACGCGGAAGATGTTGTTAAAATTGGTAAAGAATATAAATTTGTGATTTTATCAATTGAACCAGAAGACCATCGAATTGGGTTGTCGCTTAAAGGGGTTAAGTAGGGTTTGTAGGGTCTCTCCCCATTTTCAAGGGGGAGATTAAGAGGGGGTTAATAAATAATTTTCAATAATCAATTTTCAATTTTTAAACAATTTTTAAATTAATTAATTTTTTTTAAAATAAAAAAATGCCAGAAAGTGAAAATTTTCTTTCTAGCATTTGTGAAAATAAAATTTGATTTTACTTTTTTATGTTTTGTTCAATGATGTTTTCCAAAATGTAGCACTAAAAATTAAATCTGGCAGTTCAGGTGTCACACTTTTTATTTTTTCGTCTGGACCTAAAATCCAATCTTTTTTTCCAAAATATCTTATGATTTGGTGGCGATTGAATTCTTTGAAGGGAAATGTTTTTATAATTTTATCATCTTCAATCCAATCACTTATCTTTCTTGTGTGCACATCAAAAGTTACGGCAACAAATAAATATTTTATCATTTTCATTTCTCCTTTAATTAAAAAATTTTTGTGAATTTCTAAATTTAATAAATAAAATTTATGGAATTTTTAGTAAATTTAAATTTACCACAAAACCATTTGAAACAACAAAAGCTTTTGGATTTATTTGTCTTCTTGTCTTGGTTTTTTCGTTTAAAAATTTTTCTAAATTTTGTTTATTTTTTTCTGTTAAATCTGAAATATTTAATTCAGCCCAAACTTTGTAACCCCAGTTACTTTTTCTGTAGTTAGTTATTTTTAAAAAAGAAAATTTATTTTTTAACTCTTCTGCGATGTTAATTCCAATCTGTTTTGTAAATCCAAATAATCCAATATAAAATTCTACTTTCATTTTTAGTTTCTCCTTGTTTTTATTTTAAAATCTACGAATTATAAATAAATTTAATCACACTTTTAAAAACTTGTCAAACCCCTAACCCTAAAGGGTTAGGTTAAAAGTAATTCAAGTCC
>CAZFWC010000003.1:0-52691 GCA_964522515.1 uncultured Gammaproteobacteria bacterium | reverse complement strand
GTTCAATTAAGTTTAAAAGATTGTTTGGTTGGATTTAAAATGCGAGTGCTATATTTCAGCGGAATTTATTCCTTGCTCATTTATAAAATAAATTTTGTTTTTATTAAAAATAAAAAATTGTTGAATATTTTTTTGGTTAACTAAAATATTAAATTGTTTTTCATCACTAATATTTTCAACAGCTTTAATATTTTCATTTGTTAAATAAATAATATGAGTTGAAACAGGATACCAAAAAGTCTGTAAAATTTTATTACTTAACCTAACAATTAAATTTTTTTCTTGTTTTTCTAAATCAAAAACAATAATTTCAAAATCATTAATTAATAAAATATTTTTATTATTTGGCGACCAACTCATATAATTTATTTCTGGAAATATCTGTTTTGTGTTGTCTTTAATATCAATTAAATAAAAAATATTATTATTTTTATCTAAAAGTGATAAATGTGTTTCAGGGGTTTTTTGAAATTCATAACTATCTGAAATTGGCAAAGTTGAAATAGTTTGGATATTTTTTAAATTATTTAATTCAACTTTGTTTAATAAAATTTGTGAAGAAGTTTTCTGCAACCAAAAAATAGAATTATTTATTAAATAAAAATCTAAAATTGGTTGACTAATTAAAACAATTGATTTATTAGAAATTAAATTTGATTCAAGTAAACTATTATTGGTTTGAATATAAATAATTTCATCTTCATTATTTTTAAACCAATTTATTTTTTTTATATTTTGCTTAGTAATTTTTGTTAAATCAATTATTTTTTTATTTTTAACATCAAAAATTAAATTTTCATTAAAAGAAGTAATTAATAAAATAAATAATGAATCCTGTGATAAAATAATTTTTTCAGGAGTAAAATTAAGCAAAGTTAATTCAGTTAAATTTTGATTTTCAAAATTTAAAATTCCTAAATGATTTTGTTTGTCTTTTTCATAGATAATCGCTAAATTATCATTTATTTTTTCGCTTGTTTGAATAATTTTTTCTGAAAAAATATTTTCAATTTTTGGATTTTGTTTAAACAATCTAATGTATTGCGCAAAAGTTGTTTGACTTTCATTAACTTTTAAATTTTTTTGCCAAGTTTGAAAATTGTCTTTTTTAACTTCAACAAAATAATCATCTGGTAAAAGATTTTTTAATCGCGCTGTTGTTGTTTCGTTTTGCAATTTTTTATTTAAAAATATATTAGCTTTTGAAGGTTTTGATTCTAAAAATAAAACACCTGTTTTTTGCAAACAATGTTGGCTAAAATTGTATCTGTATCCTTGCGCCCACAAAATTACAATTGGCGCTGTGATAAAAAATACAAGAAAAAATAAAGAATATAAAATTCTGCGATGAAGTAGGGTCATTTTTTTAAAGGTGTCATCCCGAACGACTTTTAAGGTTGTTAGGGGTGATGGGATCCCGTTATATTTTGAACAATACAATTTAAATTTGACATTTTTTTAAAAATTTTGTAAGGTTTGTACATAATTAATTTACCAAAAAAATCATTAAAAATCAAATTATCAAGGAGGATTTAAAAATGAAAAAAAAGGAAAAATTTTATTCTGAAAAAGAGTTAGAATATATGAATTTCGTTCAAACGCCAAGATACAAAGACAAAATATTGTATGTATTTTTTTTGTGTTTTCTTGGACTGTTAGTAATTTCTGTGATTGTAAAACATTTTTCTTCACCAATTGATTTGGAGTTTTTATTTTTGGCAATTATTACACTCGTGGTTTTATTTTTTGTCAAAAAATATCATAATTATTATTATGGAAAAGCAGAAGAAATTTTTTATTTTTTGGATTCATTAGAAGACAATGATCAAATAATTGTTTTCGATCGTATTGGCAAATTTCATTTGAAATTTAAAAATGAAATTCATAAATGGTCTTTACACGATAGACCAGTTAGACCAGTCCCTTATCTTTTTATGGCAAAAAAAGATGATACACTTCATAAAGATTTGCCAATTTGACGCACATCTTCTAGAATTGAAATTTAATTTTTTTAACAAATTTAATCCGTCACAATTGCGTGGCGGCTTTTTTATTTTTTAAATTGTGTGATATAATAAAAACAATGGAAAATAACTTTATAGAAAAAATAGAAAATAAAAATAAATTTGCGTGGTTAAAAAAACCATTTGTTTTGTATTTTGTTGTAATTTTATTAATTATTTCGTTTGGGGCTGGAATTTTAATTGGTAAAAAACAAGGAAAATTAACTGTTGTAACAGAACCAGAAACAGTAATTCAAAACGGAGAAGAATTTGGAAAAGTAAATGATAAAAACACAAATTTGCCAGAGTATTTTAAAAAAGATGTAAATTTTAGTTTGTTTTGGGAAGTTTGGAACACAATTCAAAATGAATATATTGACAAACCAGTCGGTGAAACAAAATTGCTTTACGGAGCAACCAGCGGTTTAGTTTCAGCATTAAAAGATCCTTATTCTGTTTTTTTAACTCCTGAACCAGCAAAAGAATTTCAAGATGATTTAAAAGGAAAGTTTGAAGGAATTGGAGCGGAAATTGGAATTCGAGACAGTGTTTTAACAATTATTTCTCCTTTGTCAGAATCACCAGCAGAAAAAGCCGGACTAAAACCAAAAGACAGAGTTGTTGAAATTAATAAAGAAAACACACAGGGAATTTCTTTAAACGACGCTGTTTTAAAAATTAGAGGAGAAAAAGGAACACCAGTTGTTTTAAAAATTTACAGAGAAAGTGACAATCAATTCCACGAGATTACAATTATTCGTGATGAAATTAAAATAGTAAGCGTTAAATGGGAGATAAAAGAAAATAATATTGGTTACATTAAAATAACAAATTTTAACCACGACACTGACGCAAGATTTAAACAAGCAGTGAACGAAATAATTTTACAAAATCCAAAAGGCGTGATTTTAGATTTACGAAATAATCCTGGTGGTTATTTGGATCGTTCAGTTACAATTGCTTCGTATTGGTTGGAGATTGGAAAAACAGTTGTGCAAGAAGAATCAGCTACTGGCGACAAAAAACAATATTTAGCAAACGGTCAAGCTCAATTAAAAAATTATCCAACTGTTGTTTTGGTTAATCAAGGTTCTGCGTCAGCTTCAGAAATTGTTGCAGGCGCTTTGCAAGATTATAAAATTGCGACAATAATTGGAATGAAAACTTTTGGAAAAGGTTCTGTGCAAACTTTACGCAATTTTTCAGATGGTTCAGCAATTAAATTAACAATTGCGCGATGGCTAACTCCAAATAACCGACAAATTGATTCAGTTGGAATTGAACCAGATGAAATTATTGATTTAACTGAAGAAGATTTTAAAAATGAAAAAGATCCACAACTTGAAAAAGCAATTGAAATATTAGGAGAAAGTGAGAAATTAAAAAATTAAGGACTATTAAAATTCTAGCTTTGCTAAAATTTTGATTTAACCTCAATTTCTCCTTTCTTAATTTCTTAATTCTTTATGAAACTGATTTTACTAAAAAATATAAAAAAACTTGGAAATTCAGGAAATATTATTGAAGTAAAAAGTGGTTATGCAATGAATTTTTTAATTCCGCAAAAAATTGCGGTTTTAGCTACGCCAAAAAAAATAAAAGAATTAGAAAAAGAAAATCAGAAAATTCAAAAAAAGAAAATTCAATTAACAGATAATTTAGAAAATATAATTAAAAAAATAAATAATAAAAAAATTAAAATTTTAAAACAAGCGTCTGAAAAAGGAAAACTTTTTGCCTCAATTTCTCAAGACGAAATTTTGTTAGCTGTTAAAAATAATTTTAAAGTTGATTTGAGTAATTACAAAATTAAAATTAAAGAACATTTAAAAAAAATTGGTGAGCACAAATTAAATTTAAAAATAAAAGATAAAAAAATTAATTTGATTATTGAAGTTTGCAAAAAATAGATTGCAAAATTTTATTTTTAAAATAAACCGATAAACCGATTTATAGGTTCAGAATTTATAAATATAAAATTAAATAAACAAAAAATCTCAACTATCTGAGATTTTTTATTTAAATTAAATAAATTTAATCTAATAAAATTTATTTTTTGTGCTTAGATTTATTTTTTTTCTTTTTTTCAAGTTTAGCCATTTGTTTGTTGCGAGCGCGTTTTGCTGAATTTGGCATAAGATTATTTTAAATTATTGAAATATATTTTGTGTATTTTAAACTTCCATCATGTTTTATTTTTTTTCTGCGATAAAAATGAATTTTTCCTGTTTTAATCGCAAATAAAGTGTCATCGTTTCCTTTTTTAACATTTTTACCAGGTTGAAATTTTGTTCCGCGTTGGCGAACTAAAATAGCGCCAGCTTTTGCAATCTGGTTTTCGTAAAGTTTAACACCTAATCTTTTTGAAATGGAATCGCGACCGTATTTTGTTGAACCGCCAGCTTTTATATGTGCCATATAATTTTTAGTTTAGCAAATCAATAAATTTATGTCAAATTAATTTTTTGTGTTTATTTTTAAATTGTGGTAGATTTAAAATAATGTAAATAAAAACATCCAAGCGACGCAACTGTACTGTTTGCTCTATTTAATTTTAAAATAAAGAAAAATAAAATAATTTTTTAATAATTTTAAATTAAACTTAATTTTTATGTATTCTAAAAAAGTTCTAGACCATTTTCAAAATCCGCACAATCAAGGTTCAATTCCTAATGCTGATGGTATTGGTGAAGTTGGAAATCCTGTTTGTGGCGACAAAATGAAAATATATTTGAAAATTAAATCAAATGGCTTGCAAAACATTGACAATCATATTATTAAAGATGTAAAATTTGAAACATTAGGTTGTGGAGCCGCAATTGCTTCAACTTCAATGTTAACTGATTTAATAAAAAATAAAACAATAGGTGAATCATTAAAAATTACAAAACAAGAAGTTGTTGATTCACTTGGTGGTCTGCCAAAACCAAAAGTGCATTGTTCTGTTTTAGCAGTTGATGGTTTAAAAAAAGCAATTGAAAATTATCGCATTAAGAATACTTATAAAAAATAAAAATAATTAATCCGGAGTTTTATGATAAAAAATAAAATAAAACAAGAATTAGATAAAATTCGTCCACATCTTAAAATGGATGGAGGCGATGTTGAATTTGTTGATTTTGATGAAAAAACTGGAATTTTAAAATTGCGTTTGCAAGGCGCGTGTGTTGGATGTCCAATGAGTCAAATAACTTTGCAAGAAGGAATTGGACAAACAATTAAAAAAGAAATTTCAGAAGTTAAAGAAGTTGTTGGTGTTTAAAAATTTTATGCAAAGAATTTATTTAGACCACGCGGCAACAACACAAGTTGATAAAGAGGTTTTTAAAATAATGAAACCTTATTTTTGTGATAAATTTGGTAACGCGTCGTCTTTACATTTATTTGGACAAGAAGCTAAAAAAGCAGTAGAAAATGTGCGAACAAAAATTGCTGAATTTTTAAATTGTAAACCAGAAGAAGTTATTTTTACATCTGGCGCAACAGAAGCAAATAATATCGCAATTCAAGGAATAGTAAAAAAACACGAGCATATTATTACTTCTGCGATTGAACACCCCTCAGTTTTAGAAGTTTCTAAATATTTAGAAAAAAAAGAAGTTGAAGTCAGTTTTATAAAACCGCAATCAGATGGAAGTATAAAAGTTAAAGATGTTGAAAAAGAAATTAAAAAAAATACTAAACTAATTTCAATAATGTACGCAAATAATGAAATTGGAACTGTTCAACCAATTGAAAAAATAGGAAAAATGATAAAAGAAAAAAATAAGAACAGGTTGAAAAAAATCATTTTTCACACTGACGCGACTCAAACAATAAATTATTTAAATTTAGATGTGAAAAAATTGGGTGTTGATTTGTTATCTTTTTCAGGACACAAAATTTACGGACCAAAAGGAATTGGAGTTTTATTTGTAAAAAAAGAAACTAAAATTAAAAATATTCAATTTGGAGGTCATCAAGAGTTTGGTCTACGACCAGGAACTTTAAATACGCCAGCAATTGTTGGTTTGGGTAAAGCAGTTGAGTTAACCAAAATTCAAAATAATAAAAATATAGAAAAATTGCGAAATTATTTGTGGAAATTAATTCAAAAAAAAATTAAAAATGTAAAATTAAATGGCAGTTTAGAAAAAAGATTGCCAAATAATTTGAATTTTAGTGTTGCTGGTGTTGAAGGCGAAGCTTTGTTGTTAGGACTAGATTTACAAGGAATCGCAGTTTCAACAGGATCTGCTTGTTCTTCTAACTTGCACAAAACTTCATATGTTTTAACAGCAATTAAACTTTCTTCAGAACAATCTCACGGAAGTTTGCGAATTACTTTAGGAAAAGAAAATACTCAAACTGAAATTGAGTATTTTGTAAAAAAATTATCTGATTTAGTAAAAAAATATAGAAAAATAGCACCAAAATAATTGCAGTCTTTAAACTAGTAAAAATAAATTTTAAAACACGCAAATTTTTTCCTGCGAAAAATTTACTCTTGAAAAGTCAAAATTTCACCAAAGGTGAACCAAGCAATTTTAACTTTTCAAAGGTTTTAAATTTTATTTTTACTGACTTTTATTCTTCTTCAACTTTAACAAATTCTACAAATGGGTTATTTAATTTTTTTTCAGTTGATAAAATTGAAATTTTTTTGTTTTCTAAATTTTGAGCAACTTTATCCCAAAGTTCAATATTTACTGATTCAAAAGCAACTTGACTTTTAAGAACATAAATTATTTTTGCTTGGATTAAAGTCTGATAAAAATTATTATACAAAAAATAAAAACTCGCGCTAAGCATTAAAATTGCAACAATAATAATTGTGTAATATGAATATTTTGTAATAATAAATATTTTCATAAAATTATTTTGTGATTTTTTTATTTCCAATAAGTTAATCCAGAAAATACAGCATTTATTTTAGGAAAAGTGTTTGATTTTTCGTATAATTCATTTTCATCAATAGATTCTTTTATTTGTTTAAAAGATTTTGCTTTTGAATAATAAAAATCAAGATAATTAATATTAAAATAATAATCTAAGAGTTGCGCTTGTTCTAAATAATTTATAATATTATTAAAGTCACCATTTAAATTAACAGATACTTGAATTTCTTTATAATTTTCATTTTCAAATTTTTCTGTTTCTGTTTTATTATTTTTTATTTCAATTATTTGTTGGATATTTTGTTTTTGCGCAATTTGTTCTAAAGATTTAATAAAATCTAATTCTTTTCCAACCTTATTAAAAACAGTTTCTAAATTTTCAACTTTATCTTTAATTTTTTCATAATTTTGTTTTGATTTTTTAATACTTTGTCCGCGTAAATATAATTTTTCTAAAGCAACCCGTTGACTGTAAGTGTCGTTTGTTAACTGTTTTATTTTTTTAATTGTTGGTAAAATAATTAAAAAAATAATGCTAAAATTAATAATTACAGCAATAAAAATAATTACAACTTTATTATATTTTAAATTTAAATTAAATTTCATATTTTATTTCTAAAGAAAAATTTATGTTTTTTTCTAATAATAAATTTGATAAAGGAGAATTAATTTCTGTAAATATTTTAGAATTTTCTAGATTTTTTTTAAAAATTAAAAAACCATCTCTTTCTAAAGCTTTACCATTGATTGTAATTATTTTCTGGTGTTTATCAATATTTAATTTTGTAATTTGAATTTCATTTTGTGGAATTAGTGAATTTAACTCAACAATAAATTGAACCCAATTTGTGTAATCATTTTGAATTTTTTCAATTGAATTTAATTTTCTATTTACTTTTCTTATTTTACTTGTGATTAATCCCGTATTTTTCATCACTGATAAATTTTGTTCAGTAGTTGTAATAAAATTTTTAATTAAAATAAAATAACAAATTAAAAATAAAATTGCTAAAATAGCGCTTGTTAAAAGAAACAAAAAAACAACATCTTTTATTAAAAGCAGTAAATAATGATTTACAATTTTCTTTTTTCCTGATGTTGGTAGCAAATTAAGAATTATCATAATTTTTTAATAATTTTTTACAAAAAAAGATCTTAAAGCTAAACCAATTGCTGTTGTGTAGCTTTGAATTTCTTGTTGGTTTATTTTTATTTTTTGTTTTAAAGCTAAATTTATTAAAGGATTAGCTAAACTAACTTTCATATTTAATATTTGGGCTAATTCTGTATCAAGTGCTTTTAGATTTGAAGAACCACCGCTTAAAATAATTTCATACTTCTTTTTATCTTTGTCAAAATTATTTTCATAAAATTCTTTTGCTTTTGTAATTTCATCTGTTAATTCAGTAATTAATGGATTAAGAATTTTTTTAATTTTCGATTTATTGTTTTTTATTTCAAGTCCATAAATATTTTTTAATTTTTCAGCTTTTTTAAAATCAAGTTTTAAATCTTGACTTATTTTTTTTGTTAATTCTGTACCACAAATTTTTAAACTAGTTGTAAATTTAATTGTTTGATCAGACCAAACAATTAACCCTGAGCGAGAAGCGCCACAATCAATAATAAAATAAACAGTGTCGCAAGAATTTTCAATTTTTGTTGGCAATTTTTTATTTGACAAAGTAAAAATAGAACGAGTTATTGAGCCAGCTTCAATTTCAAGAGAAATCGGCATTAATCCGCATTTTTTAATTAAATCATTAAAGGCTAAAACTGTGTTTTTGGGAGCCACACCAATTAAAACTTCAATATAATTTTGTTTTTTATTAATAATTTGCCAATCAAAAACTACTTCTTCAATTGGCATTGGAATATGTTTTGGTAAACATTTTTTTATTAATTCTTTGATTGAGTATTTATCTGACAAATTTTTATCTTCAAGTTTTATTTTGATTAATTTAATAAAGGTTTTAACTTCTGGCAAACAAGCCACAACATAATTATTTTCTATTTTAGTTTTGCTTTGGTTAATTGTGTTTTTAATATATTTAATTAATTGTTCTTGATTTTGAATTTCACCGTTAACTAAAATTCCTTGAGGTAACGATGTTTTATTAAAACTTGTTAATTGCAAATTGTCGCGTATTTTTTGAATCTGCGCGATTTTTATGGATTGATCAGAAATATCCAAACCAAAAGTTTTAATTTGTGTGCTAAAAAACATATTGAGTTTTCCGCCTTTGTTCCTAGTCCCGAGTACTCGGGACTACTGGACTACGGCGGATACCTGTCTGCCGACAGGCAGGAACTCTTGTGTTTAAAATTTAAAAAACACAGGAGCTTGCCCGCCGTAGCAATTAAAAAGTTGTTAGAGAGCGAAGGAGGGTTGCGACTTATTTTTCAGTTATTTCCTCCCACTGTAAAAATTTGTAATCTCCGTAAGTCGGGAAACCAGGTGGTGGATTGTAATTTAAATGTGAATCGTAAATTGTGTTTGTGTTGCAATATCCTGAAATACAACTACCACTACTGTTGACCCAAGACCAAGTCCAAACTTGATTAGTAATTATTGTTCCGTAAATTGTAATTGAATCGCGAATATAATAAGGCCAAGGCGAATCATAATAAGGTCTGTACACCGAACCATTTTGAGCTAAAAGAACAGCGTCAATTTCTAAATTTTCCGGAGCAGAATAAAGCGGAACAATAATATCTTGTTGCGCGATTAAACCTAACGAGTGCTGTCCATTTTTTTCTAAGTAAGTTAAATTTCCATTTATAATTATATTTCTTCTGTTGTTTGGAACTTCTGGAAGTTTTGCAACCACTAAAGTCATTTTTCCATTTATAATTCCGTCAACCCAAACATTGTCTTGCACAAATATTATAGCACATTCTGAAGGTAAAGAATAATTTGCAAAAAAAGTTTGGCGATCAATATCCCAAGAGCCTTTATGTTTTTTAAAATTTATATCATAATAAGTAACATTATTTTTTAATTTAGTTACTCGGTACACATCAATTGTTCCGTCTGATTTAAAATTTATTCTGTAACCTAATCCTTTTTGTGGCAAATAAATTCCAGATGTCTCTGCTAAGGATTTTAATTCTGCTAAATCAACAGTTAGCATATCAAAATCAATATTTGAAGTTGGATACTCCCAAAGTTCTTGGTCACCTCCAGTTCCCCAAATTCCGTCTTTTGTTTGCGCTGGTGAACAGCCGTGGTGTGATTGGCAAGAATAAGTTTCTTTTGCTGAAGTTGTTAAAGAATCATTTATTCCGTCTTGTCTAATTCCTCCATTTGAATGAACTGGTCCGTGTAAAACTTCTTCGTCGCCAAACCAAACATCTGAATTTGTAATAAACGCAAAAGAAGCTAAAGAAGCTAAACCGTATTTTGCTTGCACAACTCTTTTTGTATCTGGAAATTTATTTGTCCAGCCAGTTGACTTAATTGTTACAACACTTGAACACTCAGACGGCGCAGTTATTTCTAAATTGTAATGTCCAACAACGCCACTTTGCGGATCAGTGTAATCGTGAATTCCAATATTATTTTCATAATCTTCCGGAGCGTGCGCCAAATGCCAACGGTAATAATTTAATCCAGCTTCTGCAATATTTAAAGCGTTGTGCCAAGAAATTTTTTGATTTGCCAATTTATTTTGTGAAATTGCTAAACTCGCGATTGATAAAGAAGCAATTGTAAAAACAGAAGTCATTATTAAAGTCAGCATTAAAATTGTTCCTTTGTTTTTCATAGATTTTCTTTCAAATTCCTTAAACTCACATCAGATTCTAGTTCAAAATCAGTTGGCGCGTGTTGTGGTTTAACATTAATTTTTAAATAAATATTAATTAGTTTAACGGTATTTGGATCAGCAGGAGTTGCGCTTGTTGCGTAATCGCCGTTAAAATAAGTAAAAATTGTTGTTGTATTATTTCTAACAAAACGAGAAATTATTTCTGTTTCTCCTGCACCAGAATAAGAAAGTGGACTTCCGCCTGCTTCAATCACATTTTTTTTAAAATCACTTTCATCTAACCAATAATGAACTTTTTCAATTGCGTTGTCGCGATCGTAATCTGCGTAAAAAATTATTTCTTGGTCATTTGCAAATTCAATTGGATAAGCGCCAGTGTCTGCTGGCAAAGCTTCGCGCAGTTCTTTAACTAAAGTTTCAACTCCTCGTCGCGCTTCAGTAATTGCAGAAGATTGTTCTAAAGAAAAATTTTGAGTTTGAAAATTTTGAATTATAAAAACACTTACCACAAAAGTAGCTAAAAGAAAAATTGAAATCGCAACCATTAATTCTACTAAAGTAAATCCCTTAGACGCTGACTGACGCTGACCTGTCCGCCGTAGCTTTAGCGAAGGAGGATTTGTGCGCTGATTTAACGCTGAATTTTTTTGATTTGACATTTTTTTAATGGTGTGCTAAAAATAATTTATAATTAATTGGAGTTAAAAATTTAAAATTGGAGGATAAAGATAACGAAAAGATATCTAATTGTTTGGTACGATGAAAGTGGCACAACTACACATAAAAATTACGCATTGGACGGGGTTTTTTATTTTTAAATTTTTAAAATTAATTAAATAAATAATTGCCTGCCTGTCGGCAGACAGGTTTGAAAATTGAAAATTGAAAATTATTGTTCCGTAAGAACAATTGATTCTATGTGGTAGCCGTCAATCTCAAATTCATCTAAAAAATTTTCAAATCCTGTTTTTATAATATCTAAAGTTGAAGTTGTATTTTGCCAAGGAGTAAAAAAAGCTTGACCAGATTCATCAGTAATAATTGTTTGATCTAATCCTTTTGAATAATTATAAAAATGAACTTGCGCGTCAGGCAAAGGTTGTTCATTAATATCTTTAACAATAATTAAAGCAGAGTGTTGAGCTTTTGGAACTAAAGTAATTAAGACGGCAGTCGTTGTATTTTGCAGTAAATTTAAGGGCTGAATTGGAACTGTTTCTGAAATATTGTAGACCGCGTTTGTTGGCATTATAAAATTGTAAGTATCCCATTCAATATTGTTTAAAATAATTTGCCCTAAATAATTTGAAAAATAATTTTGATTAAATTTATAAACTGGCAGTTCTTCCGCATCAAACCCAATTGTTTTTTCACCTTGAATATTTAATTCAATATTTGATAAATTAATCTCATTTTCGTTTTGAATTACTAAATTTAAATTAGACAGCAAATCAATTGAAAAACTAATATTTGTTGTTTGGTCTTCAAAAATACTTGCGTGCGGTTTTTCAGGGCTTGGGAGTTCTGTTGTAGAATTTCTTGTTTGATCAGTTGAATAATTATTTTTAGTCGCTGTGATTTGGTAATTTTCAATTGATTCTGGAGAGCCAGGTAAAATTACAAAACCTTGGTCGTCAGTTAAAGTATTAATATTAATATTTGGATCAAGATCTGTATTTTGAATAAAAACATTTGCTTGCGAAACAGGTTGACCGCTTGCGTTGTAGACTAAAATTTTTAAAGTTCCTCCACCAACAGAACTTTCTAACCCAGGTGGAACAATATTTGTAATTAAAATTACTGGTTTGTGCTGGAGCCGATAATTCCAACTTACTTCAACTCTGACTTTTTTATAATCAGTATTTAAAGTGTCATTTGGCTCGCCATCTAAAACTCCGTCAAATTCGTCGTCAATATAAATTACTTGCGTGTTCACTATGTATTCAATATTATTTCTTAAAACAGTTTCAGTGTTTGGAATTGTTCCAAAAGGAATTCCGTTTTGTGTTCCAACGGCTTGGTAGCTTAAATTTCTAGCCATTTCTATTTTTTGATTTGCTAATTGTGTTGCGGTAATTTTTGCTTTTGCTTCCCAAATTGTTTTTAAAGTAAAATTAATTAAGCTGTAAAAACTTAAAGAAATCAGCGCAAGAATTACAATACCAACTAAGACTTCGATTAGAGTAAAACCCTTGGTAGACGCTGAATTTTTATTTTGATTTGACATTTTTTTAGAAAGCTTGCGACAAAGAATACATTGGCATTAAAACAGCAACAGCCATTAAGCCAACGCCAACTCCTAACACAAGCATTAAGACTGGTTCAATAATTGTTGGCAAATTTTTCATTGTTTGATCAATATCTTCTTCATAAAAATTAGCTAATTCATCTAAAACAGAATCCAAAGCGCCTGTTTCTTCACCAACAGTTACCATTTGAATCACAACAGCTGGAAATAATTTATTATATTTTTCTAAACATTTACGAATATGTTCTCCTTTTTGAATTTTTTCTTTAGCTTCATTTAAAGCGTTTTTATAATGGACATTTCCTAAAACTTTTGCTGTAATTTCAAATGCTTTAACAATTGGAATATCAGTTTTTAAAAGAGAAGAAAGTGTGCGCGAAAATCTTGCTAAATTAATTTTTTTAACTATTCTAGATAAAATTGGTAATTTTAAAAAAATATTATGCAAAAATAATTTGCCTTTTTTTGTTTTAAAAATTTTTATCAACGCAATTGTAATAATTACAACAGAAATAAAAAGAAATAATCCATTTGCTAAAATAAAATCAGAAAGATTCATTAACATCCTTGTTGCAAATGGAAGCTGAGCATCAACTTCTTCAAAAATAGTTATAAATTTAGGAATTACAAAAACAATCATTCCAATTCCAATCCCAATCATTGCTGAAATTACGATTATTGGATAAATCATTGCTCCGCGAATTTTACTAATTAGCGCGTGGTCGCGAGTCATTTGTTTATGAATTTGTTTTAATACATTTTCTAAATTTCCAGTTTCTTCACCAGATTCAACCATTGAAACAAAAAGATTATTAAATGTTTTTGGATAAGTTTTTAAACTTTCAGCAAAACTATTTCCTTTTTTAACTTTTTTTTCAATTTCTTGTAATATTTTTTTAAATTTTTTATTTTGAGTTTGTTCAGCTAATGCTTGCAAAGCTTTCCCAATTGATAATCCAGCTTTAAGCATTACAGTAAGATTTTTTGTAAAAAATATTTTATCTTTTAAACTAACTTTTTGCAAATAGTTTAAATATTTATGAACATTAATATTGTTTAAAAATTGTTTTTTTTGTTTTTCCTCGTTACTGTTTTTGTTGTTGTTTATTTTTTCCTCATCAGCTAATTTACTTTTATCAATTTCTTCTAAAATTTCATCTTCTGAATCCTTAAAATTATTTTTTTTCTTTTTTTTAATTATTTCTTTAACTTTTTTTTCTTCTTCAGATTCTGGTTCTGTTTTTATTTCTTCACTCAAATCCTGGGAATTATTAATTTCTGTTAGCGCTTCTACTTCATCTAATTCTAATTCTTTTTTTTCTTTATCTAAATCTAAATTTAATTCTTCCTGATCTTTTTTTTCAGGAACAACAAAAGAAGTAATTGATTTTGGTTTGAATTTTTTTTTATTTTTTAACATTTGTTTTAAGCTTGTCTTGAACAATTTGAAAAAGCTTCCCTCCCCCGTTAATCAAAACTTCATTTTCTAATTTTAAATTTTCTGGATTAAAAATATTTTTATTTAATTCTTTTAAACTTGTGTTTTCATTGTGATGAAAATAATAAACATTTCTGTAAAACAAAAGTTTTTTAATTTCTACAAATTCTACTTTATTTTGTTGTACGATTAAATGCTTAAATTCTGGAAATAAAATTTTATCAGTTCCTGCGCTTAAATATATTATATCATCTTGATCAATTTTTTTCAAAAAACTTTGATTTTGGATTTGATATTTAATTAGCTGATTTTTAATATTTATTAAAGATTCAGAATTAGCAAAATAAACTTGATAAAAAGAAAAAACGCTTAAAGACAAAAACACAAAAACACAAAAACACTTATTTATTTTTGACCATTTTTTTATATTAAATATTTTAACAATCAAAAACCCAATAATTGGAATATTAAAAATAAATAAAGGTAAAAAATATCTAACATAAGACGAGCCTAAACTAACTAAATTAGGATCAATTGAATCTCGAAAAAACCAAGAACCATAATAAATTAATAAAAAACAAGGAACAAAAAACAAAGGAAAATAATTTTTTTCTTGTTTTGTTTTTTTTGTTTTAAAAAATACTGCTAATCCAATTAACCACAAAATTATCCAAGGCCAAAACAAATTTAAAATATATTTGTAAAATGTGTGAGTAATTATTACGCGAGGATGAAATCCAAATGGTAAAATTAAAGCTTGAAAATAATTTATTGATTTAACTTGACCTGATTCTAAATTTGAACTTACTGTGTGAATCGGGTAACCAGTTGAAAAATAATTATTATATAAAATTTTGTGCTGGTAAAAAACCGGAACAAAACAAAAACTAAAAATTACTAAACTTAACAACAAATATAACCACAAATCTTTTAATTTTTTAAAATTAAATATCAAAATTATTAAAACCATTAAAAACACCCAAACAATTTCAGAAGTGCGAGTGATTAAAGCCAGACCAACAAATAAACCACACAAAAAAGATAAAAATAATTTATTTTTATTTGTTTTAAATAATCTAAATAAAAAATAAAGTCCAATTATTAATAAAGATAAAAATAAAATATTGTGAAACATTGTCCTTGACGCGTAGTACCAAAATCCTGGAAAAATAAAAACTAACAACGCAGACACAAAAGCCACGCGTTTTTCAAAAAAATATTTTAATAATAAATAAAAAAACAAAATTCCAATCACAGCAAAAATTGGAGTTAAAAATGGAATAATTAATCCCGAGTACTCGGGAGAAAAAATTTTAGCTAAATTTCCGTAAATTAAATCAATTCCTAAAAAATTTCCTGGCGTAATTCTACCATCTTTTACAAAAGCCCAGCGCGGAAAAATTACACGATTAACAAAATTATTTAACGGCTCAAAATAGTATAATTCGCTTGTTTTTGTATACTGCGTTGTAAAATAATAATTAATTACTTCATCTGGTGTGTTAAATTTTAATGATGATTTAATATTATTTTGATTTTGAAAAATTAGTTGTGAAATTGGCAAAAACGAATAAACACAAAAAAATATAATTGCTAAAATCACTAAAATTCTAAAATATTTATCTTTAAATGCTTTCATAATTATATTATAACAGATGTGCATTAAAAGTTAATAGAATGTGTAAAAAAAATGGGTTGAATATATTTTAATATTTGCTAAAATTAAATAGTCGCTAACCTCCTTCGCTCAAACTCTAACAATAATATCTTTAGATTAAAATTTTTTATTTAAAAACATTAAAATTTCCTGCCTGTCGGCAGACAGGTATCCGCCGTAGTCCAGTAGTCCCGAGTACTCGGGATTATGGGCGAAGGCGGAAAACTTAAATGAGTAATAAAAAATCTCCAACAATAATAAACCCTGCTACTAGAATACCTCCACAAAATTTAGAAGCTGAACAATCAGTTTTAGGCGCTCTTTTAATTGATAAAGAAGCGATTATTAAAATTGCTGATATTTTAACGCCAAAAGATTTTTATAAAGACGCGCACGGAAAAATTTATGAAGCAATTTTAGATTTGTATTCTGAACGAGAACCAATTGATGTTTTAAGTTTAAGTTCAAGATTAGAAGAAAAAAAACAACTGCAAAATATTGGTGGAAGAAGTTTTTTAACATCTTTAGCAAGCAGTATTCCAACTGCCTCACATATTCTTCATTACGCAAAAATAATTCAAAAAAAATCAACTTTAAATAATTTAATAAAAGCTGCAACAGAAATTGTGCAAATGGGATACAATGAAGAACAAGGTTTGCAAAAAATTTTAGACCGCGCGGAAAGTAGATTGTTTAGTGTTTCACATAAATATTTAAAAAGTAAATTCAGTTCAATGAAAGAATTATTAAATTCTGCTTTTGACAGAATTGATGAGTTGCATCGTGATTCAGGAAAATTGCGTGGAATGCCAACTGGTTTTTATCATTTAGATAATAAACTAGCTGGTTTGCAAAAAGCAGATTTAATTATTTTAGCTGCGCGACCTTCAATGGGAAAATCAACTTTAGCATTAGATATTGCGCGACAAGTTGCTGTTCAACAAAAAACCCCAGTTGGAATTTTTTCATTAGAAATGAGCAAGGAACAAATGGTTGATAAAATGCTTTGCGCGCAGGCAAACATTGATTCTTGGAAAATGAGAACAGGAAAATTATCTGACAAAGAAGACTCTGGAGGTGAATCTGATTTTTCAAAAATCGGACACGCAATGGGAGAATTGGCAGAAGCGCAAATTTTTATTGACGATTCTCCAACAGCAAATATAATGGAAATTAGAACCAAGGCCAGACGGTTACAAGCTGAATACAATATTGGATTAATTGTTCTTGATTATTTGCAATTAATGGAAAGCCCAAGCGCTTCAGACAACCGAGTGCAAATTGTTTCAGAAATCTCTCGTGGTTTAAAAGCAATCGCGCGTGAATTAAATGTTCCTTTTTTAGCTTTATCACAACTTTCACGACAAGTTGAATCACGGCCAACACCAATTCCAAAATTAGCTGACCTTCGCGAATCTGGATCAATTGAACAAGACGCTGATGTTGTGATGTTTATTTATCGCGATAAATATTATAAAAAAGACAGTCCGCGCGGAGATGAAACAGATATTTTTATTGCTAAACACAGAAATGGACCAACTGGCGTTGTGTCACTTTTTTGGGATGAAAATAAAGTAACATTTAAAAATTTAGAAAAAAAATTAACTCAAGAAAACACAACAAATTAAAATAAATAATTAAAAAATAATTAAAAATAAAATTTATGTTAAACAACCTAAAAAATTTATACCAACTCCAATCAAAAGCAAAAGAAATTCAACAGCGTTTAAAAGACGAAATAATTAAAGTTGAAAAAAATGGAATCAAATTAAAAATAAATGGAAAACAAGAAGTTTTGTCTATTGAATTAAATTCTGAATTATCTCAACAAGAACAAGAAAAAAATCTTGTTGAATTATTTAATGACGCGATTCATAAAGTTCAACAATTAATGGCTAAACAAATGATGAGTTAAAAAAATAAGATTTAAGCTGGGTTTTAAAACCCAGCCTAAATCTTAAAAAAATAATTTATTTCTCAATTTCTTTTTTTATGCTACCAACATCAATAGAAAATTTAATTCAACATTTTTCTTCTTTACCCAACATTGGTCAAAAAACTGCCGAACGGTTAGTTTTTTATTTACTTAAAAAAGACAAAAAAACTTTGTCAGATTTTGCAAACACTTTATTGCATATTAAAGATAATATTAAAAATTGTTCACAATGCGGACAAATTTCTGAAAATGATTTGTGTTCAATTTGTTCTAATTCACAACGAGACCACACAATAATTTGTGTTGTTGCTGAAAGTTCAGATGTTGTTCCGCTTGAAAAATCTAAAGAATTTAATGGAGTTTACCATATTTTAAATGGCGTTTTAAATTCAATTGAAGGAGTAACTCCTGATAAATTAAATATTAAAAATTTAGAAAATAGAATCAACCCTCCTACGCCAAGCCTGCCTGTCGGCAAGACAGGGCTACGGCGTGCAAGCCAAAATAATATTAAAGAAATAATTTTAGCTTTAAATCCAACAATTGAAGGCGAAACAACCAATTTATATTTAACAAAACTTTTTAAAAAATTTCCTCACATTAAAATCAGTAAACTTGCTCGCGGACTTCCTCAAGGCGCTGATTTAGAATACGCTGATGAAATTACTTTAGCTAACGCGTTTAAAGGAAGGACAGAGATTTAAAATTTAGGAGGGACAAATGGATAAATTTATTTTGGGTTCAATTATTTTTATAATTATTATAAGCATTTTAATGATAATAATTGGTTTGTATAGTTTGAACTTGATTTTTATATTTTCTGGAATTTTAATTGGAATAATTTTTTCATATCATAATTTAGAAAGGAGTTTTGTTTTTTTGTAAAATATTTTTTAGAATACTTCTTTGGACTTTTAATTAATTATTTTATTTATTTTTACTTTTGTAAATAATTGTCGGTGTCCCTGAACTTTGTGGTAACGAGTTTTATTTTTATATTTTACAACCCGAATTTTTTTATCTCTTCCCTGCTCTAAAATTTTAGCTTCAACTTTTGCGTCTTTAATAAATGGGTTGCCAATTTTTAAATCATTACCTTTTTCATCACTAATCATTAAAACATTTTCAAATACAAAATTTTTGCCTTGTTCATCAGACAATTTTTCAATTTTTATTTCATCACCTTGTTTAACAATATATTGTTTGCCGCCTGTTTTTATTACTGTAATTTTACTCATAAATTTTACTAATCTTAGTTAATCATAATAATTTTATTTTAACTTAATTAAAAATTTATGTCAACCTACCAAGTCGGCAGGTAAACCGTATCGTTTGATTTTATTTTATATTTCTCACAAACCCCTGCGTTCACTTCTAAAACATAATTAATTGGCTCGGAAGAAACAACTTGTGAGATATTTTTATTTTTATCAAATATTTGCACATTTTTTTCACAAGCCACAACAAAATTATCTTTAATCCAAATAATATCTAATGGAAAATTCATTTTTCGCATTACAAAAGTTCTTATTTTATAATCTGGAAAAACAAAAAACATTCCTGAATTTTTACCTAAACTTTTACGATCAGAAAGACCTTGAAAATGCTCTGCTGAAGTTTGAGCTAATTCAACTTTAAAAATATGATTATTAATTTTTATTGTTGGCGTATTTTTGTTTGTTGCGCAACCACCTAATATTAAAACACTAAAACAAAAAAACACTAAAACAAATTTTTTCATAAATTTTATTAAAAAATAGCACGCGAATTACCAAAAGCGAAAAAGTAAATGATTTTACTTTTGAGCCAGAATAAACCAGAATTTTAATTCATGAAAATTTTAGGCAATTCTGGAAATTCGTGTGCTGTCCTTTTTGTGAATTTTAACTAAACTAACTGCTAAAATAATCATCACAAAAACAACAAATCCTAACGCAAATATTTTATCCTTACTTTGTAAAAAAATTGATGACGCGCCAAAAATTAAAGTTACTAAATATAAAAATAAAACTGTTTGGCGATGCGACAATCCAATATCTAAAAAACGGTGGTGCAAATGTTTGCGGTCAGCTTGGTAAAAATGTTTTCCTGAAAAAATGCGACGAAAAATAATCCAAACAACATCTAAAATTGGAATTCCCATTATTAATAAAGCAGTTGCGATTTTTCCTCCTGAAATAATCGAAAGCGCACCCAACATAAAACCAACAAAAGTGGCCCCTCCCTCTCCTAAAAAAATTTTAGCTGGATGAAAATTAAAAAATAAAAATCCTAATAACGCTCCAGCAAAAATTAAACACAAAATTGACATCGCGCTCATTGGTTCGTTCCAAAATAAAGAAACAATAAATAAAATAATCGCGCCAATCGCGCCAATTCCAGAAACCAACCCATCAAGTCCATCTAAAAATTTTGTTGTGTAAATCATTCCTAAAATCCAGAGAAAACTAAATAAAGCGCTAAAAGAAATTATTTTTAAATTCACCCAATCAAAATAAAAAAGTGACCGACCAAAAGGACCAGTGCCAGAAATTAATGGATTTGTAATATATTTTATTGCAATTCCAAAACCAACAGCAACCACAACTGCCAGAAAAGGGAACAAAAATGATTGCCAAGGTTTTAATTTAAATTTGTCGTCAAGCGCTCCACCAATAATTAAAATTAAACTGCCAAAAATTATTCCTAAAATTTGTCCTTTTTGCAAAATTCCGTCACTTAGCCAGCCCAAATTCCAGCTAATTAATAAAGTTATAAAAAAAGAAATAAAAACTGCGACTCCGCCTAAAAGTGGAATTGGTTTTAAATGCACTTTTCTGCTTTCATTAGGTTTGTCAAAAATATTAAATTTCTTTGCTAATTTTTTAATTATTAAAGTTAAGATTATCGCTAAGGTTAGTGAAATAATAAAAGGAATTATATAAATTAAAAAAAATAAATTTTGCATATTACATATTAAGTAAGAACACGAATTACCAAAATGACCAGAATAAACCAGAATTTAAATTCGTGAAAATTTTAGGTAATTCTGGAAATTCGCGTGCTATTTTTTATCCAAATAACTTTGCAACAAAATCTGCGCAGTAAGTTCATCAATATTTTTTTGTTTCTTAGTTTTTATTTTTTCAGCTTCCACTGTGCTTAATCTTTCGTCAACTGTTTCAATTGGCAGATCTAACTCTTTTTTTAATTTTTTAATAAAATTAAAAACCATCTCTGTTGATTTGGTTTTTGTGCCAGATAAATTAATTGGCAAACCAATAATAATTTTTTCTACTTTTTCTTTTTCACAAATATTTTTTAATTCTAAAAAATTATTGATTGTTTTGTACGCAAACCCTAACTTTTGTTCATCATCTGACAAAGCTAAACCAATATTTTTTGTTCCGTAATCAATTGCAAGAATTTTCATATAAGTTTCTCCACCTGATTGTTGGCTCCATCCCTCCCCGCCTGCCAAAGATCACTGGCGGGCAGGTTGGGGGGGTGGAGTCTATTTGTTATTTCAGTAAAAAATTTTTATTAGTTGACTTAACAAGTTGGCTCCACGCGAGAGCGATGGAGCCAACTCATATGAATTAGAAATTTTTAAAATTTTACTTTTTCATTTGGCTGTAAAAAATTCGTTCCGTGAAATTTCTGAGTGCCACGAATTTCATTTGTAGATTTCATAGGACTAACTGATTTTATTTTTTTATCAGTTTCAGAAACTGAATTTTTAATTTTTGTTTGATCTAATATTGTATTTTTTTTAATCAAATCTAAATTTTTAAATTCTAATTTTGAAACATCAATTTTACCATTTTTAAACAAACGCAAACAATCTTTACAAAAAACATTAAGATGCGGTTGTGGAACAAAAGACAAATAAGTTGTTTTTCCGCACGCGTCACAAATTGCTTCTAATTTGTTTTGATTCTCTGGCTCTTTTTTTTGTTCAACTTTTTTTTGCTCTAAGTACTCGGGATTATTTTCTATTTTTTTTCTTTTTTGATCAACTAATTTTTCAGTTCCAAAACCTTTTTTAAACATTACTTCACCTCCAGATAATTTACTTTCATCAGCTTGAGTTTTAAATGTATCTTCTAAATCAAGCCAACGAATAATTTTTTCTTCAACCTCTTGTTTTGGATTTGTGTATCTTTCGCGCGAAACTTTAATTACTTTTTCCATATTTTTCAAACTTTTTTTAGATTCTAAAAACGGCGCTAAAGTTGAAGCAGAAAACGGTCGTGAGGCAACTCCATTAATTAATAATTTTAAATAAATTTCATATTTATTTAAATTAACCAAATCTTCTTCAGTAAAATACGGTTCAAATTCTTTAAGTAAAAAATACGCGTCAGCCGCGCCAACTCTAAAACAAATAATAGTTCCAACATTTCCAAAAATCGCGTCACGAACTTTTGAACTTTCTGGCGTAGAAAGTTGAGCAATATATTGATGAGACAAAATTAAATTTAAATGATATTTTCGGGCTTCTGATAAAATATCAGCAAAAGATTCTGTTACAAAATTTTGCATTTCATCAACATATAAAAAATAATCGTTTCTTTCGTTTTCAGAAATATCAACTCTTGACATTGCGGCTAATTGTAATCTAGTAATCATCATTGCTCCTAACAAATTAGAATTATCTTCTCCAATTTTGCCTTTTGACAAATTCATTAAAAGTATTCTTCTGTCATCCATAATTTTACGAATGTCAACAGTTGATTTTGCTTGTCCAACAATATTTCTAATAATTGACGAAGATAAAAATTGTCCAATTTTATTTTGAATTGGTTGAATCGCTTCAATTCTAAAACGGTCGTTCCAATTTGCGTATTCATCAATCCAAAAAGATTTAACAATTGGATCAGTTACATTATTTACAATTTTTCTGCGAAAATCTTTATCAACTAACAAACGCATAATTCCTAATAAAGTATTTCCCGGTGTATCAAGCAAAGCTAAAATACAATTTCGCAAAATGTGTTCCATTCTTGCTGACCAAAGATTTGCCCAAATTTTTGTGAACACTCCCATTAAACCGTCAGCCACCAAATGCTTGTATTCTGGATTAACATTTTCCAAAACATTAAAAGCAATTGGGTAAGAAGTGTCAGCTGGATTAAAATAAACAACATCATTTATTCTGCTTGAAGGAATACATTCTAAAACATCCTGAACATCATCCCCGTGAGGATCAAGATAAGCTAAACCGTGTCCGTTTTCAATATCTTGAATAATCATATTTTTTAAAAGCACTGTTTTTCCAACACCAGTTTTCCCAACAACATACATATGCCTGCGACGGTCGTCAAGCATAATTCCAAACTTTTTGTTTTGATTACGAAAGTTTGTTTTTGCAAAATAAGTTATTTGATTATCATTATTCATATTGGTAAATTACTTGGTGGCGCAATTATTTTTTGTCCATTATTAATTTCAATTTTTTCTTCCAAGGACTCGGAATTATTTTCCTCAACAACTTCGTCAGTTTCAACTGGCAAACCCATTGGAGCTTGGCCCCGTTTAGCATCTGTTGTTTTAACTGTTGGCGCAACAACTCCCATTAAAGGAAAATGATAAAGCGAAGCTAATTCTTCTGTGTTTAAAATAAAGCCTTCTTTATCAGCTCCTGCCCAAGACGAACGAGATTTAAAATTTGCTAAAGTTTTTTTCTGAATTTTTGTTACAACTTTTTCTCCATATTTTTTATACAAATTCTGCCACCACTCAGAGCTTGTTTTAGTAACTCCAATTGGATAAAACCCATTTGAATTTAATAAATTATATTGTTTTAAAGCTCCAATAAAACCAGAAACACCTTTTGTTTTAGCTAACTTTACTCCTTTAGTTAAATAAATGTAACGGATTTTACAAATAAAACCAATTTTGTCAGTCTTGCGATCAATTGCTTCAACTGCTGCTTTTTCACCTGGAGATAAATAAAGCATTTTTGACGGCACTTCCATTTTTTTATCATCTTTTTTATCATCTTTGCCACCAACTGGAATAAATAAATCACCGACTTGACCTGCCCATCTTCCTGGCGCGTCAAGAGTTTTATCAATTAATCCTTGCTTGGGAGCTGAAACTGGAGTGCCAATTAGTTCTTTAACTTTTGCTTGAGATTTTTCTTTCCAATTGTCGCCAACTGGTTTAATAATAATTTGGTACCAAGCTTGTTCGCCTTTGTTCATTCTGCTAAAAATTTCTAAAACAGCGGCCAAAGGATCAACTGTTAATTGTGAAATTGGATGTTCAAAAAGCGGATAAGTTTTTATTGGATAAGCTTCATCGTTTATTAAACCAAATTGCGCGGCCCAAAGATCGTAACCTTTTTCTTTAAATGTTTCCGGATCAATTCCTTTTGTGTAATCTTCTATTTCAGTAATTTGAGCGTCAGGATACTGCGCGTAAATTGCGGCTTCAACTAAATCTCTAAATACTTTGGGCGAACGAATAATATACTGAATGTAACCTTCAATTGAAACTAATTCTAAACTAAACGCTGGCTGGTGGTAACCTGTCCAATATTTATCCAAAGTATCTGGATTTTTTGAAGCTCCTGCTAAATTCGCAAAAATTTGTTCCACTGCTTTAAAAGATTGTTCATTATTTTTTGGAACATCAATTGCTAAATAAACCCATTCAGATTTAGCAGCGTATTTTGCCTGTCGCGAATTAGTCCAAATCTCTTTAAAACCAAAAAATAAAGCAGCTAGAATAAAAATAAATCCTCCGTGTTTAAAAATAAACCATAAAACAGACAAGGGTGAACTTGCATCAAGACCAGCGTTAGTTAAAAAATTAAAAAGAAAATCCATAGCAACTGACAATTTAATTTAATTTAATTTAATTATACAATAAATAAAAAGAAATTGCTACCAAGCAATTTCTTTAACAGATCCTTCTCCCGAGTACTCGGAATCAGGATGACATTATTTTAAAATCAAACTATACTTTCCGTTTTGAAAATTAAACTTTTCTTTATTTTTCAAAGCCAATTTAATAGTTGCTGGTTTAACTATTTTTTTAGAAATTACTTTTTTAATAATTTCTTGTTCAGTTAAAGGCAAAGCTGATTTTTTAAGAATACTAAAAATTGTGTCACTAACATTCCCACTTTCCAAACCCCATTCTTTTAAACCATATTTTCCGCGCCCAACTAAAACAAATCTTGGGTCTGAAATTAATTCATTGTGAACAGTCGCTGTTTTAATATCTCGCGCGTCTTTCCACGCATTATTAATTAATTCTGCGATTTCTGAAAAATGCAAAGATTTTTTGCACGAATGCATTACTAAATAAATTTTGTCATTAATTCTTCGCGGATTAATTACACTCCAACCAGCAAGACCCCATTGATTAAAAGGAGTATTTGCAAATTTATGGCTTACATCTAAATACGACAAAATAAATTTGTCTAAATTGTTTTCTTTTTCAGATAAAAATGTGGGTAAATTAAAATCATTTTTATAATAATTAGATTTTTTAAACGCTTTGACTAATTCTAATTCTTGTAAAATTTTATTTTCTTTTTCAAAAATTTTTTCAATTTCATTTAAAACTTTATCAACTTGATCAATTGACAAATCATAAAAACGCAAACTTGGTTTAAAATTGCTTTGTTTAAATTTATCAACATTGTCAACAAAATTATTTAATAAAAATTTTACAAAAGCGTGAGCATTTTCTTTGTTTTCAATTAAACTAATAATTTCATTTGAAACTTTTTCTTCTGAAATTAAACCGCCAAATTCGTTAACCAAAGATTCAACTAATTTTTTAAATGAAATTAAATTTTTTGCGCTGTCTTTATTTTTTATGATATTTTTTAAAGCTTGCTTTTCAATTTGACGGACTCGCTCACGAGTTAAATTCATTTTTTTTCCAATCGCATCTAAAGTTTTTGGTTTTTCATTAGTAAAACCGTAACGCATTTTAATAATTTCAGCTTCGCGTTTGGAAAGAAAAGACAACAAAGTATTTGCCACCTGTTCAGGTGAAAAATTTTCTTTTTCTTTAACTTGAGAAATATCAATAATTTTGTCTAAAATAGGTTGTTCTTGATTGTCTCGCATATTATTTAGAATACAACATTTTAAATTTTATGTCAAGAAAAAAATCCTGATTACTCAGGAATAATATTAGCGAATTTAATAAATTTTTATTTCTATTTTATCCTCTCTTTTTAAATTTTTGCCAAACAACTAAAAGCGGAGAAGCAATAAAAACTGAAGAGTAAGCACCAACTAAAGTTCCAAGCATTAAAGTTAAAACAAAATTTTGAATAGTTGCGCCACCTAAAAAATATAATGAAATTAAAACTAATAAAGTTGTTAAACTTGTATTAATTGAACGAGTAACTGTATCATTTACAGATTTGTTAACTGTATCTTCAAAAGTTTTTTGTGGATTATAAATCAAATTTTCACGAGTGCGATCGTACACAACAATTGTGTCGTTAACAGAGTAGCCAAGAATTGTTAAAAGCGCTGTGACAAACAAAATATCTGCTTCAAATCCTAAGAAAAAATGTCCAAGCACAGAAAAAATTCCAGTCACAATAATTACATCATGAGCCAAAGCGATAATTGCTCCAATCCCATATTTCCACGAAGCAACTGGTTTTGAAACTTTTCTAAAAGTCCAAGCAATAAAAAAAATAATTATAATTAAAGCTAATAAAATCGCCCACAGTGCTTTGTCTTTTAATTCCTGCCCAATCACAGGACCAATTGATTCAAATCTTTTTTCTACAATTTTATTATTTTCACTTAACACACCTAAAACTTGTTGGTGCTCACTTTCTGATAAATTTTTCGTTCTAATTAAAAATCCATCTTCAGTCGGTTGAGCTCTAATTTCTCCAATTTCTAATATTTTTTCTTTAATTAGATTTGAAACATCTTGACCAGAAAAATTTATTTCAGATTGCACTTCAACTTCTAAAAGCGATCCTCCTGTAAAATCAATTCCTAAATTTAATCCCCAAATTGATAAACTTAAAATACTCAAGACAACTAAAACACTTGAAAATATAAAAAATTTATTTCGATTTTGTATTATTTTTAAATTCATATTTTTTTAATTCCAAATAACCAATTTAATTTGTTATTTTTATTATTAAATAATTTCAGAAAACTTTTTGTAATTACAATCGCAGAAAACATTGAAACCAAAATACCAATTCCTAGCGTTAACGCAAATCCTTTAATAATTGAAGTTCCAAACCAAAATAAAATTCCGCAAGTTATCAAGGTTGATAAATTTGAATCACGAATTGAAGTCCACGCGCGCTTAAAACCTTGTTCAATTGCGTCTAATAATTCCCTGCCATTTTTTAATTCTTCTTTTAATCTTTCAAAAATCAAAACATTTGCGTCAACTGCCATTCCAATTGATAAAATAAAACCAGCAACACCAGCTAAAGTTAAAGTAACTGGCGTGATTTTAAAAATAGTTAAAATAATCACTGTGTAAATTGCTAAAGCAAAAACCGCTAACAAACCTGGTAAACGATAATACAAAATCATAAATAAAGCCACAACCAACAAACCAATTAACCCCGCAAACAAACTTTTTTGCATTGATTCTTCACCTAAAGACGCCCCAATTGTTTGTTGTGAAATAATATTAATTGGAACTGGCAAAGCGCCTGCGTTTAATCTTTGAACTAACTCTTTTGCTTCTTGGATATTAAATCTGCCAGAAATTACTGCGTTTCCTTCGCGAATTGGCTCGTTCACAGTTGGAATTGAAATTGCAAAACCATCTAAAAATATTGCAACTGGTTTTCCAACATTTCGCGTTGTAATTTCCGCAAATAAATCTTTTCCTTCTTTATTAAATTCTAAACCAACTTCTGGCTCACCTGTTTGAGGGTCAAATTGCACTTGAGCGCGCGCCAAATGTTTTCCAGACAAATCTGTTCGCACCCACTGCATTTCGCCTAAATATTCTTGTTCTGATTTTGTTTTAAATAAAATATGAGCTGAATGAATTTCTAAATTATCTCCTTCGCCTCTTTCTTCAATTTTTTTAATAATATGAAAACCAAATTGCGACTTAACTAATTCAGGATAAACTCCTGGCTCTTTTTGTTTATCAAAAATTACTTCATCAAATTCTGGCACAAACATTTCGCGTTTTACAAAACCTAAATCACCATTGTTTTCTGCTGAACCAACATCTTCTGAATATTGTTTTGCGTATTCTGCAAAATTTGCTCCTGGTTGCAAAACTTTATTTAAAATATCTTCAGCTTTTGCTTGCGTTTGAGAATTAAAATCTTCAATTTCTTTTTTCTGCTCATTATTTAATTCTTGTTTAAAATTTGAATCTTGTTCTTTAAATTCTAAAAGCGGAGTTTCGCCAATCATTTTAATTGCTTGATTTACATCTTTAACTCCTGCTAATTCAACAATTACTCTGTATTTGCCACCAACTTTATTTGTTTGCACAACTGGTTCTGCTACTCCAAATGCGTTGACTCTGCGTTCAATCACATCTCGCACACCTTCAACTGCTGAAGCCTGGTCTGATGACGGAATTTCAGAAACATCTGCTTGATAAACTAAATGCGTTCCACCTTGCAAATCCAAACCTAAATGAAATTTTGTTTTATTCCAAAAATTTTCAAACGGCGTTCCTTTCGGCGCAGTTGGTAAAACAATTAAAGCACAAAAAACAGCTAAAATAAAAATAGCTAAAATCTTACTTCTGTTTTTGTTTTGTGTAGTCATAAAAAAGCAAATTTCTAATGTTGGCTCCATCCCTCTTGGGTGGAGTCATTTTGTTCTTTTAGTTTTATCTTTTCTAAATTTTCTCTTTTCTAAATTTTAACTTAGATATTTTTTTGTGTCAAACAAAAATGTTTTCCATTTTTTTCTCATTTTTTGCCTCCACTATTTTTAATTGTAATATTTGGTTCCTGTCCGTATTTCGGCAGAACCTGTTGTTTAAATATTTTTTTATTATATATTAATTTAAATCCTTTGTCAACTAATTTTTCATCAGACAAATTATTTTTGTCCTCCACCCCAACAATTGGAATATTTAAACTCCACGCTAAAGCATTTGCCGTTGCAACTCCAATTCGCAAACTTGTGAACCCACCGGGACCAATCACACAAATCACTCCTTTTAAATTTTTAATACTTAATTTATTATTTTGCAAAATATTTTCAATATTAAATAATAATTTTTCAGATTGCTGATATTCTGCTTTTATTTTTTTCTTATCCAAAATCTCACCTTTTTTATTAATCAAAGCTAAAAAAATATTTTTGTGATTTGAAGTGTTGACAAATAAATACATTTTTACTAGTAGTCATCCTGAGCGACTTTTTAGAGTTGTTAGGAGCGAAGGATCTGTTTTATTTGTATAAAAAATTGACAAAAAATTAATACAATGATTAAATTAAATAAACAAATTAAATATTTTTAATTTAACAATCAAAATCAGGAGAAACAAATGCCTAAACCTAAAATTAGATACGCTGTTGGAACAATATCTAAATTTGAAAGTGAAAATGATTTTTATCTTGGTAATTTATTATTATTATTTAAACCGCCTGAATTAGAAAATGAACTTAAATTTTTTGATCTTGTAAGAATTGAATTTAATTTTTCTGGAGCTAAAATAATTAAACCAGAAGAAATATTTTTAATAGAAATAAACGACGAACTTATTTACCCAAAAAATTAACTAAATCAAGGAGGTTTTTTTAATGGCTCAATTTAATGGAATCGTCAAAAAAATTACGCCCATCAAAAACAGCAGCGGTCAAACAAAGTCTGTATTAATTCTAAAAAACAGCTCTTACACTTTTTTTGTACCTGCAGATATTGGACAATGTTGTGTAGAAGATGACCAGATAATCATTATTACAACTGAGATTAAGAAAGAATCATCAAAAGTTTTACAACCACAACAAATCATCTCTATCAAAATTAAACAAACAATGAAATCTATTTTTAAAACTAAAACAAGAAATTTATTTAAAATAAATTAAATTTAAATAAAAAACTTTTACACTGCCACTAATTTACATCCAGTGGCTTTTTTATTTCTTCAAACTTGCCTTCTTTTAAATCTTTTAATTTTATTTTTCCAATTCTTGTTCTTTTTAATTCCAAAACTTTATAATTTAATTTCTCACACATTCTGCGGATTTGTCTTTTCCAACCTTGATGTAAAATTATTATAAATTTATTTTTATTTAACGCAATAATTTTATCAGCTTTAGCAACTCCTTCATCTAATTTAATTCCCTTTTTCATTTTCTGCAAAAATTTTTCAGAAATTTTTTTATCAACCGCAACTTCGTATTCCTTTTCGTGTTTAAATTTTGGATGAGTTAATTTATTTGTTAAATTTCCGTCATTAGTTAAAATTATTAAACCCGTTGAATTTTTATCCAATCTCCCAACTGGCCAAACTTTTGGATTTTTAGGGACTAAATCAGTAATTAATTTTTTAGCGTGTTTATCAGAAACAGAGCAAGTAAAATTCACAGGTTTATTAACTAAATAATAAACCGCCTGTTCCTCCTTCGCTTCAACCCTAAAATTCCCAGCTTCGGCGGACAGGCTTCTGTGTTTTACTTCAACAATATCTTTCTTTAAATCAACTTTTTGACCTAATTTTGCAATTTTATTATTTACTAAAACTTTTTTATTTAAAATAAGCTCTTCTGCTTTTCTGCGAGAAGCAACACCAAATCTTGATAAAATTTTTTGTAGGCGTTCTTGCATAAAAAATTTTATTTATCAACTACAACTATTTTCTTCCCTTCCAAAACTTCAAATAAAAATTTGTCAGTAATTTCATTTCGGTAATCAAATTCTTTATTATCCATTGCTGTATAACGAATTTCCTGATCAAAAATTTTTTCTAATTTATTAATTAATTTATCTAATTTAATTTTACTAAATTCACCAACAATTAATAAATCTGTTTTTGCGTTTTTATCATCAACAAAAATTCCAGACAACATTAAAAATTTTACATTTCCTAAATTTTTGATTTCTTTTGCTAAAGATTTTTCCAAAAGCAATTTTGATTTTAAAATTAAATTTTTAAATTCATTATAAAGCACAAAATCTGTATTAACTGTATAAAATTTCTTTTTTTGTTTTTCATTTTCTTTTTCCAAATCCATTTTGATTTTATCTTCCACGCGAATCAAACCAAAATCAACAAGGTTGTCTAATTCTCTGCGAATTGAATTTAATCTTTCTTCTGTTTGCCGAGCTAATTCACGCACAAAAAAATACTCACCCGGATGAGTTAAAAATATTTTTAATAATTTTACTCTGGTTCTGGAACCAAAAATTTTTTCTAACATAATTTTATCTTACACTTTTAAATTATTAGTTGGCTCCATCCCTCTTGGGTGGAGCCTGTTTGTTGCTACCACTTTCATTCTATACTTTTAATTCAAATTTGACAAATTTACTAATAAAGATTTAAGCTTAAAAAGTTCTTATTAAATTTTATAAAACACAAGGAGGAATTATGTTTAAAATAAAAAAATTAGTGGTAATTAATTTTATTGGTGTTTCTTCTGACACACAAAAAGAGATTGTACTAAATCAAAATTTTTTCTTTACATTAAAAAATCTTTCTTTTTTAAATTTTCTTTTTAATTACAGAACAAAACAAATAGTTTTAAAAAAACTTAATGTAATTTTTAATTCTGATTGTTGGGTGTCTAGAAAATTCACAATCAAAAAAATTAAATTTATTTTTTAAAACAGCAAAGCGAGAATTAATCCTCGCTTTTTATTTTTTTAATTATTGATTTTTCAAGTCTGATTTGGTAAGATTAAATTAAATCTCCCCTCCTTTTCAAGCCTGCCTGTCCGGTAGGCAGGGAGGGGCTGGGGGTGGTTAATAAATAATTTAATTAAAATTATTAACCCCCTCTTAGTCTCCCCCTTGAAAATGGGGAGAGACTCTAAAAAGTCCTAATAATAAAACTCTCCTTGAAAAGGAGGGGAGAATTAAAAATATGATTTCTTATTTATCTGGCGCAATTAAATTTAAAAACACTAAATCACTAACTTTAATTGTGAACAATATTGGATTTGAAATTTTTACAACTGAACCAATTTTAGAAAAACTTAAAATCAATAAAGAAAAAGAATTTTTTATTCACACTTATGTTAGAGAAGATGCTTTAAATCTTTACGGTTTTGAAACACAAAATGAAAAAAGATTTTTTGAATTACTAATTTCAATTTCTGGTGTTGGGCCAAAATCAGCTTTACAAACTTTATCAATTGCAAAATTATCAGAAATTAAAAAAGCAATTTTGCGAGACGACCCAAGTTTGTTAAAAAAAGTTTCTGGAATTGGAACTAAAACAGCAGAAAGAATTGTGGTTGAGTTGAAAAATAAATTAGATAACTTGCCTGTTGGAAAAGATGAAAAAGTTGATTTAGCGTCTGATGGTCAAGCTGGCGCTTTTGAGGCTTTGCAAAGTTTGGGTTATTTGCCTCAAGAAATTCGCGACTCTTTGCGCCAAGTTCCAAATGAAATTGAAAATGAAGATGAAATAATTAAGTCCGCTTTAAAAAATTTAGGAAAGAAAAAATAGAATTTAAATTATGCAAATCAAACAAATCACAGATGAAAACTTTAAAGACAAATGGAATAATTTTGTAATTGAAAGCAGCTCTCCGGCTAGTTTTTTGCAATCTTGGGAATGGGGGGAATTTAAGGAAAAAGGTGAAAAGGAAAAATGTGGAAATAATTTATTTAGATTTGCGATTTATCAAGAAGATGAATTAATTTCTGTTGCTTTGTTTGTAAAACGCACTTTACCAAATAAAAAATTTTATTTAAATTGTGCAAAAGGACCAATTATAAAATTTTCAATTTTCAATTTTCAATTTTCAAACAATGATAAAATTTCAAAAATTTTTAAATTATTAATTCAAGAAATTAAGAATATTAGTAAAAAAGAAAAAATAATATTTTTTAGAATTGCGCCACCTTATTGTAATAATTTTCAATTTTCAATTTTCAATTTTAAATTTCCTAAAATCCTAACAAACTTAAAAGAACCTGAAAATACTTTAATTTTAAATTTAGAAAGATCAGAAGATGAAATTTTAAAATCAATGCGCCAAAAAACTAGATACAATATTAGACTTTCTGAAAAAAAAGAAATTATAATTAAACAAGAAAAAAATATTGATATTTTTTATAATTTAATTAAACAAACAGCTGAACGCGACAAAATAAATATTTTTAATAAAAATTATTATGAAAATTTATTAAATTATTTTAATAAAAATAAAATCATAAATCATAAATCTTTAATCTTAAATCTTTTTTTTGCAGAACACAAAAACCAACCCCTCTCATCAATTATCGTAGTCGGTTTTGGCAACACAGCAACATATTTTTACGGAGCTTCATCAAATGAAAAAAGAAATTTAATGCCAAATTATTTGATTCAATGGGAAGCGATTAAATGGGCTAAAAAAAATAATTATAAATATTATGATTTTTGGGGAATTGAATCAGAAACAACAAAAAATTGGACAGGAATTACAAAATTTAAAAAAGGTTTTGTTAAAGAACAAACTGGAAAAGAAATAAATTTTGTTGGTTCGTTTGATTATATTTTAAATAAAAAATGGTACAATTTATTTAAACTAGGCAAAATTTTTAATAAATTTTTAAATTTCTAATCCACTTTAAGGGAAGTTAAAATGAATTTTTTTAAAAACAAAAAAATATTTTTTCCGATTTTATTATTAATCGCAATTTTTATTGTTTTGTTTAAATTTTCAGAACTGCGAGAAATTGGACAACTTTTTGGTCAAGCAAAATTGTACTGGCTTGCTTTGGCTTTTGGTTCGCAACTGTTAAATTTTTCTTTGCAAGCTGGAGTTTATAAGTCAACATTTAAAATTGTAAAAATTCCTAATTTTTCATTTTTAAAATTAATTAAAATCGGAATCACTGTTTTATTTTTAAATTTTACTATTCCTTCTCTTGGTTTTGCTGGAAATATTTGGTTTCTAAAACAACTTAAAAAACAAGGAGTAAAAGAAGGCAAAGCGCTTTTGTCAATTGTGATTGAAGTAATATGTTATTATTCTGCTTTTTTTATTTTATTAATTTTAAGTTTAATTTATTTATTTTTTAAACTTGGTGATATTGGCCACACACAAAAAATTGCAGTTATTGGTTTTGTTTTAATTATTGGTTTTATTATTTTTACAATTTACTTTTTTGTTGGGAAAAAAGAGCGAGCGCACAAAAGAGTTGTTTGGCTCGCGGAAAAAGTTGACAAAGCTGAAGACGGAATAAAACAAAAAGATAGAATTCAAGAATTGCTTAATGATTTTTATCAAGGTTTATCTTGGCTTAAAAATAATAAAATAAAAATTTTAAATCCAGCAATAATGCAATTTTTAAAATTCTTATCTGATGGTTTAACGATTTTTTTAATATTTTTAGCTTTTGGATCTCTGGTTCCAATTGGATTAGGAGTTGTTGCTTTTGCGTTTGGAAGATTATTTGGTTTAATTTCATTTATTCCGGGCGGGGTAGGCGCATTTGATGCCGCAATGGTTTTAATTTTTAATTCACTTGGTGTAAATTTTGAATTATCACTTTCAGTAATGCTGATTTATCGTTTTTTCTCTTTTTGGCTTTACTTCCCTTTAGGTTTAATTTTTTATAAACAATTTGACAAAAAAATATCCTCCCCTCCTTTTGAAGGAGGGGTTGGGGGTGGTTAATAAATTATTTAATTAAAATTATTAACCCCCTCTTAATCTCCCCCTTGAAAATGGGGAGAGACTCTAAAATGATAAACAAACTCCTAAATTTAATTAAAAAAATAATTCCAAAAAAACTGTTTGAAAAATTACAGCCAATTTATCATTGGATCTTGGCTAAAATTAGCGCTTTAGTTTATAATTATCCATCAAACAAAATGATTGTAATTGGAGTAACCGGCACAACTGGAAAATCTTCTTCGTGCTATTTTATTGCGCAAATTTTAGAAAAAGCAGGTTTTAAAGTTGGAATGAGCACAACTACTTTATTTAAAATAAATAAAAAAGAATGGTTAAATAATAAAAAAATGACAATGCTTGGAAGATTTGGTTTGCAAAAATTATTAAAACAAATGGTTAAAAATAAATGTGAAGTCGCAATTATTGAAACAAGTTCAGAAGGAATAAAACAGTTCAGACATTTGGGAATTAATTATGATATTTTAGTTTTTACAAATCTTTATCCAGAGCACATTGAATCACACGGCAGTTTTGAAAATTATAAAACTACAAAAGGCAAATTATTTAAATATTTATCTAAATGCAAAAAAAAGAAATTAGAAATAAAAAAAACAATAATTGCAAATTTAGATGACGAACACGCAGAATATTTTTTAAATTTTTGGGCAGACAAAAAAATAACTTACGGAATAAATTCAAATGCAGATGTTAAATTAAATAATTTAAAAATTAATTTACTCGGTGATTATAATAAATATAATATTTTAGCTGGTGTTGCTGTGGCTAAAGTTTTAAAAGTTGCAGAAGATAAAATTTACCCTGTCAAATCAGCAGTTGAAAATTTAAAACCTTTACCCGGCAGATTAGAATTTATTAAAAATGATTTAAAAATTAAAATTTTAATTGATTACGCTTTTGAACCAAAAGCAATTGAAAAATTATATGAAACAGTAAAAAATGTGGAACACAATAAAATAATTCATATTTTAGGATCAGCTGGTGGAGGACGCGACAAATCTCGCAGACAAATTCTTGGAAAATTAACATCAGAAAATGCAAACACTGTAATTGTAACCAACGAAGATCCGTACGATGAAAATCCACAAGAAATTATTAATCAAGTTGCATCTAAAGTTCCAGAAAATAAATTATATAAAATATTAGATAGAAGAGAAGCAATTCAAAAAGCTCTGCTACTTGCAAAACCTAATGATTTAATTTTACTTACTGGCAAAGGCGCTGAACAAAAAATGTGTTTAGCAAATGGAAAAATGATTGATTGGGATGATAGAAAAATTGTTAAAGAGGAAATAAAAAAACTGGCTTAAAACCAGTTTTTTATTTAAAATATTTTACCTCTTACTCCACTGCGGAGATTTTCTTGCTTTTTTCAAACCAGGTTTTTTCCTTTCTTTTTGTCTAGGATCTCTGGTTAAAAATCCTTTTTTGCGTAAAATTATTTTATAATCTTCTAAATTAAATTTAAGCAATGCTCTAGCAATTCCGTGCGCGCAAGCATCAGCTTGACCTGTTTGTCCCCCACCAACAACTTTTATTGTAAAATCAAAATCATTTTTCTTTCCAACAGCAACAAGCGGGGCAAAAACTTTTTGATTTAATAAATCGTGCGGAAAATATTCTTTTAAATCTCTTTTATTAATTTCTATTTTGCCTTTTCCTTTTGGATACAAACGAACTCGAGCTGACGAAGTTTTTCTCCGACCCACAGCGCGAGTAAAATTTTTTGTGTTTTTTTCAACTTTAAGATTAGTTGTTTTAGACACAACTTTTTTTACTAATTTATTTTGTTTTTTAATTTCTTTATTCATAATTTTTAATTCATTATTCAAATCTTAATCGCTTCATCATTTCTTTTCTTAATTTATTTTTTGGAAGCATGTTGTGAACAGCTTTAATAAAAACTTTTTGTGGATTTTTTTCATAAACTTGACCCATTTTTGTAACTTTTAAATGTCCAATATATCCTGTGTGATGTTTGTAGACTTTTTTATCCAACTTTTTTCCTGTGAATTTCATTTTATCAACATTTTTAATAATTACATTGTCTCCTTCGTCTAAATAAGGGGTAAAAGTTGGCTTATTTTTTCCACGCAAAATTAAAACAACTTCTGTCGCGATTCGACCAAGCACTTTTCCAGAAACATCAATTGTGTGTGTTTTTCTGTTCATAAAATATTTAAAAAAAATATTCGGATTTATTTGGAAATAATTCGTGTTTTATTCGGGTAACACTAAATAAATTCTATAATTGCCATTTTAGCTCCGTCCCCTTTTCTTGGATTTAATTTTATAATTCTTAAGTACCCGCCTTTTCTTTCTTTGTACTTTGGTCCAACAACTTCAAATAATTTTTTAACAGCATTTTTTGTTGGAATTATTTTCATTATTTCACGACGATTGTGTAAAGAGTCATTTTTAGCGCGTGTAACCATTTTTTCCATTAAAGGTTTAATTTCTTTTGCTTTTATTTCTGTTGTTTTTATTTTTTCATACAAAATCAAAGACTGCAATAAATTTTTAAATAATGCTTTTCGCGGTCCAGTTTTTCTGCCTAATGTTTTTTTTGTTTTTTGATGTCGCATATTTGTTTATCCGCCTTCGCCCTTAAAAAATCCTACTGGACTACGGCGGATACCTGTCTGCCGACAGGCAGGAACTCTTGTATTTAAAATTTAAAAAACACAGGAGCTTGCCCGCCGTAGCTAGAATTTTTTTAGGATTGAAGGTGTAGGAGGATTAGGCGATTTCTTCTTTTTTTGATTTAGCTTTTTTCTTTGGCTTTTCTTCCACTAAGTCTTCTTTTTCTTTTTCTAATTTTTCTGAACTTTCTATTTTATTCTCTAACAAAAACTGAAATTGCTCAACTAAAATTTGAGTAGCTTTATTTAAAGCATCCTCACAAGAAATGGTGCTATCAGTTTCTAAATTTAAAATTAATTTATCCCAATTTGTCATTTCGCCAACACGAACATTTTCAGTATCAATTGCAACTCTTTTAATTGGTGAAAAAAATGCATCAATTGTAATTACACCAATTTCTTTTTCTTTGTGTTCCATCATTTCAGTTGGCAAATAACCTCTGCCCTTTTCAATCCAAGCTTCTAATTCAAATTCTGCTTTAGAATCAGTTGCTTGAGCAATAATTAAATCTGGATTAGCAACTTTTACTCCAGCGGTTTTTTTAAAATCTTTTGCCTTAATTTCTTTCGCGCCTTTAACTTTTAATTGCATTTTAATTGGTTCTTCAAAATTTCCAGTTACATCAAATCTAATTTGTTTTAAATTTAAAATAATATCTACCAAGTCTTCTTTAATTCCGTCAATTGTTGTAAATTCGTGGTCAGCGCCTTTTATTCTAATTGAAGTAATTGCAACTCCATCAAGTGAAGAAAGCAAAACTCTTCTTAAAGCGTTTCCAATTGTTAAACCAAAACCAGGGAAAAGCGGTTCAATAATAAATTTGCCTTTGTTAGGCGTTTCAGAAAAAATAAATTCTTTTTTTTGAGCAGTGGGAATTATATTCATAAAATTTATTTGTTTATCCGCCTTCGCCCTTAAACAACTCTACTGGACTACGGTGGATAAAATTTTAATGCTTTTAAATTTAGAACTAGAAGCCTGTCCGCCGTAGCTAGAATTTTTTTAGAGTTGAAGCGAAGGAGGGTTAGGCGATTATTTTGAATAATATTCTACAACAAGTCTTGTGTCAATTCCAACTTCCAAATCTTTATCTTTTGGCAAACTAACAATTTTTGCTTTGTTTTCTTTTTCATCCCAATCTAACCAACCTGAAATTTCATCTTGTTTAATATTTTTTAAATTCTCAGCTAAAATTCCTTTATTTAAACTTTTGTCTTTACGAATTGAAATTACATCTCCTGATTTAATTTCACAAGATGGAACATTAATTTTTTTATTATTAATTAAAAATAAACTGTGGCTTACCATTTGACGAGCTTGTGGTCGCGATTTTGCTAAACCTAAACGAAAAATCACATTATCTAACCTTCTTTCCAAAAGTTCTATAAATTTTGAGCCAGTGTCCATTTTATTTTTAGACGCTAAATTAAAATATTTTTTAAGTTGTTTTTCTAAAACAAAATATATTATTTTTACTTTTTGTTTTTCTTTTAAATGCACTCCAAAATCAGTTAAACGAGAGTGTCCTTTTTGTCCGTGAAGTCCCGGAGGATAATTTCTTTTAACCAAAGCGCACTTGGCGCCTAAACCTCGTTCACCTTTTGAACAAAGTTTTTCACCAAGTCTTCTGCAAATTTTACATTTTGGACCTAAATATTTTGCCATAATAATTTTTCCGTCTTCGCCCCTAATCCCGAGTACTCGGGACTACTGGACTACGGCGGATACCTGTCTGCCGACAGGCAGGAACTCTTGTGTTTAAAATTTAAAAAACACAGGAGCTTGCCTCCTCCTTCGCTAAAGCTACGGCGGACAGGCGCCGTAGCAATTAAAGAGTTGCTAGGGAGCGAAGGAGGGTAAGCGATTTAAACTCTTCGTTTTTTCTTTGGTCTGCAACCACCGTGAGGAATTGGCGTTACATCTTTAATTGAAACAACAGAAACATTAATTGTGCCTAAAGCTCGAATTGCCGACTCTCGACCAGTGCCGACGCCTTTTACAAAAACATCAACTTCTTTTATCCCTAATTCTTTAATTTTATTTGCTAGTGATTTAATAATTGTTCCTGCTGCGTAAGGTGTTGATTTTTTAGGACCTTTAAAACCGCATTTTCCAGCAGTTGCCCAAATTAAAACTGCTCCATTTAAATCAGTGACTGAAACAATTGTATTATTGTAAGATGATTTAATATGAGCTTGACCTCTTCCGCCTCTTAAAAAAGGCGCTTGTTTTTTCTTTTTTTTACCTTTAACAACTACTGTGGCTGTTTCTTCACTTTCTAATTCTTGTTTTTTCTTTTTATCAATACTAATATCCTCATCTTTTTTTTCAGATTTTTTTTTATTATTTTCTAAATTTTTTTTATTATTTTCTGACATTTTTTTCAGCGTAGTTCAGCGTAAAACCCAGCGGGGCGTTCCGAGTTTTTCTGCGTCTTTATGTTTTTTGATCTGCGCTTTTTCTTCCAGATCCAACTCCAACTCTTTTGTTTCCGCGTAAAGTTCTTGTATTGCTACGAGTTCTTTGACCCCTGCTTGGCAACCCTTTTGCGTGACGAGAACCTCGATAACTATTAATTTCTTTTAAGCGTTTAATATTCCCAACTCTTTCCCTTCTTAAATCACCTTCAACAATAAATTCTTTTTCAATTTTTTGTCTTAATTTGTTCACATCATTTTCTTGCAAATCTTTAACTCGCGTGTCTGGATTAATTTTTAATTCTTTTAAAATTTTATTAGATAAACTTTTTCCAATTCCAAAAATATAAGTTAAACCGATTTCAACTCTTTTTTCATTTGGTAAATTAGATCCTGCAATTCTAGGCATAAAATTTAAATGCTTTTTAAATAAAATTTTAATTTAAAATTTTATTTAAAAAGAACTAGGAACTCGCCCGCCGTAGTCCAGTAGAGTTTTTTAGAGGCGAAGGCGGGAAAGTTCCTATCCTTGTCTTTGTTTATGTCTTGGGTTTTTACAAATAACAACAACCCGTCCTTTACGACGGATTACTTTACAATCTTTACACATTTTTTTAACTGACGAACGAACTTTCATAATTGTGCGCCCGCCTTCGCTCCCTGGCAATCCTTTAATTGCTACGGCGGATAAATTTTTTAATACCTGTAAGTAATTCTACCTTTATCTAAATCATACGGACTCATTTCTATTTTAACTTTGTCTCCAGGAAGAAGCAAAATTCTGTGCATTCTCATCTTGCCTGATAAACGGGCCAAAATTTCGTGATCATTTTCTAATTTAACACGAAAAGTAATACTTGGCAAGGTTTCTAAAACTTCACCGCTAACTTCAATAAATCCTTTTTTATTTATCTTAAAATTACTAAAATCTTCATTTGTATTTTTACTATTTAAATTTTGATTTGAATTTTGTTGTTTTAACATTAAATATTTTAAATGCGCAAAATTCTGGATGCAAAAAAATTTACCAGAATTTTTATTCCTTATTAAATACTAATTTAATTTTGTTGTTTAATATTTTTTCTATGCTTTTAGTATAAATTATATTAAAAATAATGTCAAATTTTTTTGCGCTATCTAACTTCTCCCAATTTCACCTCAACTCTTTTTTCATTATTTGGAATTTTATCGCTTAAAGAAAAAGAAAATACAAACCGCGCGTCTTTCACATTTGGCAAAGATAAAATATACCGTCTAGCTTCTGATTCTTTTTTTCCTAAAATATTTTTTTTAATATTTTCTAAATCAATTTGTTTTGCAACAGGAAATATTGTATCAATTTTTAAATTTGCCAAACCCAAATCCATATTTATATCTTGCACATTAATTTCTAGATTTCCAAATTCTGTTTCAGAAATAGTTTGTTCTTTTGGTAAATCTTGCAAAATTTTATTTTTTAAAAACAAACGCAAAGATTTATTATCAAAAACCATTGCTTTTGCTTTTAAATTTAAACTAATTTCAAATTTTTTTACTTCGGAATCAACTTCAGCTTGTGTTGAAATTTCAGAATCATCATAAATAATTAATTTTTCTGAAACTATAAAATTTTCATTGGCATTTTTTTCAATTTTCTCTTTCAAATCTGGCCCAAGCTGTTTTGTTAAATTATCTTTTGCATTATCAATATCTTCTTGCGAAACAACTTTAACTATTTTTGAATTACCGCCAGTTGTTGGCTCTAAAATATCACCAAAAATTTTTTCCTGCTTATCAATTAATAAAACTGAAATATTTATTCTGCCAGATTCAATATTTCCTTTTGCGCCAGCCTCTTTTGCTTCAATTAAAACTGTAATTTCTCCTGGCACAACATTTCCTTCATCATCAACTTTTGCTCCTGGAATTGTTGTGTTTTCTTTAATTACAAAAATAATTCCCGCGTCATTTATTAAATCAATATTAGGAGTGATTGGTTGTGAACGACCTGTGTGATTGTAAAAAATTGCTTGACCTTGCGCTTTGTCTCCAATATCTTTTTCACCTGTTGCTTCAAATGTTTCTGTTTTATTTAAATTAGTTTCTAAAATTTCAGCAAAAAAAATATTTGTGTCAAAATCAGTTTTTGATTTGTCAGTTGTTAATTGAATTTCAAATTCTTTTTCATAATCTTGTGTAACTGGGACAACCAAAACATCAACACTTGATAAAAAATAAGTAAATAAAATATAAAAAACAGCAATTAAAATTATTGCTAAAAAAATCTTTAAGCCAAATTTTGGTTTTTTCTCTGGCTCAACACGATATCTAAAACCATTTTGCGGTTTTATTGTTTTTATATTAAATGAAGACATAAAATTAAAATATTGATATAATTAAATTATTGGATGATAAACCTAACGATTCTTTCCTGGGGAAAGTCAAATCCCTTTCAAATTCCGCTAATTTAAGCGGTTTTTGTTTTTATTTAATTTATTTTTAGTTTAAAAGTTATCCACAAGCATCTCCCAAAAAACAAAAAATTAATTATTTTAAATTTTGGATTTGACAAAAATTTCTAATTTTATTAAGTTTAAATCAAATCTTAAACTAAATAAAAATTCATTAAAAGGAGAAAAAGGTATGGAAATTCTAGAAAAATGTAAAAAATGTCCGGCAGTAATTAACAGTCGCAATTGCTGGGACAAAATTGAAGAAAAAGATTGCCAGGCTAATTTCCAAAGTCCAGAAATATTAAATTTCTATCTTGAACCCGGGCGAATGCCAAACAAAGAAGAATTAGATTAAAAAAATAATCTACTTAAAGCTAACGCCACTCGCATTGCGTTTGGCTTTTTTATTTTATTCCAAAACTGCTTTAATTCTCCTAATCCCAGCAGAACTTGATTGTTCTTTTTTAATTTTAAATTTTCCTAAATTTCCTGTGCGTTTAATGTGCGGACCTCCGCAAATTTCTTTACTAACAATATTATTATTTTCCCTGTCCGCCGTAGCTTTAGCGAAGGAGGAGCCAATTGTAAAAACTTTAACTTTTTCTCCGTATTTATTTTCAAAAGCTCCGGTTGCTCCTTGTTTTTTAGCTTCGTCCAAACTCATTTCTTCACAAATAATTTTTAAATCTTGTTTAATCCAATTATTAACTAAATTTTCAACTTCTGCTTTTTGTTCATCTGTCATTTTTTCAGAATAAGAAAAATCAAATCGCAATCTTTCCTCATTTATATTTGAACCTTTTTGTTGAATATTTTCATTTAAAACTTTTCGCAAAGCAGCCAACATTAAATGCGCTGTTGTGTGATATTTAATTGTTTGTTCAGATTGATTTGCTAAACCACCTTTAAATTTTCCAGCTGTCGCGGTTCTAGAAAGTTCTTGATGTTTTTTCATTTCTTTTTCAAAACCTTTTTCATCAACTTCTAAACCTTTTTCACTTGCTAGTTCTTTTGTTAATTCAATTGGAAAACCGTAAGTTTGAAATAAATCAAATACTTCTGCGCCGCTAATTTTTTTCTGTCCTAATTTCTGATTTCTGATTTCTAATTTCTGAAATTTTTTTAACCCCTGTTGCAAAGTTTTTGTAAATTTTTCTTCTTCTAATTCAAAATTATCTAAAACAAATTTTTTGTTTTTTTCTAATTCTGGATAAATTTCTGACATTAAATTAATTACAACTTCTGCGATTTTGCGCGTAAAATTTTCTTTAATTCCAATCATTCGTCCGTGCCGAATTGCTCTGCGAATTAATTTTCTAATAACATATCCTTGATCTGTGTTTGACGGAATAATTTTTGTGTTGTCTGCTAAAATAAAAGTCGCTGCTCTTAAATGATCTGCAATTATTCTTATACTTTTTTTAATTTCTTCAGAAACATTTTTGTAATTTTTTTCACTTAACTCTTCAATTTTTTTAATAATAGGCAAAAACAAATCAGTTAAATAATTATCATCTAAATTATTCGTAACAGCTACAACCCTTTCAAAACCTGTACCATTATCAATATTTTTCTGTTTAGCTGGAATATATTTATTTTTAGCAATTTTATTATATTGCATCAGCACATCATTTCCGATTTCAAACCAGCGAGAATCTTCTGGATTAAACTTTTCTGGCGCAGGATTTTTATTATCTGTCCAATAAAACATTTCTGTGTCTGGACCACACGGACCACTTTCACCTGCTGGCTCCCACCAATTTTCTTTTTTATTTAATTTAATAATTCTCTGCTCTGGAAAACCTAAACTTTTCCAAACTTGAATTGATTCTTCATCTTTAGAAGCATTCACATTTCCTTCAAAAACCGTTACTGCTAATTTATTTTTATCTAAACCCAACTCTTGTGTTGAAAACTCCCAGCTCATTTTTATTGCTTGTTTTTTCCAATAATCTCCGAGCGACCAGTGCCCAAGCATTTCAAAAAAAGTGTGGTGAAATTTATCACCAACTTCGTCAATATCATCAGTGCGAATACATTTTTGAGAATTAACTAATTTATTTCCAGATGGATGTTTTTCACCCATTAAAAAAGAAGCAATTGGTTGCATTCCTGCTGAAATAAATAAAGTTGAAGGATCATTTTCAGGAACCAAAGAAGCAGAAGGAATTTCAGTGTGCCCTTTTTTTACAAAAAAATCTATGTATTTTCGTCTTAATTCTTGCGAGGTCATGAATTTATATTATCAAAAACAAACAAAAAAATCAAATAAAAATGGTTCCATCCCAAGTGCTCAGGAATGGAGCCAACTTTTGAAAAATGCTTATTTTCTTATTCTTTAATCCTCCCAAACTTCAAACTCTTTTACAAAATCACTTTTAAATTATTTTTTCAAACTAAAAACCGTTGATAATTTAAAAAAATCAACGGTTTCTAATTATCCGGAAACGGCTCATCCTCGTGTAAAATAAACATAGAGGTTTTAAAGCTTGGATAATTCATGCTTTTTCCCTTCTCTAAATTTATAAAAAGAAGTAGTTAGAATTGTGCCAATGGCACAACCAAAAGCATATAATACAACCAATTTCCAATTACTAATGTTATCAACAATAGTTTGCAGAACATAATACCAGATAACTACATTAAGCAAAGTAATTGCTCCACTAGTAAAAATTCTGGTTTTAGTAACTGTCTTTGTCCAAGCTGTTACGATAAGCATTTCAAGAATGCCAATAAAAAAGAGTATCATAAAAATCTCTTATTAATGACACATCTTGTCATTTTATTAATTATAAAAGAACACGACCTTTTTTTAAAAAAAAGAGAAAAACCGCTATTTAACGGTTGTTTTCCTCTTCATATATATACTATCATTATCTTAAAATTAAGTCAAGATGACCCGATTATAACTGCTATATTAATCTATCTCAAATCCATTTTATCTTTTGTTTCAACATTTTCACTTTGTTGACCGAGTTTAGATCTTTCTAAAATTTCTTGTTCAACAACATCTTTTGGCCTTCCATATTTTTGACGAGAATAATTTTTAATAATTTCTGCTGTTTTTAAATCACCCTGAACTGGTGGAAACGCTTGCATATTAAACGGACGCACCGGCTCGTTGTTCACCAACAAACGAGTGTAAGCATTATATTTTTCAATATTCATTAAATCAAATTCATTAAAAACCGGCGCAAATTGTTTTGTTAAAACTTCAGTATCTTCAACACCAACACGAAACGAAATCATTGTGCCAACATTTCCAAAAACCGCTTCCTTAACTGACGCGTCATTATTTTTAACTAACTGACTAATATATTGATGAGCCATATTTAAATTTAACCGATATTTTCTAGCTTCTGCTAAAATCACAGCGATTGAATCTGTAACATAATTTTGAAATTCATCAATATATAAATAAAAATCGTGTCGCTGTTCTTGAGGAATATCTGCGCGACCCATTGCAGCCATTTGAAGTTTTGAAACTAAAATTAAACCCAACAAATTACTATTTACTTCCCCAACTTTTCCTTTTGATAAATTTACTAAAAGAATTTTTTTATTATCCATTATTTCGCGAATATTAAAACCAGAATACGGCTGTCCAATAACATTTCGCATCATTTCATTTTCAATAAATCTTCCAACTTTTGAAATCACATACGACAACATATCTGCGCCAGTTGAACCTTTTTGCGAAGCTGTGTATTCTTTTTCCCAAAATGATTTAACTAAAATGTCATCACATTTTTCTAATTTTGCTTTTCTAAAATCATCATCAACAAAAACTCTTGGAATTTCAACAATAGTTCCTTGATTTTCTTTGTCAGCCATTAAAAGCAACATCGCGTTTCTCATATAATGTTCAAACATTGGACCAAGCATTGCTGGGTCACTTACAATTTTATAAAAAATCTGAATCATTTCTTGCGCGGCAAAATCTTTTTGTTCAATTGTTTTTGCTTCAAGCATATTTAATCCAATTGGTCTTTCAGTGTCTGCTGGATCAAAATAAATCACATCTTTTATTCTGTGTTTTGGAATTGCTGAAGCAATATCTTCAACTTCTTCGCCGTGAGGATCAATGTAACAAACACCTTCTCCGTTTTGAATATCTTGCATTATCATATTTACCATTAATTTTGATTTTCCAGTTCCTGTCATTCCAACAATATACGCGTGTCTTCGTCTGTCATCTTTTTTAATTCTAATAATTGTTTCTTTTCCGCGATAAATATTTTTTCCTAAAATTAAACCTTCTTGAGGCGAATTAACTGGCGCAGGAGCTTTTCGCGCCCCTAACCAATGAATATTTGGCGTTGGACAATTTGGCAAAGGAAAATGAAAAATTGACGCGATTTCTTCAGTGTTTAAAACATAACTTTGATTTTTAATTAATGAACGGTGAATAAAAGAATTTATTAATTTATTATTTTTAGACATTTTTACTGCTTTAAAACTGTTTCCGTATTCGTAAATATTATATTGTGAAAAAGAATTTAAGATATTTTCCAAATTTGTTTTAACTGAAATTTCATTTTCAGATGAAACAACAACTCGCAAATTTACTTGAGCAACTGCTTTTGAAGATTTTTCTTCAATTGATTTTAATGACTCTTGATCCATTGAAGAAAGTTGATTTTGATTTTGTAAATCTTGTTTTTGATTTTCAGGCGAAGTCGTAATTGTTGAAGCAACACTTCCAACTCCTTTAATTGTTAATTTTGCAATTTTATCGTACCAAGCTTTGTCACCTGAACCGCCAACTGCTTCTTTTATTTTTTTTCCAGACAAAACTTGATCAGAAACTTTTCTTGCTTTACTGCTCCAATTTTTATTTGCTGGTCTAATAATTAATTGAATTACAGCGCCTTCGTTTTCATTTAATTTTGATAAAATATTTGTTAAAGCGTTTAACGGATCTGCTTCCATTTTGCGAAAAGTTTTAAATGGAAAAACATCTGATTTTGTTAATTTTAAATACGCTGAACTTGTTTGTCCGTTTGGAATAAAAATATTATAATCTTCAACTTGTTCAATTTGTGAATGCGGGTACTGAGCTTGAATTTGTTGTTCAATAAATTGTTGTAAATATTGCGGAACAACAACATAAAAATAAATCATTTTGTTTTGCGCTACAATTTCTAAAGACAATTCATCAAATCTTCCATAAAGCCAAGTTTTAAAACTTTTTGATTCTTTTAATCCACCTAAACTTGACCACAAATTTTCTGCCCAGGAAATTTGTTCTTGAATTTTACTTGCTTTTACTCCTTCTTCATTTTCTGTTTTTTCAGCTGTTGATTCTTTTGGAACTGAAACCATTAAAATTATTTTTCTAAATTCTGTGGGTAAATTAAATCCTTTTCGCGCAAAATATTTCCAAATATTTAAAGCAATAAAAATTGCGATAATTATTAGCAACAAAAACAAACCAACTACAATAATTGGGTTTGAAAATATTGTTTCTAAAAAACTTGGTTCAGAATAATAATTATTCATAAATATTTGGCTAATTTTAGGTAAAATAATTTATTTTTTAAAGTTTTCCACAGTTTTGAGCTTGACAAAAATAATTTAATTTGATACACTAAAATAATTACAAAAAAATCTTTTACTTTTACATTAATCAAATTAAGGAGACAAATAATGGAAAATGAACATTATGAAGAAGATGAATATTATGATAATTATTGGAATGATCTTTGTGTAGAATGTTGGGACAACGGCACTGAAGAAGGATGTCCAAAATGCGGTAAATACAGTTGGCCCAAACCTCAAACAATTAAAGGCGTAAAATACTATTTTGCAACAAATGTAACTAAAAATGATAAGTTACATCAGGAATACAAAAAATTACGCGAGCAGAAAAAAATCAGAGTAATGTTTAGAAAAGCAACAGATGTTTGGAAAAATTCTTTATCAAATAATGTTGCAATTTGGCCTGCAGTTGAAGATAAAGAAATTGCACGAAAAGCAGGACTTTATGTTTAATTTTTTTCACATCCACTTAAAGGTGAGTTGATTATTCAGCCCACCTTTTTATTTTATTTTTAAAAAATTTTTTAATAGAACACAGATTAACGCAGATTAAACTGATTTTCGCAGATTTTTTTATCAGCGTTTATCTGCGCTTTAGTCTGTGTTTATCTGCGTGCTATTTTTTATTTTAAAAAAATTTTAAAAAAATATTCATAAATCTTAAATCTTAAATCATAAATCTTATTCTCTTTTTCCACGGGATCCCATCGCTTCTAACAACTCTAAGAGTCGCTCGGGATGACAATTAAGATGACAAATTAATAATTTTATCCGCTTTAATCTTTGCATCTTGTTCAATAAAAAATTTGTTTACTCCTGGAATTATTTTTAACCAATTTTTAATTAATTTAAAAACTCTACTAAATGTTGCTTTTGTTGATTGAATTAAATTTATAATTTTATTTGTAGTTTGTTCGCCTTTTTCTTTAAATAATTTTTGTTCTTTTTCATTCATTTGAAAATACAAATCTTCTAAATCAGATTCTAAAATTGATTCAATGCTTTGATGCAAAGAAGAATCTTTTGTATCAATTCCTGGAGCTCCAACTGTTGCTTGATCAGTTGATTTAGGAACTGTTCCTTCTGATATTTTTTCTTTTTCACTTTTCCCTTTTTCAATTTCTAAACTTTCAAAATCTTTTTCTTGAAATTCAAAATCTCCAGATCTTTGTTCTGGTTTTAAAATTTTTTCAGATTGCTTTTCTAAACTGTTTGGATTTTCCACAGTTTTATTTTAGCACATTTAAAAAAAATATGATATAATTATTTTATGAATCACATCCAAAAAATAAGTCACCAAAATTTAACTTGGCACATTATTGATAAACCAACAAAAAAACAAATTGGTTGGATTGGTGAAAATTTTGATTTTGATAAAAAAGATTTACAAGATTGTCTGCCACCAAATCAAAGACCAAAAGTCACAGTGAAAAAAAATTATTTATTTATGATTTTAATGTTTCCTTATTATGATAAAAAAACTCAAGAAATAAAATCATCTGAAGTTGATTTTTTTATTGCTAAAAATAAAATAGTTTTAGTTCACAATAATCATCTTGAACCAATTTTAAATTTACAAAATCAGTGCGTAAAAAATGAACAAACTAAAGCAAAATTTTTATCAGACAGCTCAAAACTTTTATACGAAATTTTAAATCAACTTTTGCATTATTGTTTCCCAATTTTAAATCACATTAATCAAGATCTTGATAATATTGAAGATAAAATTTTAAATGTTCAAAAAAACAAAGCAGACATTATTTTAGAAATAATGCGCATTAAAAAAAATATTGTAAACTTTAGAAAAATAATGCAAGCGCACAGAAGTATTATTAAAAAATTAATTAAAAACTCTGGAATAATTTATTCATCAACTCATTTAAATATTTATCTTGAACATTTAATTAATCACACAAAAGACATTTGGGAATTTTTGGAAAATTACAAAGAGACAATTAATGCTTTACACGAAGCGCACGAATCTTTGCTTTCTCATCGGTTAAATGAAATTATTAAAACTTTAACTATTTTTTCTGTGATTGTTTTTCCTTTAACTTTAATGGCTGCGATTTTTGGAATGAACACAATGAATTCAATGCCATTTATTAATTCAGTTTATGATTTTTGGTTTGTTGTTGCAATTATGTTTGTAGGCGCTTTTGGAATGTTAATTTATTTTAAAAAGAAAAAATGGATGTAATAAATTGCGAATAATGCTAATTAAAACTAATTTTGCGAATATTAATTTATGAAAATCTACAACACACTAACAAAATCAAAACAAAAATTTAAGCCAATTAAAAATGGTAAAGTTTTAATGTATCATTGTGGACCAACAGTTTATTGGACACAACACATTGGAAATATGCGGGCAATGGTGCTGGCTGATTTAATTGTTCGCAGTTTTAAATATTTAAATTACAAAATTAAATTAGTTAGAAATTACACTGATGTAGGGCATTTAACTTCTGATTCTGATGAAGGTGAAGATAAAATTGAAAAAGCTTCCAAAAGAGAAAATTTAAATCCTCTTGAAATTGCAGAAAAATATATTAAAATATTTGAAAAAGATATTCATCTGTTAAATGTGCCCGACGCTGATGTTAAACCGCGAGCAACTGAAATGATTTCAGAAATTATTAAAATGACGCAGACTTTATTAGATAAAAATTTTGCTTACACAACTGATTTGGCGATTTATTTTGATGTTTCAAAATTTACAAAATACGGAGAACTTTCTGGACAAAAATTACAAGATAAAATGCAAGGCGCAGGTAAAGCAGAAGTTGAAGATAAAAATAAAAAAAATCCAGTTGATTTTGCGCTTTGGTTTTTTAAAGCTGGAAAACACAAAAATGCTTTACAATTTTGGAACTCGCCATTTAAATCAAAATTAGTTGAAAATGGAAAAGGTTTTCCTGGCTGGCACATTGAATGTTCTGTGATGGCTAATAAATTTTTAGGAAAAACAATTGATATTCATATGGGAGGAGTTGAACACATTTCAATTCACCACACAAATGAAATTGCGCAAAGCGAATCTGCAAATGGAGTTAAGTTTGTAAATCATTGGATTCACAATGAACATTTGCTGGTTGATAATAAAAAAATGAGCAAGTCAGAAGGAACTGCTTTTTCTGTACAAGAAATAATTGACAAAGGTTTTAATCCTCTTGCTTTGCGATATTTTTTCTTAAACGCGCATTACAAATCAAAACAAAATTTTACTTGGGAAGCGTTAAAAGCTTCACAAAATGGATTAGATAAATTATATAATTTTCTAGCCTGTCCTGAGTCCCGAATGCTCGGGAAAGAATCTAAAACTAATTTAAAAAATACTAAAAAAGAATTCCAGAAAAAATTTGTTCAATTTATTTCTGATAATTTCAATATCCCTCAAGCTCTTGCTTTAACTTGGGAAATTGTTAAATCAAATAAATTAGATTACAAAACAAAAAAAGAATTAATTTTAGATTTTGATAAAATTTTTGGTTTAAATTTAAATAAAATTAATCCCAAGTACTCGGGAGAGAAAATTAAAATTCCAGATGAAATTCAAAAATTAATTAAGCAAAGAAAAAAAGCCCGCTCCAGTAAAGACTACGGGCTTGCTGACCAATTAAGAGGTCAGATTAAAAATTTGGGATTTGTTGTTGAAGATTTAGGAGATGAAAGTAAAATTTCGTTAAAAAAATAAAAAAAATGTGTCTATTGACAACTTTTTTCACAATTGAGCCATAAGTAAATCGTAATTAAAAAAATAAAGGGTGAATGAAATTTGTTCACCCTTTTTATATTTATTGATTTAAAAACAAAAATATCCTACAATAAAATCACTGTTAAAAAAATTAATCATCTAAAATTATGCATAATAAAAAAATAAATATTGCTGTTGTTTGTGGTGGATTGTCAAATGAAAGAGAAGTATCCATTAAATCAGGACGCCAAGTTTTTAATAATTTATCAAATAAAAAATACAACAAATCTTTAGTTGAAATTGCAAAAAATGGTAGTTGGGTAATAAAAGAAAATAATTTAAAATTAAATTCTAAAAAATCATTAAATAAATCATTAACAATAATGCATCAAGATCAAGGAATTGTTAAAAATGATTTAAAAGAATTTGATGTAATATTTCTAGCTTTACACGGTAAATTTGGCGAAGACGGAAGAATCCAATCAATTTTGGATATTTTAAAAATTCCTTATACTGGTTCTGGTGTTTTAGCTAGCGCTTTAGCAATGAATAAAATTAAAACTTTTGAATTTTTAACTCAACAAAATATTACAACTCCAAATTTTTTATCACTTAACAATAAAAATATTAATTTAGAAGAAGTTGATAAATTAATTTTACAAAAAATAAAATATCCTTGCGTTATAAAACCAAATGAATCAGGTTCAAGTATTGGAATTACAATTGTAAATTCTTTTTCAAACTTAAAAAAAGCAATCCAAAAAGCATTTAAAGAAGACAATTCAATTTTAATTGAAGAATTTATTAAAGGAAGAGAAATGACTTGCGGTGTTTTAGGAAATTCAAAGCAAACAAAACTTGAAGCTCTGCCACCAGTTGAAATTATTCCTGGAAATGAATTTTTTGATTACGACTCTAAATATTTTTCAAAACAAACTAAAGAAATTTGTCCAGCAAAAATTTCTAAAAATATAACACAAAAAATCCAAAATTTATCTAAAAAAATTCACAACCTTTTAGGATGTGATGGTTTAACTCGTTCAGATTTTATTTTAAAAAATAATAAATTTTATTTTTTAGAAATTAATACAATTCCTGGTTTAACAGAAGTAAGTTTGTGCCCAAAAGAAGTAAAAGCAATTGGAATTAGTTTTAATGAATTTTTGGATATGCAAATAGAATTAGCTATCAAAAAATATGCAAAACATTTGGTCAAAAATTAAAAAGCCAATTTTGGCTTTGGCTCCAATGACAGG
>CAZFWC010000002.1:3864-53895 GCA_964522515.1 uncultured Gammaproteobacteria bacterium | reverse complement strand
AAAAACTTGTCAAACCCCTAACCCTAAAGGGTTAGGTTAAAAGTAATTCAAGTCCGCTGAAGCGGACTAATAAAATAAATAAATAAAATTTTAGATAGCCCTCTTTAGAGGGCTTGAAGAATTAACCTTGCCCTTTTAGGGCCAGGTGAATTTAAAAAACTTGTCAAGAATATTTTTTTACAGTAAAATAAAATTATGAAAAACCTTTTTAAAAATTTATTTACGATTGTCTTGGTTTTTATAATTTTAGCTGGGCTGTTTTCGATTTATGATAATCCTAAAAAAAATAATTCGCCAGATAGTGAACAAGAAGTTGGAATTGGGCAAATAATTGAAAAAATTAATAACGAAGAAATCGCGGAAATTATTATTAAAGGAAATGAATTAGAAGTTTTACTTAACAATAATGAAAAATTAATTACTAAAAAAGAATCAGAATCATTTTCAACTTTATTAAAAAATTACAATGTCCCAATTGAAAAATTAAGTAAAATTAATATTCAAGTAAAAGATCCAGCTGGAATTAATTATTGGCTTAGTGGATTTTTACCATTTTTAATTCCAATATTTTTTATTTTAGGATTTATATTTTTACTTTCTCGCCAAATGAAAAATGTAAATAATAAAGCAATGAATTTTGGACAAACAAATGCAAACGAACCTAGTAAAAAAGGAGATAAAAAAGAAAAAATTACTTTTGTAAATGTTGCTGGAGCAAAAGAAGCAAAAGCTGAGTTAGTTGAAGTAGTTGACTTTTTAAAAAATCCTAAAAAATACAGTGAAGTTGGCGCAAAAATTCCAAAAGGAGTTTTACTTCTTGGACCTCCTGGAACTGGAAAAACTTTAATGGCAAAAGCTGTTTCAGGCGAAGCAGCTGTTCCATTTTTTCATGTTTCTGGTTCTGAATTTGTAGAAATGTTTGTTGGTGTTGGAGCTTCAAGAGTTCGTTCGCTTTTTCAAAAAGCAAAAAAGAACGCTCCTTGTATTGTTTTTATTGATGAGCTTGACGCAATTGGTCGCCAACGCGGAACTGGTTTAGGCGGTTCGCACGACGAACGAGAGCAAACTTTAAATCAAATTTTAGTTGAGATGGACGGGTTTGAACCAAATTCTGGAGTGATTGTTTTAGCTGCGACAAATCGTCCAGATGTTTTAGATGTAGCGCTTTTGCGACCAGGACGATTTGATCGAAGAGTAACTTTGGATTTGCCTGATTTAAATGAACGCACAGAAATTTTAAAAATTCATTGCGTTGATAAAATTTTGTCAAAAGAAGTTGAATTAAAAAGAGTTGCTGAACGCACACCTGGTTTTTCAGGAGCTGATTTAGCAAATCTGATGAACGAAGCTGCGATTTTAAGCGCAAAGACAAATAAAAAGAAAATTAAAATGTCAGAAATTTTAGAAAGTATTGAAAAAGTTATGTTAGGTCCAGAAAGGCGTTCGCGCGTTTTATCAACTAAGGAAAAAAAGATTACTGCTTTTCACGAAGCTGGTCACGCGTTAGTCGCGCACGAATCTTTGCATTCTGATCCAGTGCAAAAAGTTTCAATTATCGCGCGAGGACAAGCAGGAGGGTACACTTTAAAAGTTCCAGAAAGAGATGTAAATATGCATTCTAAATCATATTTTTTAGATGAGTTATCAGTGTTGTTAGCTGGTCACGCAGTAGAAAAAGAAATTTTTGGCGAGGTTACAACTGGCGCGACTTCTGATTTAAGACAAGCAACAAAAATGGCGCGTAAATTAGTAACTGATTATGGGATGAGCGAAAAACTAGGACCAAGAACTTTTGGCGAAAAAGAAGAATTAGTTTTTCTTGGTCGTGAAATTTCAGAACAAAGAAATTATTCTGAAAAAGTGGCGCAGATGATTGATGAAGAAGTTTCAAATTTTCTCACTAGCGCTTATGAGACAGCTTGTGGTATAATTAAAAAAGAAAAAGTTAAATTAGAAAAAATAGTGGATAAGTTGCTTGAAAAAGAAACATTGGAAAAAGAAGAGTTTGAAAAAATTGTTGGAAAGAAAATAAAACAATAAAAATTTTTTAAATTAATCCCGTGCTCGAGGGTTGATTATTGGATAATTTTATGATACCAGTTTATCGTCCTATTTTAAAAATTGCTTGGAAAATTTTATACAAAGCAAGATATTTATGGTTTTTTGGTTTTTTTGCCACTTTTGTTGGCAACAGTGGAGAAGTTAATTTGTTAATTAATAATTTTTCAAGTGTTAACAGCGAGACAGATTCATTATTAAGTTTAAAAACATTATACTCTAATGGTTTTGTTGGAACTTTTCAAAGCAGAATTAGTGAATTATTTTCTAATTTTAGTTTAAGTGTTTTGCTTTTATTTTTAATTCTATTAATTTTATTTATTTTTATTATTTGGTTGTCAGTTGTTTCACAGGCAGGATTAATTAATGGCGCTGATAAAGAATACAGAAAACAAAATTCAACTTTTGCAACTTGTTTTAAAGCAGGAAGACAAAATTTTTGGTCAGTGCTTGGTTTAAATATTATTGGCAAATTTATTGTTTTAGGATTGATGTTTATTGTTGGCGTTCCGTTAGCTTTGCTTTATTTAAAACAAACCAGTGACACAGCGCAATTTTTATTTGTTTTATTGTCATTTATTATTTTAATTCCTTTAGCTGTTATTATTTCTTTTATAATAAAATACGCAATTATTTTTGTAGTTTTGCAAAAACAAAAAATTAACGAGTCTTTAAAAAGCGCTTGGAATTTATTTATTAAAAATTGGATTGTGTCAATTGAAATGGCAATTTTATTATTTTTTGTTAGTATTTTAGCTGGATTAACAATGGTTGTGATTGCGATTATTTTAGCAATTCCACTTTCTTTGTTGCTTTATTTATTTTACGCTCTTCAAATTCAAGGATTTTTAATGTTTGCAACAATTATTATAATTTCTGTTTTGATTTTGATGCTTTTCTGGATTGGCGCGTTGCTTTCAACTTATCAAATGACTTGCTGGGTTTTGCTTTTTGATAAATTAAATTCTAGTCAAGTTTATTCTAAAATTTCAAGATTTATTAGTAGGTTGGGTATGAAAAAGCAAAAATTGGAAATTACTGAAGAATAAAGTTTTATGAAAATTAAAAAAGCAGTTTCAAATATTTGGGACTGCTTTTTTAGTTTTACTATTTTATAAAGATGATGTAAAATTAAAATATGAATAAAGAAAGTTTAAAAAAACAAAACGGAGTAGTTTTTACGCCTAGTTGGGTTGCTAAGTTTATGGTTGATGAAATTTTTAAAAATTATAAAATTCGTGGTGATGAAAAAATTTTAGATGCAGGATGTGGAGATGGAATTTTTACAATTTTAGCAACACAAAAATTTGCTGAAAATTATTTTATCACTTATAATAAATTCAATTAATGTTTTAAAAAAATGTGTTAAATTTATGAAAACAATACAAATACCACAAAAACAATTTCAGAAAATGTCTGAACTTTATGATAATTTTTATGAAATTTATGGAAATAAAAATACAGTTTGGGATTTAGAGGGTCTAGATGAAATGCGTAAAATAGGACAGGAATTTATGGATATTTTTGCTATTAATTTTAAAAAATAAATATATGCCAAAACTTTTTTCAATTTCAAATAAGAAAATTTTAAAACAAGTTCAAAAGTCAGAGACAGAGCTGAATAATTTTTTAACAAATCATTGGAAATATATTTTTCCAAATTTTGAATTTATAAAAAATGAATTCCGTTTAAATGGAAGTGTTAGAAGCAACGAATCTTCTGGAAGGATTGATATTTTTGCCTTTAATCCAAAAACAAATAGATTTATTGTTTTTGAACTTAAAAAAGAATTTGATAAAAATATTTCACAACAAGCAAGTGATTATAAAGATTTTGTAGAAGACAATTTTGCTGAAATTTATTTAGAAGCGACACAAAAATTTGGCATTAAATTGCCAAGCTATCACGAAATTAAAAAAGATCAAATTGAAATTATTTTTATTGCTCAAAGATTTACTCAAACTCATATTTCAAGTGCAAAAAAACGAAAAAATATAACACTTATAAAATATTTTTGGTTTGAAGATGATTTGTTTTTAATTGATTATATAAATAATGATCCAGATGACGATGAAGCGAAGAACACTGAAAAAATCAGAAAAATTAAAAAAATTGTTGATGGTAAGGATGCGTTGTCAGAAATAGAAATATTTTTTTACAAAAAAGAAAAGTCAAAATTATTTTTTGAAAAATTCTATAACTTTTTAGCTGGCTTTGGAAATGTTAAAGTAAAAATGAATCAAACAAATATTTCTCTCAAAATAAAAGATTTTTCTTTTTCAATAATTCCAAAAAATGGAAAAGGACGATGGAAAGCTTTTTTACAAATTAATACAGATCTTGATATTGCGAATGTTTCTTTGTTGGTTTTTGATGATCGTTTCAATGAAAAATATTTGCAAAAGAAAGGTGGCAAACCAAAAGGAAGTTTGGGTAAAGAAAAATTTGAAGTCTTTATTCAAAATGAACAACAATTGGAAAATTTGATTTTTTTTCTAAAAGAAAAAATTTTACTTTAAAATTATCGAGAATTAGTAGAGTAAAGAAGTGGTAATGGATGGCAAATATATGCCAAAAAATTTGGATATTTCGGTTTTTAAAAATAAAGAATTTGTTGCGACGATTAGTTTTAAGTTTGTAACTTCTAATTACAAACAAAATGTAAATAATTATTTTGAAAATTTACTTGGTGAAACAGCAAATGTTAGAAGGCAAAATGTTGGATTTGCTCATTTCTTAGTGCTTCGTGGGCACACGCCGTATTTTTCTAAAAACCGTGGAAATTTACGCGGAAAAGAAATAAAAACTGAAATTTTAAATGAAAAGAATTTGCAAAAATATGTAAAACTTTTTTGTGATTTAGATTTTCCTCACAAACCAGAAATTTTGGGAATTTGTGTTTTAGATTTTGATAATAAAGGAAAACCATATTTTGTTAATTTAGATGAATTTAATTTTTCTGATAAAACAAAAAAACTTTTAAAAAATGATTTTTCACTTGAAAAATTTTTAGAAAAATTTATCCATTTAGTTAAATTAAAAAGTTAAATTAATCAAAATTTTGACAAATCAAAATTTTGTTTTTGGGTAGTCTAAAAATTATGAAAAACATTAATGATTTAATTCAAGAAAATAAAGACAGCAGAAGTGACTCTGATGATTTTAGCAGTGAAAATGGTAGTGTTAAAAATGAAAATCAAAATCAACAGTCAAGCGGAATTACAAGCAGATTAGATCATCAAAATATTAGTTCTTTGTCAACAGGACAAGCGCTTGACACAAAAATACAAGAACTTCAACAAAAAGAATTAGATGAAGAGTTAAAAACAAAAGCGCAACAAATTGGTTTTGGTTTTATTAATTTAAAAGGAATTCCTGTTCCTTCAGATGTTTTGCAAAGAATTCCTTTGAAAGAAGTAAAAGAAAAAAAAGTTGTTTGTTTTTATTTTGCTCCTCACAAAGTTGCTCGTTTAGCAACATTAAAACTAAACGCAGATGAAATTCAAAGTTTGCAAAATGAGTTTTCAGAAAAATTAAAAATTAGCGTAGAGATTTTTTTAACTTCTGAAAAAAGTTTTAATGAAGTTGTTAAACAATATGAATCAGTGCCAAAAATTAAAGAAGCCAGGTCTGGTGTTGAAATTAATCAAGATGATTTGCAAAAATTTTCTCAAGAATTAAATTCATTAGAGCAAGTTGAAGATTTAATTAAAAAAGCGTCAACAACAGAATTGGTTGCAGTTGTAGTTGCAGCTGGTTTAAAAACTAATTCATCAGATATTCATATTGAAGCAGAAGTTGATGGAATTAAATTGCGTTATCGAATTGACGGGGTTTTGCACACAGCTTGTGTTTTAGAAAAATCAGTTTGGCAAAATTTAATTTCCCGTTTGAAACTTTTGTCAGGATTAAAATTAAATATTGAATCAAAACCGCAAGACGGACGATTTTCAATAATTCTCACAGATGATAAAGTTGATGTTCGTGTTTCAACTTTGCCAACAGCTTATGGAGAATCAGTAGTGATGCGTTTGCTTTTATCAAAAATGGCTAATTTAAAATTAGAGGATTTAGGGTTAAATAAAACCGCAAGCGAAATGTTAATTAAACAAATTAATCGACCAAACGGAATGATAATTACAACTGGTCCAACTGGTTCTGGCAAAACAACAACTTTGTACAGCGTGTTAAATAAATTAAATGACGCTGAAACAAAAATAATTACAATTGAAGATCCAATTGAGTATGAAGTTAAAGGCGTTAATCAATCGCAGGTTAATGAAAGTAAAGAATATACTTTTGCAAAAGGATTGCGTTCAATTGTTCGTCAAGATCCTGATGTAATTATGGTTGGTGAAATGCGTGATTTAGAAACTGTTGATATTGCTTTAAACGCAGCGTTAACTGGACATTTAGTTTTATCATCGTTGCACACAAATGACGCTGCTGGAGCAATTCCTAGATTTTTATCAATGGGAGCAAAGCAATATTTGTTAGCCCCTGCTTTAAATTTAATAATTGCGCAAAGATTAGTTAGAAAGTTGTGTGAAAAATGTAAAGAAAGAGTAAAACTTAATGAAAATGTTAAAGATAAAATTTGGGAAATTTTATCAAATATAGACTTGCAAAAAGATGAGAAATTAAGAAATTTAGAAATTAAGGGAAAAGAAGATTTATCTAAAATTGATTTTTATAAATCAGTGGGCTGTGATGAGTGTAATAATTTAGGATACAGTGGACGGATTGGTGTTTTTGAAATGTTTGAAATGAATAAAGAAATTGAAGAAATAATTTTATCAAGTGAAATTTCTGAATATAAAATAAGAGAACTTGCGCAAAAAAATGGAATGATTTCAATGGCGCAAGATGGAATTTTAAAAGCAATCCAAGGAGTGACTAGTTTGGAAGAGATTTTTAGAGTTGTTGAATAATAAAAAATAAAATAAAAATAAATAAAATGCGACTTATTAAGTTGTTTTTTTGGTTTGACAGTTTTTAAATGATGTGCTAAAATATTTAATTAACTAACAAATTTCTAAATTAGCGTAATTATTTAGAAATTGTAATTTTAAATTAAAAATTAATTGTAGAAAGTATCCTCCAAGAGACGACGAGCATGGGGATCTTATTTCAGGGTAATTCTGGTTTTCACTCGAATTTCCCTAAAGAAGATTTTCTTCTCTTGGAGAATATTCTCTGTAATTTAGTCGGATTTATCCGGCTTTTTTTATTGCTAAAATTTAAAATAATAGTTAATATAAAAGAATATGACCAACACAGAAGAAATAAAATCAAAATTAGATATTGTGGAATTAATTCAAGAATACATTCCATTAAAACAATCAGGAGTGAATTTTAAAGGTTTGTGTCCTTTTCACAATGAAAAAACTCCGTCGTTTATTGTTTCGCGCGAAAAACAATTTTTTAAATGTTTTGGTTGCGGAGAAGGTGGAGATATTTTTTCGTTTTTTCAAAAAATTGAAAACATTGAATTTCCAGAAGCATTAAAAATTTTAGCTGACAAAGCTGGAGTTGAATTAAAACATCAAAATTTTAATCCACAATTTCAAAATTTAAAAACTCGTCTTTACGAATTAAATGAAATTGCGATTAATTTTTATCAAGATCAATTTTTTAATTCTCTTCAAGCAAAAAACGCGCGTGAGTATTTAATTAATAAAAGAAAATTAAATAAAGATATTATTAATGAATTTCAAATTGGTTACGCCCTAGATTCTTGGGACGCAGTCAGCAAGTTTTTAAAAACAAGAGGTTTTTCAGATAATGAAATTTTGCAATCAGGATTAGTTGTTGAGAAAAATAATTACAGTGGAGTTAGAAATTATTACGACAGATTTCGTGACAGAATAATGTTTCCAATTTCAGATCACAATAAAAATATTGTTGGTTTTACTGCCAGAGCAATGAGCACAGACCCAAATTTTTCAGGTGGAAAATATATTAACACTCCGCAAACCGCAATTTATAATAAATCACAAATTTTATACGGATTGTATAAAGCTAAAAAAAGTATCAGAGAATTAAATTTTGTAATTTTAGTTGAAGGAAATATGGATGTGGTTGCTTCGCACAAAGCTGGAGTAAAAAATGTTGTTGCTTCATCTGGCACAGCTTTGACTGAAGATCAAATTAAAATTTTAAAAAGATACACAAATAATTTAACAATGTGTTTTGATTCTGATGTTGCTGGAATAATTGCGGCTGAAAAAGGAATTGAACTTGCTTGGCAAGCAGGAGTAAATGTAAAAGTAATTATTTTGCCAACAAAAATAAAAGATCCAGATGAGCTGGTTCAAAAATCTCCTGATGCTTGGCGTAAAGCAGTTAATAAAAAAATTAATTTTATGGATTATTTTTTTCAGATTAATTTAGCTGAAAAAGATTTAAATAATATTGATGTTAAACGAGAAACAGCGAGAAAAATTTTACCTTGGATTGCTAAACTTTTTGATCCAATTGAAAAAGATTTTTATTTAAAAAAATTATCAACTGCGATTAGTATTGATGAAAATTCTTTAAGAGAAGCTTTAAATAAATTTAGTAATATTAGACTGGGTTTTAAAACCCAGTCTAATAATAAAAACAAAAATATTTCAACTAAACAAGAAGGCTCCACCCAAGAGGGATGGAGCCAACAAATAACGGACAAGCAAAATATAAAAATTAATAAAAATTATATAATTTCTCAACGGCTGTTAGCTCTGGGTTTGCGTAGCGAAGAATATTTGGAAGAATTAGTTAGCAAAATTTTGCCAGAATTAATTGAAAACAGTTTTCAGGAATTTTACAAACAGATAATTTTATATTATACTAAAAACAATCCCGAGTACTCGGGACAAGATTTAATTAATAATTTTTACAATCATCTTAAAACTAAAAAAACAGATTTAGTTGTTATTTTTGATACTTTAAAATTATTAGGTGAAAATGAATTTGTAGAAATGTCAAAACGCGAGCTTAATCGCGAATTTGATTTAGCTGTTAATTTTTTAAAAAAGGAAAATGTTTCAACAAAGCTTAAAAATATTGAAGTTGAAATAAAATTAGCAGAGCAAAAAAATGAATTTGAAAAAATTGAAAAGTTGATGAAAGAGTTTAGTTTGTTGTCTGGGGAGTTGAAAGGGTTGTAGAAACCCTAACCCTAAAGGGTCAGGTTAAAATAAATTCAAGCCTGCTCCTCCTCCGTCCCTAAAGGGACTACGGCGGACAGGTGAAGCAGGCTAAACAAAAATTTAAATTTAAAATTTTTAAATAAATTAGTCCTCTTCACCTGTCCGCCGTAGTTTTAACGAAGGAGGAGAGGGCTTGAAAATTTAACCTAGTCCTTTTAGGGCTAGGTAAATAGAATTTGTTCGTAATATATTTATGTTAAAAAAGAAAATCACAATTAAAACTCGTAAATCCCGAGTACTCGGGACACGAGGCAAAGCAAAAAAATCTGCTAAGAAAATTAGCAGACAACAAAGTGTTAAAAAAGCTAAAAAAAATTTAGTTAAAATTAAAACTAAAAAATCTTTAGCAAAAAAAGTAAAAAACACAAAAACATTAAAACACAAAAACATTAAAACATTTAAAAAGAAAAAAATTAAAAATTCTAAAATTCAGAAAAGTTTTAAGAAAAAAAATATTAGAAAAAAAAATATTAAAATTGAAAAAGTTATTTTTGACCCAACGCAATCAGATACATTAATTAAAAAAGGAAAAGTGCGCGGTTTTGTAACTGAATCGGAAATTTTAATTGCTTTTCCAGAAATGGAAGATTATATTTTTGAATATGAAAAATTTTTATCAAAATTAGATAAAGCTGGCTCGCAAGTGGTAGAAGGAGAAATAAGTTTGCTTGGTAAAAAAGAAAATCGTGAAAAAATTTTAAAAGAAATTGGGATTGGCTTAGATAAAAAGAGAGGCGATTTGTCTGATATTTCTTCTGATTCAATTCAGATGTATTTGCGTGAAATTGGAAAAGTTCCTTTGTTAAAAAAAGAAGAAGAAATGATTTTAGCAAAACGAAAAGAAAAAGGCGATAAAGACGCAGTGTACAAATTAGTTGAATCAAATTTACGATTGGTTGTTTCAATTGCGAAAAAATTTGCAGGCAGAAGCGGACTAACTTTGTTAGATTTAATTCAAGAAGGAAATGTTGGTTTGTTTCGCGCAGTTGAAAAATTTGATTACCGTAAAGGATACAAATTTTCAACTTACGCGACTTGGTGGATTCGACAAGCAATTACTCGAGCGTTGGCAGATCAATCTCGCACAATTAGAATTCCAGTTCATATGGTTGAAACAATTAATAAATTTAAGCAAGTGCAAAAAAGATTAATTCAAAGTTTAGGCAGGGAACCTTTGCCAGAAGAAATTGCCGCAGAAATGGAAGAAGATGTTGACAAAATTCGTCACATTATTAAAATATCTCAAGAAACTGTTTCACTTCAAGCCACAGTTGGCGACGATGGAGATGATGATTCAAAATTAGTTGATTTTATTGAAGATCATAAAACAATTTCACCAGATAAAGCAACAGCAATTCAGTTGTTAAAAAAGTATATTAGTGAAATAATAAATAAATTAACTCCGCGTGAACAAAAAATTCTTGAAATGCGTTTTGGTTTAGAAGATGGAGTTTTTCATACTTTAGAAGAAGTTGGGCAAGAATTTGGCGTAACTCGTGAACGAATTCGTCAGATTGAAGCCAAAGCTTTAGAAAAAATGCAAGATTACAAAGAAGGAATGAAAAAATTAGTTGGGTATTATTAGTCCCCTAATCCTCCTTTGCTTCAACTCTAAAAAAACTCTAGCTACGGGCGGGCAAGCTCCTGTGTTTAAAACACAAGAGTTTATCCTCTTTCGCCAAGGCTACGGCGGACAGGCGCCGTAGTCCAGTAGAGTTATTAGGGGCGAAGGAGGATAAACTCATTATGAAAACATTAACAACAATTTTAATCACAATAATCATTTTATTTTTGCTTTTGTTTGCTGTGACAGAAATTTTAAATGTTGAAATAAAATTTGAAAAATCAGATTATTTAGAACAAGAAAAAAGCGCGCAAAATGAAAACAAAAAAATAGAGCAAGGAAATATGTTAGAAGAAAACAAACAAAAAAATACAACTGAATCTGCGCAAGATATTACAGAACTTTCAGCGCAAATTTTAAAACCAGGCGTTGGTGAACGACAAGTTAAAGCTGGCGACCAAATTACAGTTCATTACGCGGGTATTTTAGTTGATGGAACTAAATTTGATTCAAGTGTTGACAGAGGAGAGCCGTTTAGTTTAACAATTGGAGCAGGTAAGGTAATTCAAGGTTGGGATCAAGGAATTATTGGAATGAAAGTTAATGAACAAAGAAGATTATTTGTTCCTTCAGAATTTGCGTACGGTGAACAAGGCGCTGGTGAATTAATTGGTCCAAACACCGATTTAATTTTTGATATTGAATTAATTTCAATTGATAATGAAGATGGGAATTTGAATAATGAAGAGGAAAATATAATAGAAGGTGAAGCAGAATAATAAATAAAAGTCCTTAAGTTCCGTGGTAGCTCAGTTGGTAGAGCAGTTGGCTGTTAACCAATTTGTCGTCGGTCCGAGTCCGACCCACGGAGCTTAAGGACTTTTTAACTAAAAAATTAGATAATGAAAGTATAGATGTTATTTATTCAACAAATTTTATTTTATGACAAAACAACAATCATTAGAAAAAATTAAAAAACTGGTTGATAGATATGAAGGATTATCTCAAAAAGAGATAAATTCATATAATGAGTCAAAAACAAAAGATCATTTCATCCGTCCTTTGTTTGAGCATTTGGGTTGGGATTTTGAACAAGATGTTTTGTCTGAAGAAAATATAATTGGTGAACGAGCTGATTATGTTTTTGTAATGAACGGAATTACAAAATTTTTAATTGAAACAAAATCTTTAAAGGTAGATTTGGATTTAGAAATTCATGCTAGACAAGTAATAAATTATGCTTGGAACAAAGGAATTGCTTGGGCAATTTTAACAGATTTTGAGGGTATAAAAATTTTTAATGCTCAAACAGATTCAAAAAATTTATTAGATAAATTGGTTTTTGAATTATCGTATAAAGATTATTTAAAAGAATTTGATTTTTTGTGGTTGTTATCAAAAGAAAGTTTTCAAAATAATCTTTTAGATGAGTTTGCTATTAAACATGGAAAAAAATTAAAAAAGTTAACTGTTAATGAAAAACTATTTAATGATTTAAAAAATATTAGACAAACTTTGACTGATAATTTTAAAATATGGAATGAAAATTTAGATCAAAATGTTTTAGAGGAAGGGATTCAGAGAATAATTGATCGTTTGGTATTTGTTCGTGTTTTGGAAGATCGTGTTTTGGAAGATCAGGTATTGATTCCAATTTTGCGCGAATGGGAAAAAAATAAAGGTGAACAATTTTTTCCAAAGTTAATTAAAAAATTTCGTGAATTAGATGATATATACAATTCAAGTTTGTTTAAAAAACATGCTTGTGAAAATTGGGAGGAACACAGCATTGAATGGAAAAAGATTATTGATTTATTACACGGGTCAAATGTTTATGAGTATGATTTTAAAGAAATGCCAGCAGATATTTTAGGTGGTGTTTATGAAAGTTACTTAAGCTATATTTCACAAAATCCGATTAAAATTGAAACAGATAAAAAAGAATTAAAACAGCAATCACGCAAAAAAAGAAAAGAACATGGAATTTTTTATACACCAAAATTTATTGTGAATTATATTGTTGAAAACACTTTGGGTAAAAAATTGGATGAAGCTAAAAATATGGCAGATTTAAAAAAAATAAAAGTTTTGGACCCAGCTTGTGGCTCAGGTTCTTTTTTGACCAAAGCTTTGGAAACAATTAATGATAGGTATAAGGATTTCGGCAATTCTGGTGATCAAAATACTAAAACTGAAATTTTATTAAGTAATATTTATGGAGTTGATCTTGATAATCAAGCAATTGAATTAGCAAAGTTGAATTTGTTGATTGATGCATTAGATAAAAAAGCTAAATTGCCTGATTTAACTGGAAATATTCGCATTGGCAATTCTTTGATTTCTGATTCAAAAATTTCTGAAAAATCTTTTAATTGGAAAAATGAATTTTCAGAAGTGTTTAAACAAGATGGTTTTGATATAATAATTGGAAACCCACCTTATTTAAGTACAGAAAAGGGATTAATAAATGAAATAGAATATTTTAAAAAGACATATAAAACAATAGAAAAAATATATGATATTTTTGGATTATTTATTGAAAAATCTTTTGAATTATTAAATGATGATGGATATTTAGGATTTATAATCCCAAATATAATTTTACAAAATGATTCTTTTTCTAAATTAAGAAAATATATTTTAGACAATTCAGAAATAATTTGTATAGATAATTATAAAGATGGTGTTTTTAATAAAGTTGTTGTTCCAACAGTTGTTATTATTTTAAAGAAAAATAAAATAGATAAAACAAATAAAACAACTTTAAGTTTATATGAAAATAATACTCTTGTAAAAAGTGTCGTGGTTAATCAAGATATTTTTTTAGAGCAACCTTTTTATAGATTTAATATATCAATGGATGAAAATTTTGATAAAATTAAAGAAAAAGTTTTTAAAGATAATATTAAACTTAATGAAGTTTTAAAAGTCCAAGAAGCAATAAAAACTGGTGATGATAAGAAATTTATTAGTGACAAAATAAAAGAAAATTTTAACAATCAAAAAATTCTTTTAAAAGGGAGGGACATAGAAAGATATTTTATTTTAAATGAAAGATATATCAATTATGATATTGAAAATTTAAAAAGACCCGGTAAAGAAGAAATTTTTAATTTACCAAAAAAGTTTTATATAAGAAGAATTGGTAATAAAATTATATCTGTTTTAGACGACAAACAAAGGTATGCAGTTCACACTCTTTATACAGGTGTTTTGATAAATAAAAATTATTTTTATGAATTTATGTTGGCCTTATTAAATTCTTCATTATTTAGTTATTTATATTCTAATTTATACCCATTTAAAGGGAATGTTTTTCCAGAAATTAGAATTGGCAATCTTGGTGAATTACCAATAAAAAAGATTGAAAAAGAAAAACAAAAAGAAATTGTTAAATTGGTTAATATAATTTTAGACTTAAATAAACAACTTCAAAAAACTCTTGCAAATTCTGATAGATGGGGATCAGTTAAAAAGGAAATAAAAAAGACAGATAAAGAAATTGACGAAAAAGTTTATGAGTTGTATGGATTAAGGGAGGAAGAAATTAGAATTATTGAAGAAAATTAAATATGATTAAAAATCGTTTATTAAAAAAAGAAAATATAGCTTTGAAAAATTCTTTATTAAATAAAATAGTTTCTTTGGATGAAATTATATTGCCTGCTTTTGATTTTGGAATTGTAACTAAAAAAGATAATCCAAAAGAATATTTTGTTGCATTGGTTTTAAAGAAGATATATTCTCTAAATATTTCAATGGGAAACAGTCTCTTTGCTAACGATGTTTTTCTGTCCATATATCTTTATAGATATATTTATGAGTTATATATAAAAATTTTATATATTTTTTCAGAATCTTCTGCAAAAGAAAACGAGGTTAGGTTGAATGAATTTTTTGAAAATAAAAAATGGACACTTGCATATATTAAAGACAGAGCAAATAATAATTTTATGCCACCAGAATTTGTAAAAAATCATAAAGAAAGATACGATCAAATTTGCAGATTTGTTCATCCAAATATTGAAAGTCTTGAGTTGCACTCTAATAGGACAGATGACCAACAATTTGAATTCTTAGTCCCTAACATTAATTTGACTATTGAGTATGCCGTCGCAATTATAATATTTTTTTCAAATTTAAAATTATTAGATTTTGATAAAAAAATAGATCAAAAAAAATTAGTAATGTTGTAAGGTGTATAAAAAGAGATTGCTAAAGAAGTCTAAAGCAGATTAGAAAAAGCAAAAGAGAAAGTTGAAAAAATTTTATTGAGTTGATGATTAAGATTTAAAGAAAAAAAATATTAAAATAAACCAAAAATTTTAATTTGCCTTTATTTTGCTGTTTTGCTACAATAAATTAAAGGTTGTGCAAAACTATTTTTTTAAAGTTTTAAATAATTAATATGTTTGGATTTCTAGACTCCAAACTAAGAAAAAAATTATGTCAGATGTATTAGTTGTAGGTTCAAAAGTTAAATCCTACATTAAAGAAAAAGGACTTCATTCTTCAAGTGATTTAGCTGAAGGTTTGAGCACTGAAGTTATTGCTTTGCTTGATAAAGCAGTTGCAAGATGTCAAGCAAACAAAAGATCAACAGTTCGACCATCAGATCTTTAAAAACATTTAGAGAACAGAAAAACCGCTTTAACAAGTGGTTTTTTTTGTTTGCATTAAAATTTGCGCGATTTTACAGAGTTTGGTAAAATTAAATTAAAATAAAAGGACAGGCTAAAAAATGACTTTAAGTAGATATTTAATTTTAATGATTGTTGCTACACTAGTTTGTTGTGTTGCTTTTTTTATTGTAATTTATTCTGTTAATCCATTTAATACAGTATTTTTAGGATTTGTGTTATTTTACACTTCACTATTTTTTTCAATCACTGGTTTAGCTTCAATTGTTGGATTTGTTTCAAGATATTTTTTAAATAAAAATCAATTTATCACTCAACAAGTTATTATTTCATTTCGTCAAGCAGTTTGGTTTGGAATTTTAATTATTGTTAGCTTATTTTTGCAAAGTCAAGAATTAGTTGCGTGGTGGAATTTATTAATTTTATTAATAATTTTAATTGTTTTGGAAATGATGTTTTTAAAAATTAAAGCATTGCCTTGTCCTGAGGAGTAGATTTTTTTAGGATCGGGCGACGAAGGAACTTCAAGTTTGCAAACAATATTTTGTGTTAAAGTAAAATTTATTTTACAAACCACGGGATCCTTTGGCTCCTAAAAAATCCTAAAAAAAGTAGCTCAGGACTGGCTTAAAAATATGCAACAAAAACTTAATCAACTTAAAAATGAAATTATTGAAAAAATAAAAAAAACAGAGATTTTAAATGATCTTGAAAATTTAAAAGTGGAGTATTTAGGTAGAAAAGGAAAGTTAACAAAAATTTTTAAACAAGTTAAAGATGTTGCGGTTGAAGAAAAACCAGTAATTGGAAAATTAGTTAATGAAATTAAAGTAGAAATAGAAAAAATTTATAACAACACAAAAAAAGAAATTGAGAAATTAGAAATTAATGGATTAAAAAGTCAAAAGTCAAAAGTCAAAAGTCAAAGATTTTACGATGCGACTTTGCCGGGAAAGGATCAGGAGATTGGAACTCTGCACCCAATTACACAAGTGAAAAATGATTTAAATGATGCGTTTAAATTTTTGGGTTTTGAAATTTATCAAGGACCAGAAATTACTTCTGAAAAATACGCTTTTGATAATTTAAATTTTCCACAAGATCATCCAGCGCGAGAATCAATGGATACATATTGGGTAAAATTTCCAATTTCCAATTTCCAATTTCCAAATAAATCCCAAATTACAAATTACAAAATACAAAATAAAGAACAAGAAAAAAAAGGTTTAGAAAAATTGTGTTTGCGACCGCATTTAACTGGCGCAAGTGTGAGATTTATGCAAAAAAATAAACCGCCGTTTAGATTTGTTTATCCTGGCAGAGTTTTTCGCAGTGAAGCAACAGACGCTAGTCACGAAAGATGTTTTTATCAATATGAAGCATTAATCGTAAATAAAGATATTTCTTTAGCAGGTGGAAAAATTTTAGTTAAAACAATTTTAGAAAGGGTTTTTAAAAAACAAGTTAAAATTAGAATGCGAACAGGATTTTTTCCATTTGTTGAACCAGGATTTGAAATTGATATGCAGTGTTTAAACTGCGGTGGCAAAGGTTGTTCAGTTTGCAAGCAATCTGGTTGGGTTGAAATGATGCCGGGCGGTCCGCCACATCCAAATGTTTTGCGCGCTGGAAAAATTGATCCAAAAAAATGGCAAGGTTTTTATATTAATATTGGTTTAGATAGATTAGTGATGATGAAATATGGAATTGATGATGTGCGTTTGTTTCATTCTGGGGATTTAAGGTTTTTAAGACAATTTTAGTTTTTTTAGCCTGTCCTGAGGAGTAGAGATTTTTAGGGTCGGGCGACGAAGGATCTGTTTTTAAAAATGAATTAGGAATTATGAATATTTATTAATAAATTTTTAAAATAAAAAAAGCCCTGAATCTAAATTAGATTTAGTCAGGGCAGGGCAGAATAAAATAGTTAATCCCAGCTCCATTTTCGATAAGCTGTTAAAGTGCACTGTGGACAATAAATAATTAAGTTAGACTCTTTTTTGTGCAATGTTTTGATCCGAACAGGAATTGTTAATTGGCAATTTTGACAATAATATTTTCTTTTACCAGTCCCCCATTCAATAATTGAAAAACCAGTAAAAAATCTACACCCAGAATTAAGAAAAGGAAATGCAATTAACAATAAAATTAAAATGCCAATTCCTCTAATGATTAGTAAACTCATTTTTTCCTCCACTTGTTAGTTTTTAAAATTTAGAAATTATATTTTTACCTTACACCTTTCAAAATTTTTGTCAACAAAAATTCGCAGTATTAGTTTAAATTAGAATTATTCGCATTTTACAGATCCTTCACTCCTAACGGCCACAAAAGTCGTTCAGGATGACTACTCTTATAAAATTATGCAAAAACAAAACAGTAAATATATAAATTCCCCATATTTTTGGGACTACAAAATTAAAAAAAGTGATTTGAAAAAACCAGAGGTTAAGAAATTTTGGTTGGAAAGAAAAATTAATTTTTGCGATTGGAAAGGAATTAAGAAAAAAGATTTAGAAAAATATTTGCCAAGTTTAAATATTAGACCTGATTTAAAAAATTTATTAACAACATTTTTAAAATATGAAAACAAATAAAATATTAAATCCAGATCAAATAAAAACATTAAAAGCAATTAGTAAAACCAGATTAGCTAAATTTTATTATTGGACAGGTGGCACAGCTTTGGCTTACAAATATTTACCTTTAAGATTATCAGAGGATTTGGATTTTTTTTCTTTTAATCTTGAAACAGATGAAAATTTAATTATTGAATTAAATAAATTAAAAAAAGAATTAAATATTCAAAAAATTGCTTTTACTCAAAATTTAAATCGTCAGCAATTTGTTTTAAATTTTAATAAAAATAATAAACTAAAATTAGAATTTGTATTTTTTCCTTTTAAAAATTTAGTAAAACCATTGTTTGATGAAAATTTTAAAATTAAAATTGATTCTTTAATTGATGTTGCGACTAATAAAACATTGGCTACTTATCAGCGAAATGAGCCAAAAGATATTTTTGATTTATATTTTTTGTTAACAGCTAAAAAATTAAAATTAAAAAATTTAATAAAAAATGTAGATAAAAAATTTGGAGTTAAAATAAATCAATCTGATTTAGAAGCTAAAATTTTAAATAATATTAAGTTATTAAAAAATATTGAACCATTAATTTTAGATTTAAAAAAATTTAATATTGAAAAAATTAAAAAGTTTTTTACAACTCAATCTATAAAATATTTAAAATCATTTATTTTTTAAGATTTAAAATAATTTTCTTTTTCGTTGTTTTTCTAAAATCCACGGGATCCTTCGTCGCAATCCTAAAAAAGACCTGCTCCTCAGGATCCTCCTTTGCTAAAGCTACGGCGGGCAGGCAGGCTAAAAAAAATATGAGTGTAGCAAAAATATTCATCCTTACATTTTTCGCATTTGTTGGCGCTTTTATTTGGGCGCCGAGTTTGGTTAGAATTTTAAATAAATATAAATTGTGGAAAAAAAAATCAAGAAAATACACTTCTGACGGACACGAATTAATTACTTTTAAAAAAATTGAAAAAGATGATAAAATTTTTACTCCTCGCGGTGGTGGATTATTAATTTGGGTAACAGTTTTAGTTTTAGCAATTTTAATGTATATTTTAGAAAAAATTTGTCCAAGTTTATTTAATAATTTAAATTTTTTAACTCGCGCAGAAACTTGGTTGCCGCTTTTTACTTTGGTAGTTGCTGGAGTTCTTGGATTGTTTGACGATATTTTAACAACAAAAGGAAAAGTGAAAAAATATTTAGGGGGTGGAATGAGTTTATCAAAAAGAATTTTACTTGTTTTAATAATTGGTGTTGTTGGCGCTTTATGGTTTCATTTTAAATTGGGTTGGGACACGATTCACATTCCGTTTTTCGGAGATTTTTATATTAATGGTTTTTACATTCCTCTTTTTGCAATCACAATGGTTGGGGTATTTTCTTCTGGAATTATTGATGGAATTGACGGATTGTCAGGAGGAGTTTTTGCTCCATTGTTTTTAATGTTTGGCGTGATTGCTTTTATTCGCGGGCAAGTTGATTTAGCAACATTTTGTTTTATGATTGCAGGAACTTTAGCGGTATTTTTGTGGTTTAACGCTCCGCCAGCAAAATTTTATTTAGGTGAAACAGGAATTTTAGCTTTAACAACAACTTTAACTGTGGTTGCGTTTTTAACAAACGCGATTTTGCTTTTGCCAATTGCGGGAATTTTATTAGTTGCAACAACTGGATCAGATATTGGGCAGTTGATTTATAGAAAATATGGAATTAAAAAAGGTTGGTCAGAGCAAAAAAGAAAATTATTTATTGCAGCTCCAATTCATCATCATTTTCAACTTAAAGGAATAAAAAATGAAACAATTGTGATGAGGTATTGGTTGATTACTGGTGTGGCAACAATGGTGGCGTTGATGATTTATTTACTTGATAAAGGATTATAATTTTTCAGCCTGTCATCCCGAGTGACCTTAAGGGTTGTTAGGAGCGATGGGATCCCGTGGATTAAAAAGAAATTGAGAAATTAGAAATTAAGGGATTAAAATTAACAATTTAAAAATAAAAAAACCCGAGTTTTAAATTCGGGCTAATAAAAACACACTGTCCTACCTAAAATTAACTTTTTGGACAGGAGCATTTGATTTTGGAGTTGAATCATGTATTTTTTCCCATTCGCCTCCGAAGAATTTGGAAACTCCACTTTTTTCTTTTTTGTAAATTGCTGATAATTTTTCGTAGCCTTTTACAATAACAAATACATCATCTGGAGCTAATTCTCCAAAAGTCAAAAATGAAAGTTGATGCACATTTGAAGTCCCAGTTAATACATTGTGACCCCATTTTCTTGAAAAAGTTAACATTTAAATTCCTCCATTTATTTAAGTTAAAATATGTTAGAAATTATATTTTTATCTTACACCTTTCAATTATTTTGTCAACTGTTGAAAATTTATGAATGAATTAAATAAAATTAAATCTACTCCAATTAAAATTCCAAAATGGGTTGCTAATTTTAGATATTTTGAAAATAGATTTGAAGTTAATAATAAATTAAAAAAAAGAAAATTAGATACAAAACACAAATTATATAAAGAAAAATTAGTTGATTGTCAAAAATTAGGATTAATGGGAGAATCATATTATTATAATTTTCGCAACAAAAAACCTTTTAATAAATTTAAAAAATATTTAAAGAAAAATATTTATTTGCGAAAAAGTGTTGCAGAAGATTTAAAAAAAGTTGATGATTATTTGCGACAATTTGGTTTAGCTTTGTATTTAAAAAGTGGATACAGAAATTATTACATCCAACTGTCAGCAATTGAATTTTACACAAAAAAAGGCGGCGAAAGCCAAAAACAATTGTTTGCTCAACCAGAAGAAAGAAGTAAAACCCATCCTTTTCCTCATTCAACAGGTGGAGCAATTGATTTAACTTTATATAATTTAAAGAAAAAAGATTTTGTAAATTTAAGATTTAGAAAAGATATTACAATTTTTGGCATTGAGAAAGTAAAAAAATTAACAAAACAAGAAAAGGAAATTTTAGAATATCGCAGAATTTTGTATAATGTTTTGTGCGCGCCAATTGTATTATCAAAAGATAAATTATTTGTTGCTCATCCTTTTGAATATTGGCATTTTTCCCGTGGTGATCAGTTGGCAAGATATTTTTCAAATTCAAAAAAGCTAGCTTATTATGGAGAAATAAAAAAATTTTAGTAAATATGAAAAAAATAATTAAAAAAATATATTATATTGGTGGAACGATTTATCGAGGATTGATTGGGATTTTTCACAATACTTTTGATAAATGTGAAAAAATAAATTCTGAAATTGAATCTCGAGGACTTGGGATTGTTGTTGGGAAAAGTGTTGGAGGAAGAAATATTTTTTGTTACAAAATTATTTTTATTACTTCCACGGGATCCTTCGTCGCAAACTCTAAAAGACCTGCTCCTCAGGACAGGATAAAAAAAATATTAATCGTGGGAGGAATTCACGGAAATGAAGTTGGGACTGTGAAGTTGGCTAAGAAGATTGTTAATTATTATTTCAATAAGGCTCCAGCCAAGAGACTGGAGCCAACAGATAAAAATTTAAATATAGAATTATTTATTATTCCAGTTTTAAATATTGACGGTTACACAAAAGCAATTAAAAATCCAGATTATTTTTATCGTGGAAAAGTTGGACGGTTTAATTCAAATAATGTTGATTTAAATCGTAATTTTCCTACTAAAAATTTTCAATCAAAATCAGTTTGGAAAACAGGAAAAAATTATTCAGAAAAATCACAAGAAGTTTTTTGCGGAGAATTTGGCGCGTCAGAATTAGAAACTAAAAGTTTAATAAATTTTATAAAAAAAGAAAATATTCAAAATTTAATAATGTTGCACAATGTTGGAAAAGATGTGATGATTAATAAAGACGATAAAGTTGCTGAAAATTGGGCAAGAATTTATAATAAGTATTCTAAATTTAAAAAACGCTTTGATATGAATTTAGATGGTGGAGCGTCAGATTGGGCGCGAGAAAATAAAATTCATTTTATTGCTGTTGAAGGAAGTTCAAGATGGGGAAGTGATTGGGCAAGACAGGGAAATGCGATATTTGAGATATTAAAAAATTTATAAAAAATAGCACACGAATTTCCAGAATGACCAGAATAAACCAGAATTTTAATTCGTGAAAATTTTGGGTAATTCTGGTAATTCGTGTGCTATAAAAAATATATGTACATTTCATTAAATTGGCTAAAAGATTACATTGATTTACCAAAAAATTTAACTGCTAAAAAATTAGCAGAGGATTTAACAATGTCAACTGTTGAAGTTGAATCAATAAAAAATCAAGCTGAAGAGTTTGAAAATATTGTGGTTGGAAAAATTTTGAAATTAAAAAAACATCCAAACGCGGACAAATTAAAAATTGCAGTAACTGAAATTGGAAAAAATAAATCTGTTCAGATTATTTGTGGAGGAACAAATTTAAAAGAAAAAATGTTTGTTGCGGTTGCTTTGCCTGGGGCAAAAATTCGTTGGCACGGCGAGGGCGAGTCTGTTGTTTTAGAAAAAGCTAAAATTCGCGGGCAAGAAAGTTTTGGAATGATTTGCGCGCCAAATGAAATAGGAATTGAAAATCAATTTTCGTGTGGTGAAATGGAGATTTTAGATTTGTCTGAATTAAAAAAAATAAAACCAGGGCAAAATTTAGCGCAAGTTTTAGGATTTGATGATGTAATTATTGAAATTGAAAATAAATCTTTAACAAATCGTCCGGATTTGTGGTCGCATTTTGGAATTGCAAGAGAACTTTCCGCGATTTATAAAATACCATTAAAAAAGCTAGAGCTTTTTGATAAATCCAAAATCCAAAATCCAAAATCCAAAATAAATTTAAATATTAAAGATCAAAATTTAAAAATAAATATTTTAGATAAAAATTTGTGCTCAAGATACATTGGTTGTGTTGTGAAAAATATTAAAATTGAAAAATCTCCAGATTGGTTGATGAAAAGATTAGAATCAGTTGGTTCAAGATCAATAAATAATATTGTAGATATTACAAATTATGTGATGCAAGATGTTGGTCAGCCAACGCACGCTTTTGACAAAACACTGATTCACGCAGATAAAAAAATTGATAAAATACAGATAATTATTAGAACTGCGAAAAATAACGAGCAAATAAAAACTTTAGATGAAGAAGAAAGAAAATTAGATGAAGAAATGTTAGTTGTTGCTGACGCAGAAAAACCAATTGCTTTAGCTGGAATTATTGGTGGAGCAAATTCTGAAGTTAAAAAAAGTACAACAGAAATTATTTTAGAATCTGCAACTTTTAACGCAAAAAATATTAGAAAAACTTCACAAAAATTAGGATTAAGAACTGAAGCTTCAGTTCGTTTTGAAAAAAATCTTGATGTAAATTTTGCAGAAATTTCAATGTTAAGAATGTTAAAATTAATTAAAGAAATTATCCCGCAAGCTGAGATTGTTGAATTAGTTGATGAATTTCCAATTAAACAAAAAGAAATTAATATTAAAGTAGAGCATAAATTTTTAGAAAAAAAGATTGGGCAAAAAATAGATTCAGATCAGATTCTAGAAATTTTAGAGAGACTTGGATTTGATGTTAAATTAAAAGTCAAAAGTCAAAAGTCAAAAGTCAATGATGATATTTTATATAAAATAAAAGTTCCAAGTTGGCGGGCAACTGGAGATGTTTCAATTCCAGAAGATATTGTGGAAGAGGTTGCAAGAATTTATGGTTTTGATAATTTAAAAGAAAAAGTTGAAATGATTGAAATGGATAAAGCAAAATATCAGCCAGAGTTTGATTTGGAAAATAAAATAAAAAATTATTTGTCACTTGGTTGTAAAATGAATGAAGTTTTTAATTATTCGTGGGCTGATGAAAAGATTTTGAAAAGTCTAGGATTAGATTTTGTTAATTTTGTTGAAGTAGAAAATCCACCAGCTCAGGAAAACAGATTTTTGCAAACAAGTTTAATTCCAAATTTAATTAAAAATGTTCAAGACAATTTAAGATATTTTTCTGAATTTAAATTATTTGAATTAGCGCGAGTTTTTAAACAAAGTAAAAATAAAAATTTTGATGAGGATATTTTGCCAGAGCAACCAAAAATGTTCGCAGGAGTTGTTGTTGGCGAAAAGGAAGATTTGTTTTTAGAAATAAAAGGAATTGTTGAAGGCATTTTAAAAGATTTACGATTTAAGGTTTACGATTTAAGAATTGGAAAGACTTTGTCTTTTTTAGATGAAAATAAAATTTTGCAGGTTTTTGTTAATGAAAAGCAAATTGGATGGTTGGGAGTTTTAAATTTTAAAATTAAGAATAAAGAAATTGGTTTGTTTGAGATTAATTTTGAAAAATTAGTATCTAGTATTGATGGTGTGAAAAAATTTAAACAACTTCCTCAATTTCCATTAATTGAGCGAGATTTAGCAATTGAAATTGATTGGGAAATTAAATGGCAAAATATAAAAAATGAAATTTTAAAACAAATTCAAGATGATATTTTTAATAAAATAGAATTTCTTTCAGAATTTGACTTAGGAAACTTATCTGTCGGCGAAACAGGTAAAAAATCTGTAGCGTTTAGAATTGTTTATCAAGCAAGCAGAACTTTAAAAGATAAAGAAGTTGAAGTTGTTGAAAATAAAATTATAAAATTATTAGAAAATAAATTTAATGCAAAGTTAAGAAGTTAATTTATTTTGACACAAATCCATTTTTAAGCTAAAATTAAACCATAAAAAATATAATTTATGAATATAAATTCTCTTAAAAATTATTGGCTAAAAAATTTTGAAGAAAAACAAAAAACTGCTACTCATCTTTATAAGTCAAAACGTTATTCTGATTTATAAGTCAAAACGTTATTCTGACTGTCTTTTCTTTTGTCATTTGGGTTTAGAATGTTTATTAAAGGCATTAATTGTTAAAATAACAAATAAACCTTCTCCTTATGCTCATGATTTAGAAAGATTAGCAGAATTGGCAAAGTTAGAAATAGATGCAGAAGTAAAAAAATATTTACAAACCATTACTAAATTTAATTTAGAATCAAGATATCCGGAATTTAAATTTAGATTTTACAAATCAATTGATAAAAAATATTGTGATAAGTATTTTAATATTACTAAAAAATTAATCTTATGGTTAAAAAAGGAAATCAACAAATAATTAAAACAAAAAAGTTTATTAAAGAATATATTTCTCTTTTAAGAGAGGATAGTTTGCCTATTGAAAGAATTTATTTTTATGGTTCAAGAGTTAATGGTAATTATAAAAAAGGGAGTGATATTGATGTTTGCATTGTATCACCAAAATTTAAAAGTCGCTGGGATGCTTTTGATTATTTGTGGAGCAAAAGAAGGAAAATTGATGTTTTGCGTGGAATTGAACCAGTCGGCTATCCGCTAAAAGATTTTATTGATGAAGATCCTTTGGTTTATGAAATAAAAAAAACTGGGGTTGAGATCAAATAAGAATTTTTTATAAAAAAACAGCCCAAGGTTTAAATTTTTAATTTTATGTCAAGACCTAAAAAATCTACAAAAAAAAATATAACAAAAAAATCCAAATCATCTGATTACAAAGCCGAACAGATTACTGTTTTGGAAGGTTTGGATCCAGTGAGAAAAAGACCAGGAATGTATATTGGTTCAACTGGTTCTTCAGGTTTGCATCATATGATTTGGGAAGTTGTTGACAATGGAATTGACGAAGCAATGGCAGGATTTGCAACAGAAATTTCAATTACATTTTTGCCAAACAACACGGTTGAAGTTTCAGATAACGGTCGTGGAATTCCAGTTGATATTCACAAACAATATAAAGTTTCTGCTTTAGAATTAGCCTTAACAAAATTGCACGCTGGAAGTAAATTTGGCGGCGGAGGTTACAAAGTTTCTGGTGGTTTACACGGAGTTGGTGTTTCAGTAGTAAATGCTTTGTCAGAATATTTAAAAGCTGAAATTAAAAAAGATGGAAAACTTTGGGCGCAAGAATACAAAAGAGGCAAACCATTAAAAAAAGTAAAAGCAGTTGGAAAAGCTCGCGGCACTGGAACCACAATTACTTTTAAACCAGATTCAGAAGTTTTTGATACTTTAGAATTTAATTGGCAAACAGTTATTGATCATTTGCGTCAGCAAGCTTATTTAAATAAAGGAATAAAAATTAAAATTTTTGATGAAAGGATTAAAGGAAATTTTTTTTCTTATGAATTTTATTTTGAAGGCGGAATTAAATCTTATGTTAAACATTTAAATGCAAATAATGAAGCAAAACATCAGTCTGTTTTTTATGTTGACAAAGAAATTGCGCCAAATAAAAATGGTTCAAATAACGGAAACGCAGAAGCAGGAGAAGAAATTAAATTAATAAAAAAAGATCCAGTGATTGTAGAAGTTGCTTTGCAATATGTTGATGATTATCGCGAGTCAGTTTTTTCATTTGCAAATAATATTTGTAATCAAGAAGGTGGAATGCATTTAGTTGGATTTCGTACTGCGTTAACCCGCACTTTAAATAATTACGCTAGAAAAAATAATATTTTAAAAGAAAAAGATCAAAATTTGTCTGGTGAAGATGTTAGAGAAGGATTAACAGCAGTAATCGCTGTTAGAATAATGGACCCGCAATTTGAAGGACAAACAAAAGCTAAATTGGGCAATCCAGAAGTCCGCACTGCTGTTGATCAAGTTTTTGGAGAATATTTTTCAATATTTTTAGAAGAAAATCCAAGAGAAGCAGAAGCAATTATTGGAAAAGTATTATTAGCCGCGCAAGCAAGACGAGCCGCAAAGCACGCGCGCGAAACAGTTTTAAGAAAAGGAGTTTTAGATGGTTTTGCTTTGCCTGGAAAATTAGCAGATTGTTCTTCAAAAGATCCGGAAAATTCTGAACTTTATATTGTTGAGGGAGATTCTGCTGGCGGTTCTGCTAAGCAAGGAAGAGATCGTAAAACTCAAGCAATTCTTCCTTTGCGTGGTAAAATTTTAAATGTTGAACGAGCTCGGCTTGATAAAATGCTTGCAAACAATGAAGTTAAATCTTTAATCATTGCTTTGGGAACAAATATTGGTGAGGAATTTAATTTACAAGATTTGCGTTATAATAAAATTGTAATAATGACAGACGCTGATGTTGATGGTTCTCACATTCGGACTTTGCTTTTAACTTTATTTTACAGATATTTTCCAGAGATTGTTAAACAAGGTCATTTATTTATCGCGCAACCGCCACTTTATTCTTTGAAAAAAGGAAGTTTAATGAAATATGTCTACACTGATGAGGAGAAAGATAAAGAAATTGAGAAATTAAGAAAGGGAGAAATTAAGGGAAATAAAATAGAAGATGAAAATAAAATAATTAAAGAAGAAACTGGAGTTGGAGAAAAAGTTGCTGGAATAAATATTCAAAGATATAAAGGTTTGGGTGAAATGAATCCAGATCAACTTTGGGAAACAACAATGAATCCTGAAAATAGAATTTTATTAAAAGTTATTGTTGAAGACGCTGAAAAAGCAGATGAAACTTTTGATATTTTAATGGGTTCAGAAGTTGCGCCTCGTAAAAAATTTATTCAAACCCACGCAAAATATGTGAAGAATTTGGATGTGTGATTCAGCCTGTCCTGAGCGACTTTCATAGTTTTTTAGAAGCGAAGGATCCCGTAATTAAAATTAATAATTTTTGTGAAAATTAAAAATAAAAACTATGCCTTTTGAATCAACAGAATTAATGCAAAAAATTTTAGCTCCTAATCCAGATGTGTCTAAATTAGAATTTAATCAGCAGGTAGAAAAATCCTCAGCTTGGCACGCTATAAAAAGTTTAAAAATAGGGCTTAGGATTTTTCTTCATCAAGAACTCAACCCACGATACGATGAACCAACTAATGAACTATATCTTACAGCCAAAAAGATATTTGAAAAAGCTAATAATGAAATCTTGCGAGATCCGGATGTATCAAAAGAAAACTTGCCGATGAGCGAGATAGATGAGATGTATAAAATGTTACAAGAAGAAAGAAGCAAAGAACCTGAAAAATGTAAATCAAGTAATCAGGAATTAATTGATAGTGTTGATATGTTTAGAGAATTATTAGGGAAGGGAAGAGAGTATTTTAAGTAATTAATCTAAAACTAGTTTAAAAATTTGCCAAAAAATTAACTCTGTGTTAAGATATTCACAGAAGCCGAAAAGGCTGTTTTTAAATAAAAATATGTTAAATAAATTAATAAATTATATTAAAGCTTCGAAACGAGAACTTAAGAAAGTAGTTTGGCCAAGTAAAAAGCAAACTAGAAATTACACGCTACTTGTGATTGGTTTTTCATTAGGTGTCGCGCTTTTTCTTGGAATAGTTGATTTTGGATTAAGTAAAATTATTGAAATAATACTCGCTTAATCCTCCTTCGCTTCAACTCTAAAAAAAACATTAAGAGTTCCTGCCTGTCAGCTAGACAGGTATCCGCCGTAGTCCAGTAGAGTTGTTAGGGGCAAAGGCGGAGAAACGAATTTATGGCAAAACAAACCTTACAACAAGGCAAAAGATGGTACGCAATTCATACTTATTCTGGTTATGAAGAAAATGTAAAATACAATCTTGAACAAAGGATTGATTCTTTAGATATGCAAGATAAAATTTTTCAAGTGCTTGTACCAAAAGAAAAAAAGATTAAAATTAAAAATGGTCGTCGCAAAGTTGTTGAAGAAAAAATTTATCCAGGATATGTTATGGTTGAAATGGTGGTTGACGACGCTTCGTGGTATGTGGTTCGCAACACGCCAAATGTAACTGGTTTTATCGGCGCTGGCACAACTCCAACTGCTGTTTCAGAAGCAGAAATTCAAGAATTGCAAAAACGAATGGGCGTTGAAGAGCCAAAATATAAAATTGATATTTCAATTGGTTCAGCTGTTAAAGTTACAGATGGGCCGTTTAAAGAAATGGATGCAAAGGTTTCAGAAATTGATGAAGCTCGTGGTCGCGTAAAAGTTTTAGTATCAATGTTTGGTCGTGAAACCCCAGTTGATTTAGATTTTTTACAAGTTAAGAAAATATAATCGCCCTATCCGCCTTCGCCCCTAAAAAATCTTATTGGACTACGGCGGACAGGATCTAAATGCAGTTTTAAATTTTTTTAATTTAAAAAAATTTAAAACTGAACTAGAAATTTATCCGCCGTAGTCCAGTAGAGTTGTTGGGGGCGAAGGCGGAAAAACTCGTATGGCTAAAGAAATTAAAACAACAATAAAATTACAAATCAAAGCTGGGCAAGCAAATCCAGCTCCTCCTGTTGGTCCTGCTTTGGGTCAGCACGGTCTTAATATTCAAGAATTTTGCACAAAATTTAATGATGCAACAAAAGATAAAATGGGAGATATTATTCCAGTTGAAATTTTTGTTTTTGAAGATCGTAGTTTTGATTTTAAATTAAAAACTCCGCCAGCCGCAGAATTGTTAAAAAAAGTAGCAAAAATTAAAAAAGGTTCTGGCAAACCAAATATTGATAAAGTTGGAACAATTACTGAAGCGCAAATTAAAGAAATTGCTGAAATTAAAATGCCAGATTTAAATGCAAATGATGTTGAATCTGCAATGAAAATTATTAAAGGTACAGCAAGACAAATGGGAATTACAATTACCTGATCCGCCTTCGTTCTCTAAAAAATCTTTTAACACTTCGGCGGACAGGCTCCTAGTTCTTTTTAAAAAAATTTTAATTTAAAATTTTTTTAAAAAGCATTAAAAATTTATCTCCTCCTTTGCCAAAGGCTACGGCGGACAGGCGCCGTAGCAACAAAGAGTTGCTAACGAGCGGAGGTGGAGAAATTAATATGAAAAATCCAATCATTCGCACAATTTATCTTTACCTTTTTGCTTTAGTTGGTTTAGGAATGTTAGTAATTGGCTGTTCAATGATTATTAATTTAGGTTTAAAAACTTGGATTTTTACTAAGGCTGATTTGCAGGACAATTATATTGGTCGCCCAGCTACTCTTTATTTAAAAGATCCTGATTTACAATCTGTTGAAGAATTAAAAATTTGCAGTGACAAATGTGAATTAACCAAAACGCAGAAAGAACAAATTAATAATTGGTTGGTTGATTATAAAAGTTGGCAGGAAAAAGAAAAAAATCAAGATCCAAATGAATTTATAATTCGTAATCGTCAACGTCAAGCGTCAACTGCAATTTCTTTAATTTTAATTGGATTTCCGCTTTGGATTTTTCATTGGTTTACTATTAAGAAAGATGTAAAACAACAAAAAAATGCCTGAAGAAATTGAGAAATTCACCCTGTGAAATGCAAAGCAATTTTTTCAAAGAAAAAATTATTTCACAGGGTAAAGAAATTAAGGGATTAAAATATTTTATAAATATTTTATAATTTAAAAAATATGAAATTAGAAGATGATCAAATTATTTTGATTAAAAAAGATTTGCTTCGATCACTTCAACAAAGATTAGAAGATGATTTGAGAAATACAAAAATACAGCTTGAGCAAACAAAACAAGCTGCTGTTGAAGCGCCAGGAGCAATGCAATCACACAGTGATGTTTCCAAGAGTCAATACAGTTGCTTGGCAAGTAATTTATACGAACAAATCATAGAATTAGAAAAAGGATTAGAAATTTTAAAAGATTATAAAATAAAAGACTCAACTCAAAAGAAAATTATTATTGGTTCATTAATTGAAACAACACACAACTCACAAGAAAAAATTTATTTTATTTTTCCTGTGGGTGGCGGGAAAGTAATTGAAAATTATAATTTAAATAATAAAATAACAATTATTACTCCACAGTCACCTCTTGGCAATTTATTGTTGGATAAAAAAGTTGGAGATTTGATAATAATAATGCAACGAGAATTAGTTGTTAATAAAATATTTTAATTTTAGGATTCTAAAATTTGAAATCAATTGACCACGGGATCCTTCGGCTCCTAACGACCCTAAAGGTCGCTCAGGACAGGCTAAAAAATATATGAAAAATAATAAAACATATTCCTTTGAAGAAGGAATTAAAAAAGTTAAAGAAAATTCTCACGCGAAATTTGATGAATCAGTTGAAGTTCACATTCGCACTGGAATTGATCCAAAAAAAGGCGAACAACAAATTCGTTCAACTTGTATTTTGCTACACGGAACTGGTAAAACAAAAAAAATTGCAGTGTTTACTGAAAATGAAAAAGAAGCCAAGGAAGCTGGAGCAGATATTGTTGGTGGAAAAGAATTAATTAAAAAAATTAAAACAAAAGCTGTAATTGATTTTGATGTTGCAGTAGCTACTCCAGAAATAATGAGAGAATTATCTCAAATTGCGAAAATTCTTGGACCAAAAGGTTTAATGCCTAGCCCAAAAAACGAAACAGTAACGAAAGATGTTGTTAAAACTGTTAAAGAATTAAAAGCGGGAAAAATCACAATTAAAAATGATGAAACTTCAAATATTCATCAAATAATTGGCAAGGTTTCTTGGGATGAAAATAAATTAAAAGAAAATTTTGAAGCGTTTTTAACAGCAGTGAATAAAGCTAAACCAGCAGGGGTTAAAGGGATATTTATTAAAAGTATTTCTATTTGTTCTACAATGGGGAAAGGATTTAAAATAATAAATTAAAATTTAAAAGTAATAAAAACGGATTAGAACCCGTTTTTTATTTTGTTGATAATTTATTGAATTTAAAGTAAGATAAAAATATGAAACTTTCAATAATTATTGTATCTTGGAATACTTGCGATTTAACATTAAAATGTGTTAAATCTATTTTTAAGTATTTAAAAAATATAGAGTTTGAAATTTTTGTGGTTGATAATAATTCAAGCGACAAAACTGTTAAAGAATTAGAAAAATATAAGAAAGAATATAATTTAGATAATTTAAAAATAATAAAAAATAAAGAAAATTTAGGGTTTTCTAAAGCAAATAATCAAGGAATTAAATTAGCAAAAGGAGAATTAATTTTGCTTTTAAATCCAGATACGGAATTGATTGATGAAAGTATTTTAGAAATGATAAAGTTTGTTGAAAATAAGAAAATAGATCCTTCGGCTCCCAACAACTCTGAAGGTCGCTCAGGACAGGGTGAAAAAATTGGAATTGTTGGACCAAAACTTTTAAATACTAACAAAACTTTACAACACTCATGTCGCAGATTTCCAAAATTATTAGATCAAATTTTTATTCAATTAAAATTTTATAATTTTTTTCCAAACAAAATTAAATTTGTAAGAGAATATTTTATGTTAGATTTTGATCACAATGAAATTCAAGAAGTTGATCAAATAATGGGAGCAACAATGTTAATTAAAAAACAAGTGTTTGACAAAATTGGTTTATTTGATGAAAAGTTTTGGGCGATTTTTGAAGAAGTTGATTTTTGCAAAAGAGCAAAAGACGCAGGATACAAAATTTATTTTTATCCGAACACTAAAATTGTTCACCACAAAGAACAAAGTTTTAAACAACTTGCAAGTTTAAAAAAGCAAATTAATTTTAATAAATCTCTTTATTATTATTTTAAAAAATACAAACCATTTTGGCAGTTTTTAATTTTGTGGTTTTTACAACCAGTAAATTTATTTTTGACTTTTATTGATAGTAAAATTGGGGTTAGGAAAATTTTTGGAAAGAAAAAAAATTTATGATAAATAAAAATATATTTAAAATAACATTTTTATTTCTAATTTTAGCAGAAATTCTGTCATTTTTCGGCTGGCTTTTGCCAAGTTTTAATGTAGTTTGTTTTTGTGTAATTTTAATCTTAACACTGATTTTTAGTTTAGTCAAGTTAGAATATGGAATTTATATTTTACTAGCAGAATTATTTATTGGGTCAAAAGGATATTTATTTAGTTTAGAATTTAATGAGACTTTGATTTCAATACGGATTGGATTGTTTTTAATTATTTTTTCTGTTTGGTTTGTAAATTTTTTAAAAACAAAAAATAAAAAAGAATACTTTAATTTCAAATTTAATAAAAATTATTTATGGTTAGGAATTGTGATTCTCTGGTCGTTTGTTTGGGGAATAATTCGAGGAAATAATTTTGGAAATGTTTTTTTGGATTTTAATAATTGGCTTTATTTTTTATTGATTTTACCGTTTTTTAGTGTTGCAAAAAATAATGATAATTTTTTAAAAAATATTTTAACGATTTTGATTGCATCAGTTTTGTGGATTGGAATTAAATCTTTAATTTTACTTTATATTTTTTCACACGAATTTATTTGGGCTTTGCCAGAAGTTTATAAATGGGTAAGAGATACTGGGGTTGGAGAAGTGACTTTTGCTGGAGGAGGATTTTGGCGAGTTTTTATTCAATCGCAGGTTTATTCTTTACTTACTTTTTTTATTATTTTTCCTTTTTTTAATTTACATAATTATCTAATTTCTAATAAAATTTCAAGTTTTAAATTAAAAATTAAAAAAAATAATTTACTTAATCCTTATTTCCTAATCCTTACTGCCTGTTTAACTACAATTTTACTTTCTTTTTCCCGCAGTTACTGGGTTGCATTAATTTTTACTTTATTAATTTATTATTTTGTTATTTTATTCTTAAAAATTAAATTTTTAGACTTTTTAAAAATAAATGTTAAGATAATAATAATTACAATAATCAGTTTTGCAATAGTTTTTTTAGTTATAAATTTACCTCCAAAAATAGATGGTGGGAATTTGGCAAGTATGTTAGGCAAACGCGCAACTGAAATGGAAGCATCCTCATCATCGCGAATAAATCAATTAAAACCATTGTTACGCGAAATTGCAAAACATCCAGTAATTGGTTCTGGTTTTGGAACAACTGTTACCTATTTTTCAAATGATCCGCGAATTGTTCCTGAAACAGCTGGACAAACAGGGGAGTTCACAACTTATTCTTTTGAATGGGGATATTTGGATTTAATTTTAAAATTTGGTGTGGTTGGTTTTTGTATTTATTTATTTTTGATTTTTAAAATTTTAAGAAAATTATTTGATTTACGATTTGGTTTTTTTCTTGCTTTAATTTCTTTGTTAATTGTAAATATTTTTAGTCCGTATTTAAATCATCCGCTGGGAATTGGGTTTTTAATTTTGGCAAGTGTTGTTGTAGAAAATAAAAATTTATCCTAAAATTATGACTTTATCAATCTGCATTGTTACTTGGAATTCAATGAAATTTATTCAAGATTGTTTGGAATCAATTTTCAAACAAAGTATTTGGTTTGGTGATAATTTTGACATTAAAATTGCAGTTAATATTGTTGACAATGGTTCGCAAGACGAAACAGTAAGTTTCATTCGCAAAAATTATCCGCAAGCGCATATTTTAAAAAATATAAATAATTTAGGATTTTGCAAACCGTATAATCAAGCAATAAAAATGCATCAAACGGATTGGGTTTTAATAATGAATCCAGATGTAATTTTAGAAAAAGATTTTTTAGAAAAAATATTATTAGTTGCTAAAAATTCTAAATCTGAAACTGGAGCCTTTGGTGGAAAAATTTTAAAAGTTGAAAATATAATGCAAGATGACGGTTTGCTAAAAACAATTAAGTCTGAAAAAATTGATTCATTTGGATTAGAAATTAAAAAATCAAGACAAGTAAAAAATATTGGCGAAGGGAAAATTGATAAAGGACAATTTAATGAAATGCAAAATGTGTTTGGTTTTTCAGGAGCTTGTGTTTTGTATCGTCGCGAGGCTTTGGAAGATATAAAAATTAAAGATGAATATTTTGACGAGGATTTTTTTGCGTATCAAGATGATTTTGATATTTCTTATCGTTTGCAAATTTATGGTTGGCAATCAATTTTTGTAGCAAGCGCAAAAGCTTATCATTTTCGTTCAGCTAATTTGCACACTTTAAAACCATGGATGTTTTGGAAAATTATAAAAGCTCGGCGTTCTAAATCAAAAATGATAAATTATCATTCTTATAAAAATCATTTAAGCGTTTTAGTTAAAAATGAAATTTTAGAAAATTTTTTACAACATTTTCCTTATATTTTTTGGTTTGAATTTAAAAAATTTATTTATTTATTATTTTTTGAATTTGATTTTAAAACATTATCAGGGTTAAAAGAATTTTTTAAATTATTACCAAAAATGCGATCAAAAAGAAAAATAATAATGAGTAGAAAAAAAATTACTGTTAAAAATTTGAAAAAGTGGTTTGAATAAAAAATATTTTTTGTTAAATAATTTTAATACAATAAGATCCTTCACTTCTAATCCCGAGTACTCGGGGTTAAAGGTCGTTCAGGACAGGATAAAAATTATGAAATTATCAATAATAATTTTAAATTATAAAACTTGCAATTTAACAAAACAATGTATTAAAAATATTGTTAATTTAAATTTGCAATTTAAATATGAAATAATTGTGGTTGATAATAATTCAAAAGATGAAATTGAAAAAATAATGCGTGAAGAATTTCCAATTTTTACATTTATTCAAACTAAAGAAAATAAAGGAATGGGAGCAGGAAATAATGTTGGAATAAAAAAAGCAAAAGGAGAATATATTTTAATTTTAAATCCAGATGTTGTTGTTTGGGAAAATTCAATTGAAAATTTATTAAATTTTATTGAGCAAAATGAAAAAATTGGTTGTGTTGCTCCAAAACTTTTGTATTCAAATAAAACCTATCAAGAATCGCGCTATAGGTTTCCGAGATCTTTTTTATTGCCAGTTTTTATCAGGACTGCTTTGGGTAAGTTAAATAAAAATATTTTAGATGAATACTTTATGAAGAATGTTTCAACCGAACAATCGCATAAAATTGATTGGGCCAGAGGGAGTGCTTTATTAATTAGAAAAAGTGTCTTAGATAAAATTCAAGGCTTTGACGAAAAATTCTTTTTTTATTTGGAGGATATGGATTTATGCCGTCGTATTCGGGAGGCGAATTATGAGGTTTGGTATGTGTCAGAATCAAACATGATTCATTATTATTCACGTGAATCATATGGTGGCAAATGGATTAATGATTTAACTAAAAAAATGGCATGGATTCATATTGGTTCGTGGATAAAATATTTTATTAAATGGAGAAAAATGGTATAATTAATTTATGCAAATTAAAAATTTTAAAATTTTTTTCATAGTTTTAATTTGTTTTGTGATTTTAAGTTTACCTTTTTTAATTTTTCCATTACAAGCAGAAACTAATTTTGATTTTTTAAAAATTTATAACGCGCAAACTTTGAATTTTGAAAAACAAATTCCTTTATTTAATAGTTCACGAGGATATTCTATTTCAAGAATTGATTTGGGAGGAGACGGACAAGATGAAATTTTAATTGGCGCTGGTCCAGGTGAAAGACCTTGGGTTAAAATTTTGCGTGGAGATGGATCAATAATTAATGAATTTTTAGTCTACGAAGAGAATTTTTTAGGCGGAGTTGAAGTTGAGGGTTGTGATTTTGACGCAGACGGAAAAGAAGAAATTTTAACTGGCGCGCGTTCAAAAGGCGGAGCCCACATTAGAGTGTTTGATGGATTTGGAAAAATAAAAATTAATCCAGGATTTTTTGCATTTAAAAATAATTTAAACTATGGAGTTCAAATAACTTGCGCAGATATTAATGGAGATAAAAAAGATGAAATTATTGCTGTTGGAAATGAAAATGAAAAAAAACAATTAAAGATTTTTAATGCCTTTGGTGATTTAATTAAAACAAAAGATTTGGATTTTAAAGCTAAAAATTTAAGTTTATCAAAAATAGATTTAGGTGGAGATGGAATTGAAGAAATTTTAGTTGCTGGTGGTTTGGGAGACGAGCCAAAAGTTCAAATTTATCGTGGAGATTTAAGTTTAATTAATGAATTTTTAGTTTATGAAAAAAATTTTTTAGGCGGAGTTGCTGTAGTTAGCGCAGATATCGATAAAGATAATAGAGGAGAAATTATTGTTGTTCCTGGAATTGGCGGTGGCGCGCATTTAAGAATTTTTAATGGGTTTGGCAAAGAAAAAATAACAAAAAATACATTTGTTTTTGATCCGCCTTCGCCCCTAAAAAATCCTACTGAACTACGGCGGACAGGTGAAAATTTTAAATTTGGTTTAAATTTAACTGCTGGAGATTTTGATAAAGATGGAGAAAAAGAAATCATTGTTTTACCACGAAATTTACCAACAGGTCGCTCTGATTTGTATAAATATATTGATATTGATGTTTCAGATCAACGTTTTAAATATTATCAAAATGGTGTTTTAATTGATGATTTAATAACTTCAACAGGCAAACCTTCCACGCCAACTCGTTTAGGAGAGTTTACTGCATTTTCAAAATATGAAATGGCTTACGGATACGCTGACGGAGTTAAATGGGGAATGCCATATTTTATTGGATTTTATATGTCTGGTGGATTAGAAAATGGGATTCACGAATTGCCATTTTTAAATAATTATCGCGAAGGAGAAAATAGTTTGGGTCACGCTGTTTCACACGGTTGTGTTCGTTTGCAAATTGGTCCTGCCAAAGAAGTTTACGATTGGGTTGAGATTGGAAAAACAAATGTTTTTATAAATAAATAATCTCGCCACCTTTTTAAGGGGGAGAGTTCAAAGTTGCCAGTGGCAAGTTTGAACGAGGGGGTTAATAAGAAAATAATTATTAATTAAAAATATATGCCTAAAAACCAAGAATCAAAATCATATTCACTTGAGCAAGCCCAAAAGGAGGCTGGTTTGATAAAGGAGAAAGTTGAGAAAGGTGAAGTTGGAGATTGTGAGGAAGCAGGAGAGGTAGTTGAAGAAGAGAAAAAAGAGGAAAGACTGATTGTTAATAATGCAGTTAGAAAAATATTAGAAAATGCTTATAATGTAGGTATTTTGAAAGACATTGATCTACATTTACACAAAGAAATTGCATTAAAGCTGATTGAAGCAGAAGATTATTCTTCTGTAACTAATGATTTAGAAAAATTTTCAGGATTGGGTCCTTTAGACCATAAAGAAATTGCATTAAAGCTGATTGAAGCAGGACAAAGTTTTTTCATTATGGGTGATAATTTAAAAAAAATTTTAAGTTTAGATCATTTACATAAAACAATTGCCTTAAAATTGATTGAGGCTGGTGAAAGAGAAAGTAGGTATGTTGCCGAAAATTTGGAAAATTTTTTAGGTTTAGACCATTTAGACCATAAAGAAATTGCATTAAAGCTAATTGAGGTGGGGAGAATATATAATCTTGCTCAAAATTTAGAAAAGTTTTTAGGTCTGGATAAAGAAATTTTTTTGAAATTGCTTGAAACGAAAACTAAGCAAGGGTTTCAGAATATTGTTCCTGATTATGTTGTTAAAAATTTAGAAAAATTTTCAGGATTGGATGAGGAAGTGGTCATAAGATTGATTAAATCGGTAGGCAATGAGGTTGTTGTTAAAAATTTGGAAAAATTTTCAAATTTAGATTATAAAAAACTTGCTTTAAAATCAATCGAAGCAGGAGAAGGTTCTTTTGTTGCAAATAATTTAGAAATGTTCCCAAATTTACTACAATCCCAAAAAGAAACCGCCAATGACCAAGATAAACCATTCCCAGAAAGACAAAAAGCTTTTAACATCCTGGCTGGTTTAGCTGAAAATGGCGAGACTTCTATTACTGAAGATTTTTCTAATATTATTAGACAACGCTCAAAACAAAAAATGGCTCCTGAATCCAAATGGGGATTAGATTCAATACAAGAAAGTGCTTTTTACACCTTAATTCGCCTTGATAATCCTAATTCCAATGAAGCTCTATTTAGTCTATTGGATAATGAAAATGTTTCAACAACTGTTAAGTATGAAGTATTAAAAAAATTAACTAGAGAAGACAGAGGATTTTTAGATAAAAAAACTAAACAGACTTTAAAAGATTGGCTTTATACTAAATCACCAAAAGAATTAGATTGGCAAGATTTAAAATTTATTAAGGCTATTCTAAACAATATCCACAGTACGGAATTAAGAAATAAATCAAAAAAGCAAATACATGGAGCAATGGAACATTTTGTTCAAAATAAAGAAAGTATTAATCAAGAATGGCAGGAAAAATACAATAATATTCCAGAAAATATTTTTTTGCAACTTTGGCAGTTAGCTCAAGGAGACGAGGGTTTGTTAAATAAATTTCAAATACTTTATACAACAATACGCAAAGAAAGTACCACAAAAGATAATCTGCTTTATGGTATTGTGCAAAGTTTGGAAACCGATCCAGAGGTATTAAATTTATTGGTAAATAAATTAAAGGAAGTAGATTTTGGATCAAAACAAGATGCGGAAACACTATCAGATCTATTCAGAAAAGTTGTATTTTTGAATAATATTGATAAAATTGGCAGTAGGTATGAACACCAGGACGATGATAATTACTATGATGATGAGGATGAATATTATGAGAAAGGCGAACAGGAAAGCGAGATAAAGATAGATGCTGATATAGAGAAGATTTTTACAAAAGAAACGAAATCATTAGAAGAACTAACAAATTTATTGCAAGAAGTAGCTACTAAAAAATTTCAAGAAATTTTACCCCACAAGGATATCACTGCTGAAAAAATAGAAAAGATACAAGAAAAGTGGGGTGATTTAGAACCAATATTTACATATGTTGGCAGGTACCCTGATCTAAAGAAATATATTGCTGAGATGGCAGTTAATTTTGATAGCGATGAAAATTGGAAAAATTGGAGATATGATTTAAATAACACAACTGTAGAAAAGCAAATTGGGTATTTATCAGAAGAGCAACTGCAAATTTGGCAAGGCGAATATTTTGCTGAACTTGGTGATATTGTGGTTGCAGAAGGAGGCCTAGATAAATCTCAAAAGATTAAAAATTTGTTGCGTGAGGCAATAACAACTGATAAGCATATTTTTAATCCAGAAATGGGACAAAAGAAGAATGAATTTATTCAAAAAACATTAGAAGGATTTTATGCAAAAATTGAAGCAGATTCAGGCAAGAAAGATGAAATTATGAAAGAGGAAATAGATAATATTACGAAAGACACAGATCAAATTGATGCTGTTATTAATTTAAACAATACGGCTAAAATTGAACAGATTTTAGGTAAATTTTTTCCAGAGGGACAAGATATTACTCCTTCGGCTAAAATTAAAAACAACATTGGATTTTTAAATAATTTTTTACCAAAAGAATTAAAGCAGAGTTTAGTAGAAAATTATCGCCAGGCAGAAAGTGATAATGAGATTATTTCGGTTGAAAAGATTATTGCGCCAGAAATGAGACAGGCATTGAATAAAGCTATTCAAGAAATTCAAGAAAAAAGCAAGAATTTAGATAAGTTTGATATTTGGGATAAACATGATTTGGATAAAAATAATTTAAAAAATTTAGGTCAGTTTTACCAAAAGCGCCAAGAATTACAAGCTACTATTGATTTACTTAAATTAAATAATTTATCAAATCGTCTAATTGTAACTAATAAGATTGAAGATAAGCAAGGCAAGAAAGGCGGTCAGACATTGTTAAGTACATTGGAAAGTTTACAGAAATATTTTAAAGACAGCCCATTATTACAAGATTTAAAGAATATTGAATTTAGTTTAAAAGAAAAACAAGAAACAATGGGTAAAAAAAGGTTAGCTATGATTTTTACTGATAATCCTCAAATGTTATGGCAAGCAGGTAAATATCCTTTGGGCTGTGGTTCGTGTATGCATTATGCAGAAGGGAGTTATGCCAGTAATTTGATGGGTTATGTGAGTGATGCTAATTGTAAAGTAGCTTATTTGGTTGATTTAAATAAATTATCCCAAGAATGGCAAGATAAATTAGATGAACAAGGATTTGATGCAGTAAAAGATAATATCCCAGCACAAAAATTATTAAGTACAAGCTTAGGACGAACTATTGTCAAAATGACCCAAGAAAAACCAATAGTATTGCTTGAGCCAACTTATACAGTGGAGTATAAAGGAGATACTAGTATGGATAAATATTTTAATATGTTTATTGATTTAATGGTGACTGAACCAATGAATGCTAAAATGGCAAGAGGTGGTGGAAAAGAATCAGTAAAGGTTGGTAGGAGTAGGAACCCACAAGGGCAATATGAAGATTTGAATTTATCTAGTATTAAATTTATATCAAAAACAAGCAAGCCGACTAAAGAAGATCAAGAGATTGCGGAGAGGATTAGATCATCTGGATATGAGAGTATAAAAAATGCAGCTTGATAATTGTTTATGAGATGTATCTTGTCTCCTCTTTTTGTAAATAAATAAAATAAAATATAAAAATATGATTAACAAAAAATACAAGAGGATCCAGAGCGGGTATTTCAAATATTTTAAATTTTGATTAAAAAAAATTAGAAAAAGAAATAACAAAATTAATGCAAGATGAAGATGTGACTAAAAAATCTGGTATCTACGGATATGTTTTAACAAGAAATGAAAAATATTTAAACATTCGTGTTTTTTCAGACAAAATGAAACGCGAAGCATACGAAAAACAAAAAGGCATTTGTCCAAATTGTAAAGAACATTTTGAAATTGAAGAAATGGAAGCTGATCACATAAAACCTTGGAGTAAGGGCGGTAAAACAATCGCAGAAAATTGCCAGATGTTGTGTAAAGAATGTAATAGAAGAAAATCTGGAAAATAAAATTATGCCTAGCTCAACATCTATCCTAATACCAAACTTCAAAAAAAATATAGAAATCACAAACGCCAATTTATATAAAATTCAAGTTGGAAGTTTGGATGGGTTTTGAAAAAAATAAATTTAAAAAAATATTAACAACACCAGCTCCTTATTTCATTGAAAATGAGGGGAGTAAAATTTTATGATTAACAAAAAATTTATTCAACAACTTAAAAAAGATTATGACAAAAGTGAAATTGAACGCAGGAAAATTATTAGCTCGTCAAATTTAATTTTGCACGATTCAAAACGCGTGATTTTTTCTTTACATCGTGACGATTTTATTAAAGCTAAAAAAAGTTTAATTGAAATTGAAAAAAGTTTGATTAAAATGCAAAAAGATTTTGGTTTTAATCGTTTAAATAAAGAAGGTTCTTATAAAGCTGGGGCTGAAGAATTCGTTGAAGCTAAAATGTTTTATTTGGTTTTAAATAATAAAAAAATTGACAAAATTAAAAATATTAGTTTAAATTTAGATAGTTATCTTGGCGGAATTTGTGATTTAACTGGCGAATTAGTGCGACGAGCTACAAATCTAGCGTCTAAAAATAAATTAAAAGAAGTTGATAAAATTAAAAAATTAATTGAAGAAATTTTAGTGGAATTAGTTGAGTTTGATATTACTGGGTATTTGCGCACAAAATATGATCAAGCGAAAAATAACTTGCGCAAAGTTGAGCAAATAAATTATGAAATTAAAATTAGGAAATAATTTTTTGTTTTTAAAATATAAAATTTGACAAAAATTAATTAGTTAATTTAATTATTTCTGAAACAATTTTCTCGCCAGAATAATCTACAAAAATTTTATTTATATTTTTGCTTAATTCTTTTTGTTTATTTTTATTATTTAATAAATTTTTTACTTCCTGCACTAGCTTAATTGAAGTGAGTTCTTTTTGTTTTAAATAAATACACGCATTTTTATTTTTAAAATATTCTGCGTTATCTTCTTGATGTGAATTTGGAATTGGAATAATAATTATTGGTTTTTTTAAATAAGCTAATTCTGTTAAAGAAGATAAACCAGCTCTTGAAATAACTATATCAGATATATTTAAAACATCAGCTATTTCATTGCCTAAAAACTCAAAGCTTTTATATTGTTCACTCTCAATAAATTTATTATTTTTATTTTTGCCTGTTAAATGAATGATATTACAAAATTTAATTAACTCATTTAAATTATTCCAGATTAAATTATTAATTTCTGAAGCGCCAGTTCCGCCACCAGTTACTAAAATTGTTGGTAAATTATTTTTAAATTTAAATTTATTTAAATTTTTATCTCCTGATTCACCTGTCCGCCGTAGTCCAGTAGTGATTTTTAAGGGCGAAGGCGGATAATTCATAATTATTAATTCATTTCTGACCGGATTTCCAACCAAAGCGGTTTTCTTTTTTGAAAAATTTTTAAGTGAAGTATCTAAAGCCACAGTAATTTTTTTAGCAAATAAAGACATTAATTTATTTGCTAAACCTTGCCGAACATCTTGCTGGTGAATTAAAATAGGCACACGTAAAATCCATCCAGCCCAAACCACTGGAACAGAAACAAAACCGCCTGCTGATAAAATAATATTTGGTTTAAATTTTAAAATAGTAAAAAAAGCTTGCCAAAATCCAAATTTGATTTTAAATAAATCTAAAATATTTCGTAAATCAAAATAACGACGCAGTTTTCCTGAAATAATTGGTTTAAATTTTATATTTTCTTTTTCAATTATTTTTCTCTCTGGTCCTTTGTAAGTTCCCAACCACAAACTTTTGTAATTAGAAATTACATTATTTTTTTTATTTAATTGTTGATGAATAGCAATTAGTGGACTAACGGAACCCAATGTGCTGCCACCAGAATAAAGTATTTTCATAAATTTTAGTTGTGGATAAGTTACTGTTGACAAAAATTTTAGATAATGTATAATTAAATTACAAATGACTTTTTAGAAATAAAAAGTTCCGAGACTCCGTAGCCGAAAGGTTTGCGGAGATCGTTTTTTTATAAAATATTTTTTACGCAATTTTTGATATTTTTAAAATCTTCTGGAGATATTTTTCTAATCATTCTTAAAAGCCGTTTACTGCTGATTAATTTTAATTGTGATAATATTATTGAATATTGTTTTCCTTTGTATTTAAATTGATAATAATATTTTCCAAACTTTTGTCTGCTTGTTAGTGGTAAAATCCACAAGACATCTGGATTAAATTTTTTTAAAATTAAAACAGGTCTTTCGAAATTTTTATTTTTACCATCTTGTTCAAAACCAACATTAAGACCTAAATTTGCCCACTAAATTTGTCGTTCTTTAAAATACACAATCCTTTTTCTCGAATAATGAATTTTTTCTTTAAGTTTATGCCAATTTAAAAAATCTTTAATCATATTTTAATTTTATCTAATTTTTAGCAAAAAGAAAAGAGTTAAAATAATATATTTGGCTAAGATTAGAGTATTCTGTTAATTTCGTTGACAAAATAAGAATAGTTTGCTAAAATAAAATAATCTAATAAAGTGTTAGAATAATTAACAATTTAATTAAGGAGGAATAGTTATGAAATTAGAAATATTAATTGTAGATGATAATCCAAGATACATTAAACAGGCAGAGCAACAATTTAAAAATTATGATTTGCCTGTAACTATTTGTAATGGGTTTGATGAAGGTTTAAAAAAGCTTTCTAAAAAAAACAAAAATAATATTTTGCTAACGTATCCGAGTATGCGAAGTCCCGCGTCGTTTAAAACGGTATAAATGCTGGAACTTCCAACACAGTTAGTTTATCAGATTAAATGTTGTATTAGCAAATAGTGGGATTTGGGTTAAAAAAACTTTTTGTTCAATATTATTCTATAAAATGAAAAGTTTTTTACCTCATACACAGTGTTAGGCGACGTATGACGCAGGCAAGAATTTATTTTTTATAAAATTTTTTCTTTCCTTAAAATAAGAGCCCTTTTTGATTTATTCGTGGTTTTTTGGCTAATGTTAGTACTTGCTATTGACAAGCTTAAAATAATATGTTTTTATATATAAATAAATAACTTAAATAAATGATCAAATAAAATTAAAAAAAATAGCAGGAGGATAAATTTTGAAGGTAAAAAATACTGTAGTCCGCTATATTTTAATTAGCGGATTGGTGACCGTTGTTAGGTTAGTTATCTTTTTTCTGCTAACCTGGAAAATTTTTTCTTGTTCTTCCGAGGTAACCGCTCGAGGAATAAATGCAATGATTAGTAATGCTATTGCTTTTGTTATTGCAAATATTCTTTCATACTGCCTCAATAGGAAATTGGTTTTCCACCAGAGCAGGAGGAAAAAATTGGTGGAAGGAGTGTTGTTTCTCCTTTCCTCAATTGCGGTGATTGGGGTGAGTACCTTATTGATGGGGGTATTGGTTGGGTTGTGTGGAATAGGAGCGATTTCTGCTTTTATGTTAACCCTGCTTATTACAAGCGGGTTAAATTTTGCGTTGCGGGAAGAGTTTGTGTTTATTGAGTCTGGCAGTAATTATAGCCGAGTTCTAGCACAAGCAAGCTACTGGCCTGGTTATATTGGTTTAATAGTTGTGATTCATGCTGGAATGCAGCTTAATTTGTCAGTATGGCCGGTTTATAAACTGATTTTTTTTGCTATATTGTCGGGAGTGCTAGTATTTCATGTTTTGATCAATATGGGTTTGAAGCCGGTTATTAAACGGCTTGACTTAGACAGAGAAAAATTTTTAAAAATCATCTTTGGGGCCTTACCTATTTGGTTGCAAAGATTTTATCAATCTGTTTTAGAAAAATTACCCTTAAAACAAATTTGGTGGATTGGAGTATCTCTGATGCTTTCAATTCATATGTTGATGGTGGTTTATGTTGGGATTTCACAGAAACAATGGTCTTGGTGGAAGTGGGGAATAATTTTTGTAGTAATTTCCCTTTCCGTTTATCATGTTTTGAATACATTGGGTGGCCATATATTCGTGAGTCGAAATGAGAAGGGCGTGAAGATTGGTAAAATTGCGATAAAGTGGATTCTTTGTAGGATTCACTTAGTTTAACTTTCCATAGTTTATAGAGCCTTTGATACCCCCACTGTATCATCGGCTTTTTTTATACTCAAAAAAATCAAAAAGGGCTCTTATAATAAAAAATAAAAAGAAAAAATTTTATAAAAAATAAATTTTTGGCGAGTAATATGTCGCCTAACTGATGTATATATGAATAGCAAAAATAATATTTTTGTAGAAGGAATCAAAAAACTTGATGTATTTGGTGGAAAAAATGAAGGATGTTCAGAATACAAAATAAAAGAAAATTTAGAAGAATATCCTTTGGGAGTCATTCTTTACTTGTGCAATATGTATTATGGAGGTCAGTCAATGATGGTAAGTTCTGCGGAACTTCATCATGCAAAAGGATTAGATTACATTGTTAACTTTGTTAGAAAGTTTAAAGTCGGAAGTTTCATAGCTTGTGCTCAAATTTGGGATGCTTACGATATGAATACAGACACAAAGCTATGGAAAAAGTTAGCAAATCAATTAAGGAAAAGGCGAGATGTCTTTAGTTGTAAAGATTTAGTCATCACAAAAGAAACAATAAAAGAGGCTTTGAGTTTTATGGGTTTATCTGCATAAAAATCAAAACATATTTTAAGGTCAAAGACAAAGAAATAAGATGTTTTTGACCTTTTTTATTTTCAAAAATTTGTTAAAAATTAATTAATTTAAAAATTGTTTGCCTGCCCGCCGTAGCTAAAGTTTTTTTAGGATTGAAGCGAAGGAGGGAAAATTGAAAATTAGAAATTGAAAATTTTAAAAACCAGATCCTTCGTCGCCCGGCTCTAAAAAGACCTGCTCCTCAGGACAGGCTGGAGAAAATAGTATAAATCAATCCACCTACAAAAATCAAAATTAAAAAAATAGAAACTGGAAGCATAATTTTTTTAGGTAAGGTATATTCTGGATGACGGTCAGATTTTTTGCGCGCAGACCAATAAGTAAAAATATAAATCACACCATTAATTCCAAAACCTAATGCGCCGACTAAACCTAAAATTTGAATAAAGTTTTTTAAACCAGAAACATAAATAATTAAAGGAATAATTATTGTTAAAAACCAAGCCCAAATGTGTTTTATTTTAAAATCAAAATTAAAAGTTTCTTTTAATCCCAGACCTAATGTTAAAAAACTTGTAGCCATTGTAAAAAACGCAAAAATATTTCCAATCACAATAATTTTATAACCCATAATTCTTCCCAAACCAACCGTAGCAATTTCAGTTGTGTTTGGACCAGTTACTCCAACAACAATCCACGCAAAAACTAAATAAATAATTGAAGGAATTAAAACACCTAAAAAAATTGATTTTTTAAATAAATATTCGCGACGAGATAAAATTTTTCTAACTTCTGGCACAGCCATTATTCCAGAACACGCAAACAAAACAACTCCGTACGGAATTAATAATTTTGAAAAATCAAAACTGGCTAAATTGCCTAATTCAAAATGTTGTTGAGACAAAAATAAAATAATTAAAACAATTAAAAATATAATTCCAGTAAAAATTAATTCAATATTTTTAATTAATTTTAAACCAAAATATAAAAAAATAGTTGCTAAAAAATAAAAACCAAGCCCCCAAGCCAGAGGGTTGCCTTTAAAAATTTCTGTTAAAACTTCACCAACTCCAATAAAATAAGCTAACAATGACCCAGAAACAGCAATAATTAAAATAATTGAAGTAATATTTTTCCAAAATTTTCCTAAATATTTTTCAACATAACCTGAAATTTGATGTCTGCCAAAAGTTCGTAAAGTTATTTCACCAAACATTAATTTCATTGCCAACATTGCAAAAGTGATTACTGCTAAAACAACAACACCTGTCCAAAATCCTGCTTTTGCAAAAACAAAAGGCACACCTAAAATTCCAGCGCCAATTATTGTGCCAATCAATGTTGATGTTGCTTGTAATAATGCTAATTCTTTTTTAAAAAATCTCATTTTTTCCTAGAAATGTATATTTTATTTTTAATAATTAAAAGAAGTATAGCCCCAGATACAGTAAAAATGCCAATTATATTAAATAAGATATTAAAACCAAACTTATCTGCTATAAAACCGCCCAGAGCAGCTGCGCCAGCCATTCCAATACCCAAACAAACAATCATATAAGCTCCATTCAAATGCTTCTTTTCCTTTGTCAACATGGCGAGTAAAAATTGAATACCATCCTGGAAAAGCTATTGCAGCAGCAAAACCAAAAATAGCTTGCAAAATATAAAGTTGCCATACGCTGTTTATAAATGTTAGAGCAAAAAAACACAAAGCAGTTAAAAGTGTGCCTGAAATTGCAGAATATAGATCATCTTTTTCAGATTTAGTTTTATCAATAAAAACTCCAATTGGAACTTCAAATATTGATTTAGAAATTAAATATATGCCTGACGCAATCCCGACTGCTTCAATTGAACCATTTATTTTATCAGTAATAAAAATAGCAAAAATTGGTGATAATAATTGAGCTGATGACCAAATCAAAAAATCTGATAAAACTAAAATTTTAATAACAATATTAATTTGATAATTTTTGATGGCTCTTAAGATTGTTCTTGAATACATAAATTAATTATACCAAAGTTTTTAATAAATAAAAAATTCTGAATATTTTTCAGATTTTTTTGGTAGCCCGTAGGGGAATCAAACCCCTGTCGCGTGAATGAGAATCACGCATCCTAATCATTAGACGAACGGGCCAGATAAAATAGCACACGAATTACCAGAATTACCTAAAATTTACGCGAATTAAAATTCTGGTTTATTCTAGTCATTTTGGTAATTCGTGTGCTAACTTAACTTGTGTTTTTCTTGAATAATTTTTTTAGCTTTTTCAAATTCTTTTATTTTTTTATTATTTTTAAATATTTTATAAAATATTTTTGGAAACCAAAAACTTATTTTACCAATTTTAACTTTAAATAAAATTTTTGGCAACCAAATTCCTGTTAAATTTTGTTCCAGCAGTGTAAGCCACAAATCCCAATCTTGAAATCGTTTTAAATTTTCATCAAAAGGTTTATTTTTATTATTAATTATTTTTTCTAAAGCTTTACGCCGAATCAAACTCATTGTGGAAATATAATTATTATTTTTTAATTTTTCCACGCTAAAAGAAAAACTTGGCATTGATTTCCAACCATATAAATAACCACAGTAACAGTAAGATTTTTCTGGATTTTGTTCTAATTTATTTATCATTTTTTCTAAAGCATTATTTTTTAAAAACACAACATCAGCGTCACAGAAAAAAATATATTCACCAGAAGATTTTGAAAATCCAAAATTCCTTGCCACAGGCACTCCTGCGTGTTTAATTTTAAAATATTTAAAATCAATTCCCTTAATTTCTTTACCCTGTGAAATAATTCCAAGTTGCTCGGAATTGCTTTGCATTTTACAGGGTGAATTTCTCAATTTCTCAATTTCCCTGTCCGCCGTAGCTTTAGCGAAGGAGGATTCTTTTGAGCCATCGTCAACAATTATTATTTCTAAATCATTAAAAACCGTCTGTTTTTTTAAATTTTTTAACAAGCTTGACAAATTTTTCCAATTGTTGTAAGATGGGATTATAATAGATAAATACATAAAATTATTTTTAATTTAAAATGGAGGATAAATTATGATTACCAGCACTTTAAACGAAGCCCTTGTTTACGCTGCGAGTTCATTTACACTGATTGGATTTTTTACAATGTTATTTTTTGCGTTGTATTACAAACGCAAAAATGAAGAATTAGACAAACAGGCACAACAAAATCCTGAGTTAAAAGTTGAGCTTAAACTTCCAAATCCGTTTCAAATTATATTTGGAACTTTGGCTTTTGGTTTTGTTAGTATTTTTGTCGCAGTAATATTGTTTAATAATAAAATTTTACTTGTTGTTGTTCCCGCGATTTTAGGGTTTGTTTGTTTTTATTTTTTTGTGCGAATAGGTTTTTCTAATAAATTAATTAAGCAAAATAAAAAATTGTAAGTTTAATCAGAGAATTCAAGCCGTCCATTTTTTAATGGAGGGCTTTTTTTATTGCATTTTCAATTTCTTGTAAATTCTCTGTGTCCACCAAAACCATCTTATCGTAATTTTTTGTGATTTCTGAAGCGCCACCAACTTTACCGGCAATAATTGGCAGATTAAATTCTTTGGCTTCAAGATAAACAATGCCAAAAGATTCTGTGTCGTTTATTAACCCCCTCTTAATCTCCCCCTTGAAAATGGGGAGAGATTTTGGAGTTAAAATAAATGCGTCAGCTAAAGCGTAATAATTTGCAAGTTCAGAATGCG
>CAZFWC010000002.1:0-3764 GCA_964522515.1 uncultured Gammaproteobacteria bacterium | reverse complement strand
GGAGTTAAAATAAATGCGTCAGCTAAAGCGTAATAATTTGCAAGTTCAGAATGCGGAACAGCGCCTGTAAAAATTATATTTTTATTAACCCCCCCTAGCCCCCCCTTGAAAATGGGGGGAGATATTTTTTTTAAGTTTTCTTTTTCAGGTCCATCGCCAACAATTAAATAAACTAAATTTGGAATTTGTTCCCAAACTTTTGGCAGAGATTTAATAACTTGATCAATTCCTTTTGATTCAACTAATCTGCTAACAGTGAGCAGTGTTTTTTTATCCCGAGCACTCGGGATTAAATTATATTTTTTTTTTAACTCTTCAACTTTATTTTTATCAACAGATTCTTTTTTTAAAGTACATTCTGGATAAATTATTTTTATTTTATTTTCTAACACATTAAAATCTTTAATTAAAATATTTTTTGTAAATTCTGTGTTGGCTTCAATAAATTCTGCTTGATTCAAAATTTTTTTTGCTAATTTATATTTTCTAAAATTTGATTTTGCACGAAGCAAATCATTTCCGTGGCAAGTGACAAAATAGCTTATTTTTTTATTAAATAAATTCAAAATTTTACAGACAATCCACACTGCTGTCCCAACTGGTAAAATTTGCCCAACCCAAATTCTATTTATTTTTTCTTTTTTAATAATTTTATAAATATGCAAAATTAAAATAATCCAATGAGGCCAAAAATATTTTATAAAAAACTTTTTAAAATAAATTTTACTATTTAATTTAACATCTTCGCAATCCTCACTTTTATTCATTAAAACAATAATTTCATCAGATGGTATTTTTTCTACACGATTAAAATAATAATTAGCAATTCCTCCAAGAAGCGGGGGAAAGTCTGTTGTAACAAGTAAAGTTTTCATAAATTAATATTATCTTGTTTTAAAGTTAAATGCAATTTTGACTAAAATTTTTTAAAAGTGTAAAATTAAATAGTAATTAATTCCTAGCTAGTGAAGATTCTAAGGGACCCTTCTCTACGCTCAGGACAGGCTAAATTTTTATGAAAACTTCACTCAACATCTTATTAATTTTATGTGTCACAGCAATTGTAATTGTGGCTTTGGTAACTGCGCAAGATAAAATCCCACAAGACAAATATTCTGTGAGCGCGACTGGACGTGTTTTTGCAAAACCAGATATTGCGAATTTAACTGTTGGTTTTAAAACTGAAGTTAAAAAAACAGCAGCAGAAGCGGTGCAGGAAAATTCTGAAAAAATGAATGAAATTATTAAAGAATTAAAAGCATTAGATATTGAAGCAAAAGACATTAAAACAACTAATTATAATTTAAATCCAATTTATGATTGGACTCAAAATAAAGGTCAAGTTTTAAAAGGTTACCAGGTTTTGCAAAATGTTTCAATTAAAATTCGCGATTTAGATATTATTGGCAAAGCAATTGCAAAAACTTCTGAAAAAGGCGCAAATCAAATTGGCAATATTAATTTTACAATTGATGATGAAGAAGAATTAAAAGAGCAAGCCAGAGACGAAGCGATTGCAAAAGCAAAAGAGAAAGCAAAAGCAGTTGCAAAATCAACTGGAATGAAACTTGGTAAAATTGTAAATGTTGTTGAAAATCAATATTATTCTCCAACTCGTTCAGATTATGCAAAAACAATGGATTTAGGAATTGGCGGTGGGGGTGAAATTGAAGCGCCAGAAATTGAAACTGGTGAAAATGAGGTTAAGGTTGAGGTAACTGTGGTTTATGAAGTCAAATAATTTTATGCAAAATTTTTTAACCACAATTTACTTTAATAATTTAGGCAAAGAGTATTTGTTAGCAATTTTAATTTTTGTTGGAGTTTTGATTGTGCTTAAAATTTTTAAAATAATTATTGTTGCGCGATTAAAAAAATTAGCCCAAAAAACTAAAAATGATTTTGATGACATTGTAATTAACATTGTTTCAAATGTAAAACCGCCTTTTTATTTTTTAATTGCGTTTTATATTGGCGTTCGTTCTTTAGTTTTACCAAATTTAGCTGATAAAATTGTTTGGACTTTATTTATTGTTTTTTTTGCTTATGAAGTAATAAAAGCTGTTCAGAAAATTATTGAATTTGGCGCAAGAAAAATGTTAAACAAAAGTAAAAAAGAAGATGAATCAGCAGAATCAACAATTAAAACATTCAGTGTTGTTGCAAAAATTATTTTATGGTCAATTGGGCTGGTTTTAATTTTAGGAAATTTAGGAGTTGATGTAACTTCTTTAATTGCCGGGCTTGGAATTGGCGGTGTGGCAATCGCTCTAGCGATGCAAAATATTTTAGGTGATATTTTCGCAAGTTTTTCAATTTTAATTGATAAACCATTTCAAGTTGGAGATTTTATAAAAATCGGGAGTGATATGGGAGCGGTAGAAAAAATTGGGATTAAAACTACGCGAATTCGCACACCAGACGGACAACAATTAATAATTAGCAATAAAGAATTAACAGAAGCAAGAGTGCAAAATTTTAAAAGATTAGAAAAACGGCGCGCTTGTTTTAATTTAGGTGTGGTTTATGAAACTGAAAAAGAAAAACTTGAAAAAATTCCTAAATTAATTGAAGCAATAGTTGAACAGATAGAAAGCACAGAATTTGACAGATGTCATTTTAAATCTTTTGGAGATTTTAGTTTAAATTTTGAAGTTGCTTTTTATGTTGACACACAGGATTATAAAAAATATTTAGATGTGGTAGAGGAAGTTAATTTAAAAATATTTGAAGAGTTTAAGAAAAATGAGATTGAATTTGCGTATCCTACAAGTGTTGAGTATCAGAAAAAGATATAATAAATAATATTTATAAATTAAAATAAAACATATGAAAAACTCAAATAACAATTCAAGAGAAAAATTTAAAATATCACAAGAAATAAAAAGTGGTGATTTAAAAAAAATTATTAGAGATCTTATAAATGAAGATAAAATTAAAATTTCTAGGAATAAAATTAGTGCTGACAATTATTCAGCTTCTCAAAGTAATTTTTTTTGGGATCTTACAGACGAAGAAATCAAAAAAAATATTCTTGAAGAAGAATTTACATCAATAGACAAATGCTCTATAAAATCGGGAAAAGGCGAAATAATTGGAGATGCAATACGTCCGGCAGACATTTTAATTAAAAGTGAAAATGATTTAAATGCAATGTCAAGGATAGAAGTAATCGCATTAAATGATGAAAAAAAAGTTAAAATAGAGATTTATTTAAAAAAAAGAATAAAAAATAATTTTTTAAAAAACGATAATTCTTAATTCATAATTCATTAAAACTTATGCAAGAAAAATTTTATATTAAAGATTTAAAAAAGTTTAAGAACCAGCAAGTTGTTTTATGTGGCTGGATTTATAATCTGCGTTCATCAGGTAAAATTATGTTTTTGCAGTTGCGTGATGGCACTGGATTTTGCCAATGTATTTTGAATAAAAAAGATGTTAAATATGAAAAATGGAATCAAGCACAAAAAATTACAATTGAAAGTTCAGTTAAAATTACTGGTTTAGTTGTTGAGCATCCAAAAAATAAAAATGAGTTTGAATTACAAGTTAAAGATTTTAAAATTTATCAAATTGCTGAAGAATATCCAATTTCAAAAAAAGAACACGGTCCGGAATTTTTATTAGATAATCGTCACCTATGGTTAAGAAGTAAAAAACAGTGGGCAATTCAGCAGGTGCGTGATGAAATAATTTCTGCAACTTATGATTTTTTTCACAAAGAGAACTTTATAAAAATAGATTCGCCGATTTTAACTCCC
>CAZFWC010000001.1:0-90834 GCA_964522515.1 uncultured Gammaproteobacteria bacterium | reverse complement strand
GAAATAAACTTGACAAAAAATAAAAAGTTTGGTAGAATACAAACAACACAAATAATTCATTAAACAATCATTTATTTAACAAATTGGAGAAAAAAATGGAAAATCTTTTATGGTTTGTGGTTGCCTGTTTTGTTGTCGCTTTGGTGGGGATTTTAATTTATTATAATTTTTCTAAAATTCCTCACATTAGAGAAGAGGAAAAAGAAAAATGGTTTGGCAAATCATATAAATTTGAGAATCTGCCAAATGATTCACATTGGAGAGCAGAAAGATATATACAAATTGGTGTTGGCACTATTTTTGCTGAAATTGTAGAAAAAAAATCAGGTAAAAGAGTTAATTTGGTAGATAAAATACCTGGTTATGTGGAAAAAAGAAAATCTCTTTTTTCTTTTTCTCATATAAAAATTACAAAAAATGGAAAATTTACACTATCAGAGGCTGAATAAAGGCTGAATAAAAATCCACAAAAAACATTTTACAAAATAGTGACCACTAGTTAAAATATCAAACTAGTGGTTTTTTATTTGTTAAAAAACAAAAAATGTAATAAAATAAATTTATGCAAGAATTAGTTAATAAAATTCAAGAATTGCAAAATAAACTTCAGAAAACTGGGGAGGTTTTAAATTTAGAACAGAAAAAACAAAAACTTTTGGAATTAGAAGACAAAATGCAAAATCCAAAATTTTGGGATAATCAAGAAAACGCAAAAAACATTAGTCAACAAACTTCTGATTTAAAAGATGAAATAAATGAATTTGAAAATATTGAAAATGAAATAATTAATTTATTAGAAATAACAAAAGAATCAATTAAATCAAAAGATGAATCTTTAGAAAAAGATATTAAAAATAAATTAGAAAATCTGCAAAAAGAATTTAAAAAATTAGAATTTAAAATAATGTTTTCTGAAAAATACGACAGCAGCAACGCGATTTTTGCAATTCATTCTGGAACTGGAGGAACAGACGCGCAAGATTGGGCTGAAATGTTGGAACGAATGTTTTTGCATTTTTGCGAAAATAAAAATTACAAAATAAATATTTTAGACAGACAAACTGGAAATGAAGCTGGAATTAAATCAGTAATTTTTGAAGTTGTTGGGAAATGGGCTTACGGATATTTGCAAAGTGAAGCAGGTGTTCACCGTTTAGTTCGTATTTCTCCGTTTGACGCTGAAAAAATGCGACACACAAGTTTTGCTTTAATTGAAGTTTTGCCAGAGCTTGAAAAAATTAATGAAGCTGAATTAAAAGATGACGATTTAGAAATTGATACTTTTAAATCTTCTGGGCACGGGGGACAAAGCGTGAACACAACAGATTCTGCTGTTCGCATTAAACACAAACCAACTGGTTTAATTACAACTTGTCAAAACGAACGCTCTCAATTGCAAAACAAACAAACTGCTTTAAAAATTTTAGCTTCAAAATTGCAACAGTATAATTTAGCAGAGCAAGAAGAAGAAAGAAAAAAATTGCGTGGCGAATTTTCAGAAGCTGTTTGGGGAAATCAAATTCGTTCTTATGTTTTGCATCCTTACAAAATGGTTAAAGATCACCGCACAAATTTTGAAACTCAAGATGTTGAGAAAGTTTTAGACGGGGGATTAGATGAATTTGTAGAAAGTTATTTAAAATGGAAAAAAGTAAAGAGTAATTAGAGCTCCCCTCTTTTTCAAGGAGGGGCTTGGGGGGTGGTTAATATTTTTAAAATTTGATTGACATTTTTAAAATTCTAATTTATAATAAATTAAACTAAAAATTTTTGCGCCTATAGCTCAGCCTGGTAGAGCAACAGCCTTTTAAGCTGATGGTCGGGGGTTCAAATCCCTCTGGGCGTACCAATAATTTCTGCAACCACAGAAGTTTTTTATTTTCCAAAATCCCTTGTTGCAGATTACTAATTATTGATTACTAAAAAATTTTGACACAAAAAAATATTTATGCTACAATAAATTCAGTTAATTAATAATATCTGAATTACAAAGACTAGATTTGGAAAAGAATTATATATAAAATAAAATGACTAAAATTAGCAAAAATTTTAACTATAAATTTGGAATTAAAATCCAGACTAATAAATTAAAAATATTATTATCCACAAATAAAATCAATATTGTGCATATTTAATTTTTGCTAAAAAATCGCCTAACCCTCCTTTGCTTCAACTCTAAAAAAACTTTAGCTACGGCGGGCAGGCTCCTAGTTCTTTTTTTATAAAATTTAAATTTTAAATTTTTATAAAAAAAGCATTAAAAGTTTATCTCCTCCTTTGCCAAGGCTACGGCGGACAGGCGCCGTAGTCCAGTAGTGTTGTTATGGGCGAAGGAGGGTAAATTCATTTTATATATTTCTTTAATCTCTTTGTGTTTCAGACGCAAGGATTTTTTTATGATTTTATATTTATCAATTGGTTTAATTATTGGTTTGGGTCTTGGCTATCTGGCGCGTAGAGTATTAGCTCGCCGTTACGCTGAATCAGCTGAAGTGCGCGCTCAAAAAATAATTGAAGAAGCCAAACACAAACAAAAAGATTTTTTAATTCGCGCAAAAGACAAAGCTTTAGCAATTATTGATGAAGCTAAAGACGAAGAAAAAGAAAGACGCAAAGAAATTTCTGCTTTGCAAAAAAGATTGGAAAACAGAGAAACAATGTTTGATAAAAAAATAATGGAGTTTGAAGACAAGAAACAATTGCTAATGGAAAAAGCAGAAAAATTAGAAATAGCAAAACAAGAAATTTTAAAAATCAAACAAAATCAAATTGAAAAACTTCAAACAATTGCTGAAATGACAAAGCAAGAAGCGCAAAAAGTTTTACTTAATAATACTGAAAAAGATGTTAAAGAAGAATTAATGTCTTTAATTAAAAAAATTGAAGCGCAAACAAATGAACAAGTTGAACAAAAAGCAAAACAAGTTTTAACTTTAGCAATTGAAAGATGCGCGTCTTCACACACAGCTGAAACAACAAGCTCAAGCGTATCCTTGCCGTCAGATGAAATGAAAGGACGAATTATTGGACGCGAGGGAAGAAACATTAAAACTTTGGAGAATTTACTTGGTGTGGAAATTGTAGTTGATGATACTCCTCAAACGATTTTAGTTTCTGCATTTTCTCCAATCAGAAGACAAGTCGCTAAAATGACTTTGGAAAAATTAATTTTAGACGGACGAATTCATCCAGGCAGAATTGAAGAAACAATTGAAGAAGTTAAAAAAGAATTAGCTTTGGAAATTAAAAAAGCTGGCGAAGACGCAGTCTACCAACTTGGAATTGCAGGGCTTGATTCCAAATTAATTCAGATTTTAGGTCGTTTAAAATTTAGAACTTCATACGGACAAAATGTTTTACAACATTCAATTGAGGTTGCGAATTTATCAGCTTTGCTTACTGAAGAACTAGGAGGAAATGTTGCTTTAGCTAAAAAAGGAGGATTGCTTCACGATATTGGTAAAGCAGTTGATCACGAAATTGAAGGAACTCACCCTGAAATTGGTTACAATATTTTGAAAAAATACGGTTTGCCAGAAGAAGTTGCGCGAATTGCGCTTGAACATCACGAGGATCATCCAGGAAGTTTGCAAATTGTTATTGCTAAAGTCGCAGACGCAATTTCCGGCGCGCGATTAGGCGCGAGAAAAGATACTTATGAAAATTATATTCAACGCTTAACAGAACTTGAAGACACTGCAAAAACTTTTGAAGGCGTTGACAAAGCTTACGCAATTCAAGCTGGACGGGAAATTCGTGTTTTTGTTGAACCAGAAAAAATTGATGATTGGAATTCTAAAAAGCTTGCGCGCGAAATTGCAAACAAAATTCAAACTGAGTTAAAATATCCTGGTGAGATTAAAGTTAATGTAATTAGAGAGACAAGAGTTATTGAATACGCGAGATAAATTAATTTGCTAAAATTTACTAAGTTTAGTAAAATAAAAGAGTAAAATAATTAATTCTGAATAAAGTTTGTGTATTTATTTTAATATTTTTCAAACTTTGTTTTCAGAACCCGCCTGCCAAAGTCTTGTACGGCGGACAGGCAAAACAAAAATTATGAATAAAACAGAACTTATCAGCTCAATTGCTGAAAAAACAAATCTTGACAAAAATGATGTTGAAAAAATTGTAAATACTTTTGTTAGTGTTGTGATTGAAAATTTAAAACAAAATAAAGATGTTACTTTAACTGGATTTGGAACTTTTTTAGCAAAATTTCGTTCAGCTCGTAAAGGTGTGAATCCACAAAATCCTTCTGAAAAAATTGATATTCCAGAAACTACTGTTCCGAAATTTAAAGCAGGAAAAACTTTAAAAGACGCTCTTAAAAAAAATAGGGATTAGAAATTAAGGAATTAAGAAGTAAAAAAATCCTCATTTTTAATAATGAGGATTTTGAATTTTATTAAAAATAATGTTAAATTTAAAATATGGAAAAATATAAAATTATTAAAAATCAAGCAGGAAAAAGATTAGATAAATTTTTAGTTACTAAGCTTGATTTTTCGCGTTCGCAAATTCAAAAATTAATTAAAGAAAATAAAATTTTAGTTAACAACAAAAAAGTTATTGTGCATTATTTTTTAAAAGAAAGAGATGAAATAGAAATTAGAAATCAGTCCCGAGCGCTCGGGATAGAAAATAGGGAAGTGAAAAATAATACTTTATTAAATAAAATAAAAATTATTGCAGAAACAGAAAATTATTTAGTAATTAATAAACCAGCAGGATTACTAGCGCACACAACAGAAAATAATTCGTTGGTTGATAAAAAAGAAATCACTTTGGTTGACTGGTTGTTAAAAAAATATCCAGAAATAAAAAATGTTTGGGACACCATAAAGTCGCTTCACTCCAACGGGGCAGGCAAAAAAAATAAAACAGGGAAAATTAGACCAGGAATTGTGCACCGTTTAGATCGTGATGTTTCAGGATTAATGATAATCGCAAAAACGCAAAAAGCGTTTAATCATTTAAAAAAACAATTTCAAGATAGAGAAATTAAAAAGATTTATCAAGCATTAGTTCACAATGAAATTGAAACAGAACAAGGAATAATTAAACGACCAATTGCGCGGTCTAAAAAAACTGGTTTAATGATTTCAAAATCAACAGTTGACGCAAAAGCAAAAGAAGCAGTTACTGAATTTGAAGTTTTGCAAAAATTTATAAATTACACTTTGTTAAAAATTAATTTAAAAACAGGACGCACTCATCAAATTCGCGTGCATTTTAAAAGTATTGGTCACAGTGTTGTTGGAGACACGCTTTACGCGACTCGTGATGTTAAATTAAAAAAACAAAAAATTGATTTAAACAGGATTTTTTTGTGCGCGACAAAATTAGGATTTATTGATTTAGAAAAAAAATGGCAAGAGTTTGAAATAAAATTACCACAAGAATTGAAAAATATTTTGAAAGAATTAAAATCTTGACTGGAAATTTTATAAATGCTAATATAATATTAAATTAAGAATTATGAATAATGAATCAAGATTTTTAATATTTTTAATTTTTGCATAATTAATAATTTCTGATTATTTTATGACAGATAAAAAACAAGACCTTACAAAAGACAAGGCAACTAAAAAACAAAATTATTCTGAATTATTAAAACCAGGATTAACAGTTAAAGTTCACGAAAAAATTAAAGATGTAGATGCAAAAGGCAAGGAAAAAGAACGAATACAGATTTTTGAAGGAATAATTATTGCAGTTAAAAAACCTCGCACAAAGTCAGGGACTTTTATTGTGCGTAAAATTTCCAACGGAGTTGGCGTGGAAAAAATTTATCCAATTAATTCACCTTTGATTGAAAAAATTGTTCCTCTTAAACAAGCGCGAGTTCGCAGAGCAAAATTATATTATTTGCGAGACGGATTTAAAAAGAAATTAAAAGAAAAGAAATTGTAACACCCGAATAAAATCCGAATTTATTTCCGAATTAATCCGAATTAGATCAAACAAAAAAATGTGTTATAATAAAAGTGGTCGTTTGATCACATTTTATTTTTAATTGAGCAAGTGAAATAAAAATTTATTTTTATTTTTGAGCGAATGCAAAAAATATAGAATATATTATTTTAGCTCTTGCGGATGTGGCGGAACTGGTAGACGCGCCAGCCTAAGGAGCTGGTGAGAGCAATCTCGTGGAGGTTCAAGTCCTCTCATCCGCACCATTCTTTGCCAAGGCTACGAATGGCACAGACAAAATATTTTATGAAAAATAAAATCACTATTTCATTATGTATGATTGTTCTTAATGAAGAAAAGTTTTTAGAAAAATCTTTAAAAAATACTTCGAAATATGTTGATGAAATTATAATTATCGATGGTGGTTCGGTTGATAAGAGCATTGAAATAGCAAAGAAATTTAAAGCAAAAGTAATCACAAATAAATGGTCTGAGGACTTTGCTAAGCAAAGAAATTTTAGTTTAAAATTTGCTACAAAAGATTGGATTTTAATAATTGATGCAGATGAAATTTATGAGAAAAAATTATTAGATTCATTACAAAAATTAGCTATTAACAATATGGGTGTTGATGCTATCGCATTTCCTAGAAAAAATTATATTGATGGCAAACAGACAGATGCTTATCCAGATAGACAGACAAGATTTTTTGTTAATAATAAAAAAATACATTACATTGATAAGGTTCATGAAAAAGTTGTAGGATGGAAAATGATAGCATCTCCATCAGATATGAATATTATACATAAAAAAACTTCTGCGAGACAGAATTTGCAAAATAAATATTATAATAAAATTATCAATTAAATAAATAAAATAAATAAAAAATTATGCCTCTTCCTTTTTCTCACATTGTTTACGCAGATAAAATTTTGCAAACAAAATTAAAAAATCGTAAAATAAATAAACAGGAATATTTTATTGGTTCAGTTTTTCCAGATATTCATTTTTTGGCTAAAATAGATAAAAAACTAACTCATTCTCACATAAAAAATTCACAAATTTTACTTGAGAAAATTAAACACGAAAAAAATTCTTTTAAATTAGGAATTTTAGTTCATTATTATATTGATGAAAAAGGTGGTAAATACTGGTTTAATTTTTTTAATAAAAATTTTGATGTGTATTTAAAAAATTTGTATCCAATAGAATCTTTGCATAATAAATTTTTATTTGATCATTTTAAGAAAAATAAAATTATAAAAAAATATTTTGATAAAATATTAATTGATGAAATAAAAAATTACCCACTTACAAAAGAACAAGTAAGAAAATGGCATCAATTTATACAAAAAGTTTTATCAGAAAAAATAAATTATCAATTAATTTGTGATACAGCAAAATTATTTGGAAAAGATAAAAAAACAGGAGATATAATTTTTAAGAAATCTAAAGAACTTGAAAATAATAAAAAAATAATTCAAAAAATTAAAGATTTTTCTAAAGAATTATAATTTGGGCCGTTAGCTCAGCTGGCTAGAGCACCTGCTTTGCAAGCAGGGGGTCAAGGGTTCGAATCCCTTACGGTCCACCATTCTTCGCGCAGTCAACAACCAAAAAATAAAAGCAAAATTTTAAAAAATTAATTACGCTACAAGATCCTTCACTCCTAACAACACTAAAAAGTCGTTCAGGACCCGCCTGACAAAGTTTACTGGCGGGTTAGGCAGGCCTAAAAAAATGAAATATTTTCTTTCAATTTTAATAATTATAGCTGGTGTTTTTATTACGATTAAATCAGAGTGGATGCTCAAAGTTTTTGGTCGTGTTAATTGGTTTGAAAATAAACTTGGACTTTGGGGCGGGTCAAGAATGTTTTATAAATTTTTTGGAATAATTGTTGTGTTTTTGTCTGTGATGTGGATGACTGGTTTATTGCAAGAAATACTTTTATCAATTTTTTCTCCTGTTGGAAGTTTAGGAAATTAAATTTTTGTGTTTTAATGTTTTTGTGTTTTTTATAAAAGGGCACTTAGCTCAGTTGGTAGAGCATCTCGTTTACACCGAGAGGGTCAGGGGTTCAAGTCCTCTAGTGCCCACCATAAAAAATTTATGAAATATTTTCTTTCAATTTTAATAATTATAGCTGGTATTTTTATCACGATTAAATCAGAGTGGATGCTGAAAGTTTTTGGTCGTGTTAATTGGTTTGAAAATAAACTTGGACTTTGGGGCGGGTCAAGAATGTTTTATAAATTTTTTGGAATTATTATTCTGTTTTTATCAATTATGTGGATAACTGGCGCGTTGCAAGAAATTATTTTATCAATATTTTCACCTGTTGGAAAATTAGGAAATTAAAAAAATTGGGCGCTTAACTCAGTTGGCTAGAGAATCTCTTTTAAACCGAGAAAGTCAGATTTTATCCTGATTACTCAGGACTCTAGCTCACACCATTTTTTTATTACCTGTGGATAAGTCTAAAATATTTTTTATATTTTTTTACATAATAATTAAAATTAATTTTTAAATTTATTATATTTTGGCTAATATTAGAGTAAATATTAGTATTTTTATTTTTACACTTGACAAATATTTTTATGTGTGTTATACTAAAAACAGTTAAAAAATAAAAATATTTTAAATTGATCTTTAACAATATAACAAAAAATCTCCAAATAGTTGATTGGTTTTTTAAGTTCCTAATTTAGGAATTTGGATAACCAATTAACTAAATTTATTAACTTTTTTGAGGAGATTTGAAATGGAAAAATTAAAAAAAGAAACAGGAAAAATCAAAGAATATGTAATATTCAACAAAGTTTGGGGAAATTATCCTTCCCTAAAAACGGATTTAAAATACGAAAAAAAACAGGACAAAATGAATGAAATAATAATTTATAGTCCTGACCCTGTGTTGATGGATTCAAACGACTACCTTAATTCAGACAAAAAATCTGAAAGCAGGGTATATCAAAATCCTTTTGTTGTTTATATGAGTAAAGAAGCAAAAAAGGTGTGGGAAGAAAACAAAGGTAACAGAATAACTGTTGTCGAATTCCTGCGAGAGGAAATTAGATGGATGAGTTCAGACTCGTGGCACATTATGGCCAAAAAATTTAAAGAAATAACTTTGGTCATGCCATATGAAACCAATCATCCTAATAGTTTCAGTTTTAAGAATATGGTACCTCTTGGTGGCGGTTCTTTTACAAAAAATGGTGCTGCGATACATACTGAGTTTGGATACTACCTTGACTCAAAACCTCAAAATCTAACTGTCGAAAAGGTTGAGATAGATATTAATGAACAAGAATCACTGCAGGGGATGAAGGCAGTGACATTTGTTCGAGATTACATCCAATTTGAGGGAAAAAATTGTTGGTGTTATATTGAGCATCCAAGAGCAAGAGGTAAAATTCATAAAATTTATGAGGTGTAGGTTCAAATGCTGTAACGCTCCCTTAATTTGTCCATGAATATAAAAATAGTGGTGCGGAGCAAATACAGTGTTTCAAAACAAAAATAAAAAAGCTGTTGAGGATTGGGAATTGAGTGAGATGTAGAAGCTAACTCGGGTGATAGGGCGTTGAGTATAAATAATCTACCTATTAAAGCACAAGAATGGGTGTCGTTGCTGTCTTTTTTCATCTTGTGTGGCTGGAGTTTACCAGTGGAGAGAAATATTTTTATTTCTCTATTGAGCAACATGGGCTTCTGCCCAAAAAAATTTAAAGTGACTAATGAAAAAATTACAGTTGGTATCTTAGAACCCGGTTGGTCCCCGCCAAAAAGACCAGGGCATTTCTTACCCTTTCACATTTACACTCGGACAATGGTAACCGAGATTAAAAATATTACCATACCCGAAATGAGGAACAGAGAAATTCAAACATAGCCAGTTCCTTTCTTTTCTTAAATTTATTAAAATTAAAAATTTAGTAAATTTAAAAAAAGAATTATTAAAAAAATCCTCTCACAGTATTGTGAGAGGATTTTTTAATTAAAATAAAAATTAAAATTTAAATAAACTAAAATTATTTTTTATTTTGATTAACCTTTTTCATTATTCTAGATTTTTTACGCGCAGAAGCATTTTTATGAATCACATTTTTTTGCGTAGCTTTGTCTAAACTTTTAATTAATTTTTTAGAAAATTCTTCAATTTTAGTATTGTTGTCATTTTCTAAAGCTTTTTTAAAATTACGCAAAAGATAATTAAGATTTTTCTTAACTAATAAATTTCTTTGAGTTTTTTTTGTGGTTTGTCTTAATGCTTTTTTTGCAGATTTAGTTTGAGGCATATTTAGAGAAGATACAAGATACAAGCTCCAATTTCCAAAAATTTATAATTAAAATTTGAGATTTGGAATTTATTTGGAAATTGTTTCTTGGAAATTGGAAATTAATTTTTTTTGGTGCCGCGGGGCAGGATCGAACTGCCGACACCAGGATTTTCAGTCCTGTGCTCTACCACTGAGCTACCGCGGCAGATTAAATTTATTTTTTGATTAGCGAAGAATGGTGGGCACGCTGGGACTTGAACCCAGGACCTCCACCTTATAAGGGTGGCGCTCTTACCAGCTGAGCTACATGCCCGTATTATAAACTACTCTTTAAAATATATCAAATTTTTCAAATTAAATCAACTTTTTCTTGTTAAACTTTTTTTTTTAAGCTAAAATTAATCTTGTGAAATTGTTTTTTTTAAAAACAACATCTCACAAAATAAAATTATGCAAAATAATAAAAGAATAAATAATAATTTAAAAACGCTTTTGATTGATTTAAAAAAACAAGGTGTTTTAGATTGGGCTAAAAAATTGCAAAAAGAATTTTCTAAAGCTGAAATTTATTTAGTTGGCGGGGCAGTGCGTGATTCTATTTTACCCGCCTTCGCCCCTAAAAAATCCTACTGGACTACGGCGGGCAAGGATAAAAATAAAATTAAAGATCTAGATTTCGTGGTTAGAAATATTTCGTTTAAAAATTTACATTTTTTTTTAAATAAATTAGGTTGGGTTGAAGAATTAGGAAAAAATTTTGGTGTGTTAAAATTTAAACCTGAAAAAAAAATAAAAGACCCAAATTTTGAACCACTTGATATTGCTTTACCGCGTAGTGAAATGTCAACAAGTCAAGGTGGTTACAAAGATTTCAAAATTAAATTTAACAAAGATTTAAACATTAAAAAAGATTTATTGCGCAGAGATTTTACAATAAACGCGGTTGCGTTACGCCTTCCCGCCTTCGCCACTAACGCCCCTACTGGACTATGGCGGACAGGCTCTTGTGTTTTAAAACATAAAAAAAATTGTGGCAAGTTCCAAATTATTGACCCTTTTGATGGTGTTAGTGATATTAATAAAAAAATTATTAAATGCGTTGGAAAACCAGAAGAAAGATTGCAAGAAGATTACACAAGAATTTTGCGAGCAGTTAGATTTGCTTGTCAGCTTGATTTTAAAATTGAAAACAAAACTAAAATTGCGCTTAAAAAATTAGCGCCTCGTTTAAATGATTTTTTGCAAACTCGTGAAGTTAAAGTTAGAGGTGGATTTAAAAAAATTACTGATTTTGTTGCTCCGCGCGAAGTTGTTGCAAAAGAAATATTAAAAGCATTTTCAGAAAATCATTTAAAAGCTATAAAATTATACGACCAGTTAGGTTTGTTTAAAATTTTAATGCCTGAAATTTTAAAAATGAAAAAATGCGAACAACCGAAAAATTTTCACACTGAAGGCGATGTTTGGAAGCACACAATTTTAGCTTTACAAAAAATAAACAGTCCTGAATTTAAAAAATTTGAAAAAGAACTAGATAAAATAATAAATACGACAACAGTACAACACAAAAACATGAATACAAATAAAAATAAATTAGAATTAATTTTAGGTGTTTTATTTCACGACATTGGGAAACCAGCAACAATCCAAACTCCAGAAAAAGATGGAACAGACAGAATTCGTTTTAGCAACCACGATAATGTTGGTGGAAAATTAACTCAAAAAATTTGTCAACGATTAGTTTTATCTTCACCACCAAATTTAGGAATTAGTTGCGATAATATTTCTTGGCTTGTTAAAAAACATATGATTTTAATTCACGGACACCCATCAAAATTAAAATCAACTACAATTGAAAAATATTTTTTTTCAGATAAATATCCTGGAAAAAATTTAATTAAATTAACTTATCTTGATTCTTTGGCAACAATCACAAAAACAGGTCCAGTAAGCGTGGATTTAATTTTAGCTTTACTTACAAGAATTAAAAAAATGAAAAAATTAGTAAAAGAGAAAAAAGAAAAGCAAAATTTGCCAGCTCCTTTTTTAAATGGAAATGAAATAATGCAGATTTTAAAAATAAAACCTGGAAAAAAAATAGGAGAAATTAAAAATAAAATTAGAGAAAAACAATTAGTAAATAAAATTAAAAATAAAAAACAAGCTAGGCAGTTTGTGAAAAAATTAGGTTAGAATTAAATTTTCTCCCCTCATTTTCAAGCCTGCCTGTCCGGTAGGCAGGGAGGGGCTGTGGGGTGGTTAATAAATAAAATAATTTTGAAAATAAATTAGCCCTCTTCAGAGGGCTTGAGAAATTAACCTTGCCCTTTTAGGGCTAGGCTGAAAAAGAAAATTTTTTTTCTAAACCCCTAACCCTAAAGGGTCAGGTTAAAACAAACAGAAGCCCCCTTAAAGGGGGCTAAAATAAAATGTAAAAAGTAAAATAGTAATTTATGTTTTGGTGTTTTTGTGATATAATTAAAATATGAAACAGAATTATACTGCTAAAAAAATATTATCTTCTAAATTAGCTATTTTTTGTTTGTTAATTATTTTTATTTTATTAGCTAGTGTTATTGTTAAAAATTTAAATCAACAAAAAAATAATACAGAAAAAGCATTTGAACTTGAAAATGAAATTTTTGTTTTAGAAAAACAAAATCAAGAATTAAGTCAATTAATTGATTTTTTTTCTGAAACAGAATTTGTGGAAAAACAAGCTAGGGAAAAATTAGGTTTAGCAAAGCCCGGAGAAAAACTTGTAATTATTCCAGAACAAAAACAAGAAAATACAAAAACACAAAAAAACAAATCAATGCCAGAATTGTGGTTTGAATATTTTTTTCAGTAATCGCTCACCCGCCTTCGCCTTTAACAACCCTTTATTGCTTCGGCTGGCGGGCTTCTAGTTCTTTTAAATAAAAAATTTTAGATTAAAATTTTTATTTAAAAGCATTAAAGTTTAAAAAGCCGAAGGCGAGAATTGAACTCACGACCTTTGCTTTACGAAAGCACTGCCCCGCCTGCCATCGCCTTAGCCCTTTGTCAGATTCGAACTGACAACCTACGGTTTACGATACCGTTGCTCTACCAATTGAGCTAAAAGGGCTCAGGCTAGGGCGGGCAGGTCTACCAACTGAGCTACTTCGGCCAAAAAGCGGGTGAGCAGAATCGAACTGCCGTCTTAAGCTTGGGAAGCTCATGTTCTGCCACTGAACTACACCCGCAACTAAATTAATTTTAATATAAAAATTAGAAAAATAAAAATATGAAAAAAGCTTTAATAATTATTGACTTGCAAAAAGGTTTTATAGATAAGAGAACAAAACATCTGCCAGCAAGAACTAAGAATTTTATTCAAAGAAACAAAAATAAATTTGATCTTATTTTATTTACTCAATTTAAAAACAAACCCGACAGTTATTTTGTTAAAAATTTAAATTATCATAGTTTTATGAAACGAGCAGAATATGATTTAGTTGATGAAATAAAAAAATTTATTAATCAAAACAATCTTTTTGTAAAAAATACTTACAGCAGTTTTGTTGATAACAAAATTTTTAATATTTTAAAGGAAAACAAAATTACAGATATTTATTTAGGAGGAATCCAGACTGAAAATTGTGTTTTGACTTTTGCACGCGATGCGTTTGATCGGGGTTTTAAAATTATTGTTTTAAAAAATTTATGTGCTAATAATTCTGGAAATAAACTCCATAATGCAGCTTTAGAAATCATTGCAGAAAATATTGGGGAAGTAAATTAATTTTAATATAAAAAATATCAATTATCAAATAACAACTAATTTTATGTCAAGAAAAATTTTACTACTAATTTTATTAATTTTAACTTTTTTAACTTTTAATTTTGTAGAGGCTCAAACAGAACCTTGGACAAAAAGAGAGTGGAAATTATTTATTGATGAAGCAACAATTTTAAAAGGCTACACAGTTGTTGCAGGAGACAACGAATTTAAATTAGGTGTAGTGGACAAAGCAATTTCACAGTCTGCCACTGCGGTTTTACGAGAATTAAATGAAAGCTGGGCGCCTGTTGGACCAGTGGTTGACAAATTCGGAAACGAGTTAAATTACAAACGAGTTTCATCTGCTTGGGAATTTGATTTTTTAGGAGATCCAAGAATTGGTGTTTTAAACAAACCACTTTTTGTGGCAATTAAAAATCCTGAATTAAAAGATGAATTTAAAAATACAAAAATGCTTCGCAAACAAATGTTTTTTTGGGACGGAGGATCAAAAAAATGGAAACCTTTGCCTGGCACAAATGATTTAGAAAATAATTTAACTCGCGCTGTGATTCATTTGCCTTACGCGATTTTAGCTGTTTTTGAAATTCCAAATGAATTTGAAGCTTGGGCAAGTTGGTACGGAGACGCGTTAACTCCAAGTTCTGCTTACAACTGCGCGTCAAACAATTACAAAATTGGAACTTTTATTAAAGTTTGTCGTTTAGATAATTTGCAAAAATGTGTTAAAGTTAAAGTAGTTTCCACAGGACCTTTTGTTGATAACAGAATTGTTGATTTAACAAAAACAGCTTTTAGTAAAATTGGAAATCCAGGGGGAGGGGTTTTAGGAGTTAGAGTTGTGTCTTATTAAAATAGAAATTGAGAAATTGAGAAATTAGAAATTAAGGGATTAAAAAATTTTCAATTTTCAATTTTCAGTTCTCAATTTCTAAACAATTCTTAAATAATTTTAAAAAAATATATGAAAAAAAATAAAAAACTTTGGTTTAAAGCAAAATGGTATGGTTGGGGGTGGTATCCTTGTACTTGGCAAGGATTTACAATTACTTTATTATCAATTCTAATCTTTGTATTTGCTTGGACAAGGATTATGCAAGGAAAAGAAATTATAACAAACAGTTTAATAATAATCCTAGATTTTATAGCTCTTTTTATAACATGTTATAAAAAAGGCGAAAAACCAAGATGGAGATGGGGAATATAAAATAAGATATAATCAAAATTAAACAAAACAAGTTTAAGTTTAATTTTTAACAAAATAACATCATCTTTAAATAAAAAATAGTAAAAACTTTTCAGAGAAATATTTGAAAATTTTAAAATTAATTAATTGTTTGAAAATTGCCTGCCCGCCAGTGAGATTTGGCAGGCGGGAAAATTGATTACTGAAAATTATTTTATGATTCAATTTAGAAATGTATCAAAATTTTATAAACCCGATGTAAATGCATTAAAAAATGCTTCGTTCCATATTAAACCAGGAGAGTTTGTTTTTTTAGTTGGTCAATCAGGCACAGGCAAAACAACAGCTGTGCGACTTTTGATTTCAGAAGAACCAATTTCTAAAGGGAAAATTATTGTTGGCGGTTGGGATATTACAAAAATAAAACGCAGACATGTTCCGCTTTTACGAAGACAAATTGGTGTAGTTTGGCAGGATTTTAAATTACTTCCAAAAAAAACCGCGTTTGAAAATGTTGCTTTTGCTTTAGAAGTTTCTGGTTCCACAAATAAAAAAATAGAAAAAATTGTTCCGCAAGTTTTAAAAATTGTTGGGCTTGAAGAAAAAACAAACAGGTACCCGCAAGAATTATCTGGCGGGGAACAACAACGAGTTTCAATTGCCAGAGCATTAATTCACAGGCCAAAAATTTTAATTGCTGACGAGCCAACTGGAAATTTAGATTCAATTAACACACGAGATATTATTGATATTTTACAAAAAATAAATGAGTTTGGCACAACAATTCTTTTAGTTACGCACGACAGAGAAGTTGTAAATTCTTTGCATAAACGCGTGATTACTTTAGAAAATGGTACTGTGTCTGCTGATCAGGAAAAAGGAAGATATCTACTCTAAAATTTCCAATTTCCAAAAAAACAATTTCCAAATAAATTCCAAAAATCAAATTACAAAAAAATATTATAAAAATATAATTTTAATAAAATACTGAAAATTGAAATTTGATATTTATTTGGGATTTGGAACTTGTATCTTGGAGCTTTAAAAAATAAATATGTTTTTACTAACTTTAACAAGAATTATTAAATTTTCTTTCCAAAATTTTTACAGAAATTTCTGGCTGTCTTTGGTTACAATTACAATTATTATTTTAACTTTATTTTCTTTAACTTCACTTATTGTTTTAAACGCGGCAACAGACAACGCAATTTTGGCAATTAAAAATAAAATTGATATTTCAATATATTTTGAATCTAACGCAGAAGAACAACAAGTTAAATTAATAAAACAAAATATTGAAAAATACGATCAAGTTAAAGAAGTAAAATTTATTTCCGCAGAACAAGCTTTAAGCAAATTTAAAAAATTTCACGAAAACAACGAACTTGTTCAAGAATCTTTAATTGAACTTAATGAAAATCCTTTGGGACCAACCTTGACGATTAAAGCTGAAAATGTTAATTTGTATCCAGAAATTTTAAATAATTTAAAAAAAGATAAAATTGACGAGCTTGCGCAAGATATTGATTACGACGATAACAAATTAGTAATTCAAAAACTTGAAAATATTGGAAATAAAATTAAAACATTTGGATTAATTGTAAGTGGTTTTTTTGCTTTGATTGCGTTGCTTGTTGTTTTTAATACAATTAGAATTGGAATTTACACTCACCGTGAAGAAATTGGAATTATGAAATTAGTTGGCGCGTCAAATTGGTTTATTAGAGTGCCGTTTTTACTTGAAGGCGCGCTTTATGCAATTGTTGGCAGTGTTATTTTTTGGATAATTTTTTATTTAATTGCCGGAGTTTTGCAACCAATTTTTTACAATTTTTTTATTGATATTAATTTTAATTTAATGTCTTATATTTCAGGTCATTTTATTTATATTTTTGGATTTGAATTAATTGTAATTATTGTGTTAAATACAATTTCTAGTTTTATCTCAATTGGAAAATATTTAAGGGTGTAATTTTGCCGGATCGTCTAGTGGTAGGACGCCAGGTTTTGATCCTGGTAACCGGGGTTCGAGTCCCTGTCCGGCAGCCACGCTGAGCGTGGCTATTAGGATGCTTAGCGTCCAGCCAGAAAAAATATTTTGAAAGAATAAAAATTATTTATTTTTTATATTGTTTAATTTTTAGAGTAAAGTGTATTTTATAAAAAAGTTAATGAAACTAACTCTTCAAAAAACAATCAAAATCAAACCAACCAAGCCGTTTGCTTTTGATTCAACTTTTCATAAACCAGACCATTTTACTTCTGGTGATAATTTTTGGCAACCCGGGATTCGTTGGCAAACTTGGAATTGGCAAAAGACTCCTTTGGGAATTAAGTTCGTTGATAAGGGGACGGTTAGTAATCCAGTAATTGAAGTAAAAATATATTCAAAAAGTAAATTATCAAATGAATTTATTAATTCGTTGATTAAAGAAATTAAATATTCATATAGTTTGTGTTTAGATTTAAAAAATTTTTATAAAGAATTTAAAGATGATAAAACTCTAGGAGATATTATTAAAAAATGGAAAGGAATGCGACCAGGACATCCAAGTTCTCTGTATGAATATTTAATTATTGGAATTGTTTTGCAAAACGCCCCTATTAAAAGATCGGTTCAAATGTTTCAGATGCTACTTGAAAATTATGGCAAGTTGTTGGAGTTTGATGACAAAAAATTATGGTGTTTCTGGAATCCTGGTGATTTGGAAAAAGTAACCACTGATGACTTAAGAAAACTTAAAGTGGGATACAGAGATAAATCAATTAAAAAAATAGATGAGCATTTTGGAAAAGGATTAATAGATGAAATGGAATTAAGAATCAAAGACAGGGAAACACAAATGCAAGAATTATTAAAATTATATGGAGTTGGTCCTGCAACGGTTTGGTATATTTTGTTTGATGTTTTTCATCATTGGGACTTTTTCAACCATATTTCTCCGTGGGAACAAAAAATATATTCAAAACTATTTTTCAATAAAAATCCAGAAAACCCTGTGCCAGTTAAAAAATTATTAAAATATTTTGAAAAATTCGGTGAATACAAACAGCTGGCAGTTCACTACATTTGGGAAAATTTATTTTGGAAAAGAAAAAATGAAAATATTCCATGGTTGGAAAAGGAAATTAGATTATAAAATATATGAAAAAACTATTATTAACATCGGCAGCTTTTGTAAATCCTAAAATAGTGCAGGAGTTTTTAAGATTGGTTAACAAAGAACCAAATCAAATTAAAGTTTTATTTATCCCGACAGCAGCAATATCAGATGGGGCATTGCGTTATGTTAAATCCTCCAAAAAAGAATTAGAACATCTTGGTATTCAATCAAAAAATATTTTAGAGTTTAATTGTGATAAAAATTCAGATAATACTAAGTTAAAAGAAATTGATGTAATTTATGTTTGTGGTGGTAATACTTTTTATTTATTGCACAAAATACGAGAAAGCGGGTTTGATAAAAAAATTATAAAAATGGTTAATAAAGGAAAAGTTTTTGTTGGAGTAAGTGCTGGAAGTATATTGGCTGGACCGAATATAGATATTGCCAGCCCATTTGATAAAAATGATGTTGGCTTAAAAGATTTATCAGCCCTAAATCTAACTGACATCATTGTTTCGCCACATTATGTAGATGAAGAAAAAAAGATTATTGATGAATTTAGGAAAAAATATAGTAACAAAATTATGCCTTTAACAAATGAACAAGCTTTATTAATAGAAGGGGATAAAATAAAATTAATCTAAAAAATTTTTTAATCTTTAAAAACATATGCCTAAAAAAATTCTTTTAGTTGAAGATGAAAAAATATTATCTGAAATGTATCAGACAAAATTAGAACGGGAAAAATTTGAAGTTGTTAATGTTGAAGACGGTGGAGAAGTTTTAGAAAAAGTTAAAAAAGAAAAGCCTGATTTAATTTTGCTTGATGTTATTTTACCAAAAACAAATGGTTTTGATATTTTAGCTGAGTTAAAAGCAAATTCTAAATTAAAAAATATTCCAGTTATTATGCTAACAAATTTAGGGCAAGAAGAAGATATTAAAAAAGGAAAAGAATTAGGCGCAAAAGATTATATTGTTAAAGCAAATTCAACTCCTGCGCAAGTTGTTGAAAAAGTAAAAAAAATTATTTGATTTAAAAAAAATTAATTAATCCTGAAAGTTTTGTTTAACAATGGGATCTTTGGTCGTTCCTCCTCAGGACCCTCCTTCGCTAAAGCTACGGCGGGCAGGCAGGCTTAAAAAAAATGAAAGTCGGAATTGTTGGTCTACCAAATGTTGGCAAATCTACACTATTTAAAGCATTAACAAAAAAACAAGTTGATGTTGAAAATTATCCTTTTTGCACCATTGATCCAAACATTGGAATTGTTAAGGTTCCTGATGAACGATTAGAAAAGTTAGCTGAAATTTATAAATCAAAAAAAATAACTCCAACAGTAATTGAGTTTGTTGACATTGCGGGTCTGGTTAAAAATGCGCACAAAGGCGAGGGTTTGGGAAATAAATTTTTATCTCACATTCGTGAAGTTGACGCGATTATTGAAGTGTTAAGAGATTTTGAAGATAAAAATATTACACACATTGAAGGAGAAATTAATCCAGAACGCGACAAATCAATTATTCATTTTGAATTAATAATGGCTGATTTGCAAACTGTTGAAAAAAGATTAGAAAAAGTTAGTAAAGAAGCAAAATCAGGAAATGCTGAAGCGATAAAATTATTAGAAATATTAAAAATTTTAGAAGAAACTTTAAACAATGAAAAATTAGCAAATGAAATTAAATTAAATAAAGAAGAAGAATTATTAATTCGCGATTTAAATTTGTTGACTTTAAAACCCATCATTTTTGTAAGAAATATAAAAAGTCAGTTATTAGTGAGCAGTGAACAGGAATTAAAAAACACAATTTTAATTAATGCAAAATTAGAATCTGAATACGGTGAGTTATCTGACGAAGAATTAAAAGAATTAAAAATAAAACGAACAGGATTAGACAAATTAATTCAAGCAAGTTATAATTTATTAAATTTAATCACATTTTTAACAACCGGGCAAGATGAAACTCGCGCTTGGACAATTAAGCAAGGAACTAAAGCCCCGCAAGCTGCTGGAAAAATTCATACTGATTTTGAAAAAGGTTTTATTCGCGCTGAAGTTTGTAAATATGAAGATTTTATTTTTTCGGGCAGTGAATTAAAAGCAAAAGAAAAAGGGCTTGTGCGTTTAGAAGGGAAAGATTATATTGTGAAAGATGGAGATGTCATTTATTTTAGAATCAGCACATAAAAAAATATGCTCCACCCTAAATACGAAAGAAGTTTAGTTTTAATAAAACCTGACGGAGTTCAGCGTTCTTTAATTGGTGAAATTATCAAACGCTTTGAGCAAACTGGTTTAAAACTTTGCGCTCTTAAAATAATAATCGCAACATCAGAACAATCTTTTGAACATTATTATAAAGAAGACGAGTGGTTTCAAAAAGTAGGCGAGAAAACCATTGATATTAAAAAACAAAAAAATGAACCAGTTAAAAAAAATGCTAGTGAATATGGAAAAGAAATTCAAAAAGCTTTAGTTGATTTTTTAACTGCAGGACCAATTGTGGTTATGATTTGGCAAGGAAATAAAGCTTGTGGAATTATTCGTAAAATTGTTGGTACTACAGAACCTCTTTCATCTGATGTTGGCACGCTTCGCGGAGATTTTACAATTGATTCTTATCAAATTGCTAATTTAGACAACAGAGCAGTGCGTAATTTAATCCACGCTTCTGAATCTCCAGAAGAAGCTGAACGAGAAATTAAAATTTGGTTTTCTGAAAATGAAATTTTAAAATATAATTTAGTTCAAGATAAAATTTTATATGATATAAATTTGGACGGGATTAAAGAATAAAACTTATCCACAAAGGATTATTTCGTCCAAAAAAAAGACAAAATTTTTAATCGCAAACCACCATTTGTGATTAAACTCCGCCCATTTAAATATTCTCACGAGGAATAAATAATGGGTGGTTTTTATTTTGCTTTTTTAATTAAAAATGCTACAATAAATTTAGCCCCACAGAAAAAATATCCTAAATCATTTCTTCAATTTTTCTGCTTGGGGTTTATATTTGCTTAGGTTTCTGGTTTGACCAGGATTTAAGCAAGCAAACACCAGCGATTGTTAGTCCAGTGTGTAACTTCTAAAGTGTTTTCATTTTATTTTGTTAAATTATCTGGTAGATCCGTTAAAAATATTGGACTTGATTTTCAGCGGTATTTAAATTTTGTGGGGTTTTTAAAAACACAAAAAACAGTTTTAATCCTGTTTTTAAATTTAAAAATTATTTAAAATTTAAACTTTCAAATTCTTTTTCATTGTGCGAATACATTTAATGCACACATTTTTTTTCTTTCCATCAATTGTTCTTTTTTGCAAATTCAAATACTGACGACGAATCGTTTTAATGTTTGAATGAGATTTTTTTTGAGATTTTTGCGAACCGCGTCCGCAAAGGTCGCATACTGTTGCCATAAAATTTATCCTTTTTTCAAAACTAATTTAATTAGATATTTTTATTTTACTATGATAAAATAAAAGTGTCAAGATTTAAATTTCCAAGATACAATTTCCAATTTCCAAATAAGTTCCAAATTTCAATTTCCAATATTTTATTTAAATTATTATTTTATAATATTTTTTTGGAATTTGATTTTTGAGATTTATTTGGAAATTGTATCTTGGAAATTGGAAATTAAAATAATTTATGGACCCTTCACAATTAATATTTTTTTTCTTAATAATAATTCCGTCTGCGATTATTCACGAATACGCTCACGCGTGGACAGCTGATCAATTAGGCGATCCAACAGCGCGAAATGCAGGTCGGTTGACTTTAAATCCAAAAGCTCATATTGATTTTTTTGGCACTTTTTTGTTGCCTGTAATTCTTTTGCTTGTTTCTGGCGGTAATTTTATTTTTGCTTACGCAAAACCAGTTCCGTTTAATCCTTTTAATTTAAAAAATCAAAAACGAGATATTGGTTTAGTTGCGGCTGCTGGTCCTGTTTCTAATTTATTGCTGGCTTTTATTTTTGCAATGCTAATTAGATTTTTGCCTTTAAATGATTTTTCATTTATTTTATCAATTATAGTCTACGCAAATATTTTGCTTGCTGTTTTTAATTTAGTTCCGATTCCGCCTTTAGACGGATCAAAAATTTTATTTTCGCTTTTACCTGATAATGAAATTAGTATTCAAATTCGCGCATTTTTAGAACGCTACGGATACATTTTGCTTTTATTTTTTATATTCTTTCTTTTTCGTTTAATCTCACCAATAATTTATTTTATTTATAATTTATTTATTGGTAGTTGAATTTTTTTACAATTTACAATTTACAGATTACTTTTTTTATTTGACACAATTTTTAAAATAGTTTAATCTTAATGTAGATTATTTTTTAATCATCAAAAGATGGTTTTTTTAATATCAATAATTTAAAATAATTTAACACAAGAGTTTATCTCCTCCTTTGCCAAGGCTACGGCGGACAGGCGCCGTAGTCCAGTAGGATTTTTTAGGGGCGAAGGCGGAGAAATAAAAATGCCCACAATAAATCAATTAATTAAAAAAGGACGAAAGTCAAAAATTAAAAAAACCAAATCACCTGATTTACGGTCAACTTTAAATGTGATGAAAAGAAAATCAAGAGATTTAAAAAAAGGCTCTAGTTTTAAACGCGGAGTTTGTGTTAAAGTTACAACTAAAACTCCTAAAAAACCGAATTCAGCTTTAAGAAAAGTTGCGCGAGTTAGATTATCAAACGGACGCGAAGTCTGGGCTTACATTCCTGGTGTTGGACATAATTTGCAAGAACATTCAATTGTGATGATTCGTGGCGGAAGAGTTAAAGATTTACCAGGTGTGCGTTACCACATTGTGCGTGGAAGATATGACGCGCAAGGAGTTGAAAGTCGAAAACAATCAAGAAGTTTATATGGAGCAAAGAAAGAGAAAAAATAATTTATGCGAGGAAAACAAGCGCCAAAAAGAAAAATCATTGCTGATCCAAAATATAATAATTTAAGTGTAGCAAAATTTACTAATTATATTATGGAGCGAGGCAAAAAAACTGTAGCTCAAAAAATTATCTACAGCGCTTTTGATATTATAAAAGAAAAAACAAAAAAAGAAGGTGTTCAAATTTTTGAACAAGCAATTAAAAAAGTTGGACCAACAGTTGAAATTTGCGGAAGAAGAGTTGGTGGCGCGAATTATCAAATTCCTTTTCCAGTTCGTGAACAGCGCCGTTTTACTTTAGCTTGCAGGTGGATAATTGTCGCAGCTAAAAAAATAAAAGGAAAACCAATGTGCGCAAAGTTGGCTGATGTATTAATGCAATCTGCAAAAGGTGAAGGACCTGCAATTAAAAAACGCGAAGACACTCACAGAATGGCTGAAGCAAATAAAGCTTTTGCGCATTTTGCAAGGTTTGGGTAAAAAATATGCCAAGAAAATATACTTTAGAAAAAACTAGAAATATTGGAATAATAGCCCACATTGATGCTGGTAAAACAACTTTTACAGAGCGTGTTTTATTTTACACTGGAAAAAAACACAAAATTGGCGAGACTCACACAGGTGAATCTGAAATGGATTGGATGGAACAAGAAAAAGAAAGAGGAATTACAATTACTTCAGCAGCGACAACTTGTTTTTGGAAAGATTTTTGCTACAACATTATTGACACTCCGGGTCATGTTGATTTTACAGCAGAAGTTGAAAGAAGTTTGCGTGTGCTTGACGGAGCAGTTGCGGTTTTTGACGGAGCCCAAGGTGTTGAGCCACAATCAGAAACTGTTTGGCGTCAAGCTGATAAATACAAAGTTCCAAGAATCGCTTTTATTAATAAAATGGATAAAATGGGCGGGGATTTTAAAATGAGTATTGAATCAATTAAACAAAGATTAAATCCAAACGCAATTGCTTATACAATTCCAATTGGAGCTGAAGAAAATTTAAAAGGCGTAATTCATATTTTAGAAATGAAAGCTTTTGAATTTAAAGGAGAGCACGGCGAAGAAATTAATGAAATTGAAATCCCAGCTGATTTAAAAGAGCAGGCTGAAAAATATCGCGCAGAATTAATTGAAAAAGCCGCTGAACAAGATGATGATTTGTTAGAAAAATTTTTAAATGGAAAAGAATTAAATATTGACGAAATTAAAAAAGGTTTAAGAAAAGGAACTTTATCAAATAATATTTATTTAGTTTTAGCAGGTTCTGCTTTAAAAAATATTGGTGTGCAGTTTGTTTTGGACGCTGTTAATGATTTTTTGCCTTCGCCTTTAGATGTCCCGTCTGTTCAAGGTTTTAATCCAAAAAATTCCTCCTTCGCTAAAGCTACGGCGGACAGGGAATCTCAAAAAGAAATTAGAAAAGCTGATGACAAAGAACCGTTTTCTGCTTTAGCTTTTAAAATTGCAACTGATCCTTTTGTTGGCAGTTTGGCTTTTTTTAGAGTTTACTCCGGAACAATTAAAGCTGGAACTTATATTTTAAACACAACTACTGGGAAAAAAGAAAGATTAGGACGAATTTTAAGAATGCACGCAAACTCGCGAGAAGATGTTGATGAAGTTTTTTCTGGTGAAATTGCCGCGGCTGTTGGATTAAAACAAACAACAACTGGCGACACAATTTGTAGTGAAAATAGTCCTGTTGTGTTAGAAAAAATTATTTTTCCAGTGCCAGTAATTTCAGTTGTTGTTGAACCAAAAACAAAAACTGATCAAGAAAAAATGGGATTGGCTTTAAATAAATTAGCGCAAGAAGATCCAACTTTTCAAATTAAAACCGATGAAGAAACTTTAGAAACAATTATTTCGGGAATGGGAGAATTGCATTTAGATGTTTTAGTTGAAAGAATGAAACGAGAATTTAAAGTTGAATGTAATGTTGGCAAACCGCAAGTTGCTTACAAAGAAACAATTAAAAAAATAGCTGAAGCAGAAGGAAAATATATTAAACAATCTGGTGGACGCGGACAATATGGACACTGCTGGCTTAGAATTGAACCAAAAGAAAAAGATTCTAAAGATCAATCTCTTAAAACAGAAAATTTTGAATTTGTTGACGCAATTAAAGGCGGAGTGATTCCAAAAGAATATATTCCAGCAATTCAAAAAGGCGTTAAAGAAGCAATGAGCCGAGGAATTGTTGCTGGTTATCAAATGGTAGATATTAAAGCAAGTGTGTTTGATGGATCTTTTCACGAAGTTGATTCTTCTGAAATTGCGTTTAAAATGGCGGGCTCAATTGCTTTTCAAGCAGCTGCTAAAAATGCGGGTTCAATTTTGCTTGAACCAATTATGAAAATTGAAGTTCTTGTGCCTGAAGAATATATGGGTGATGTGATTGGTGATTTAAGTTCTAGACGCGCGAAAATTAATGAAATGAAAGAGCGCGGGAATTTAAAAGTTATTGATGGGGAAGTGCCTTTGGCTCAAATGTTTGGATATGTTACAACTTTGCGTTCAATTACTCAAGGCCGTGGAACTTCAACAATGGAATTTCATCACTACGCAGAAGTTCCGAAAAATGTGGCAGAGGAAATTGTGGAAGGAAAAAATAAATAAAGCACAGCTGTCATCCCGAACGGCTTTTAGAGTTGGCTCCGTCCCTCTTGGGTGGAGCCATTTTGTTCAAACCACAAATACTGAAAAATTGCATTTGACTTATGTTTTAAATTTTTTAAAAATAAAAAACCCAGAAATAAAACTCTGAGGTTTTTAAATTAAATTTTTCCTCTTTTGTTTCTATTTTTATGAATCTTTTTATGTTTTCGAACAGAAACAATTCTTGTATTTTTCTTTGTTGTTTTTCCGCCAATTGCAACAGTTTTAAGATGATGTAAAACTTTAGTTTTTGGCAATTTACCAGACGGATATCCTTTTTGTTTGATTACTTTTTTAACTTTTTTTGGATTTCTTTCTTTTTTAATTTGAGTTTTAGTTGCTTTTCTTTTTTGCATATATTTTTAAATTTAATTAATTATTTTTTTAATTAAAATCATCTAATGATTTTTCTCGCAATATTTTTCCGTTAAATATTTTTTTACGATGACTAAAAGCAAAAAATATAAAAATTATTGAAACTATCGCAAATATTATAGCACTCCACAATAAAGAATCCGTCTTGTTGACATCTGTAAAATATGCGGTAAAAAAACTAGCTGATATTGGCGCCAATAAAACAATCAACCATTGAAATCTTTCATAAAGTTTTAAGTCATTTGCTGGAACTAAATCCACCTGAATTTTATCAGGAAATGTAATTGCTATCTTTGTGCCTTGCTTTTTATTTTTAGCCATATTTTTATTTTATTTATTGTTATCCTAATACAGGCATAATAATAAATATTAATTTAAAACGACTTTTGACAAATTAAAAAGAAGCGGAAAAATAGCATTTTACAATGCGTCCGCTCCTCTGTAAAAATCCTGCATATATTTTTTGCAAATTGGCGAACGGCATCGTCGCCTTTTTAATTTAAAAACCCATGCTCAAATTAAAAATGAAGACGAGCATAGGTTTCAACATAATTATAAATTTTTTAAAAAAATTTGTCAAGTTGAGTTATCCACAATTACTACACCCCCAATCCCACCTGAAATTTATTTTTTTCAATTTCAACTTTTTTTGCTTTTTTATGATATTCTTTTGACCATAATGGCAAATTTAATTTTTTCCCGTGCAACAATTCTTCTATGGTTAAAATTTGTACTTTAGGAAATTCACCTTTAAAAAATTCAACAGTATATTCTCCGGATAAAACTGCCTCTTCCAACATTGGCTTACTTGGTTTTTCTAAAGTGACAAAAACACCACCAATTGCTTTTTCTCTTTCAATATCTCCTTTGAGTGTGGCAATATCATTTCGTTTTACACCACCACTTTTTACTTGAATTAAAATTCTGCCATATTGCATATTGCCATTTTTAACGCCGGTAATTGGTGCTAGTGTGCCGTCAATACCTTTGTCAGCGCCTCGCATATTTTCTTTGCTTTTACTTTTTGCTGGCATTGCATCAATTAAACTTAATGCCCAATATTCAAATTCAAATCTATCCTTTTTTGCCAAAGCCAATGCACCAGATAAATCTTTTGGCAAACCATCAATATTTATTTTTATATTTTTATCTTCAAACTGCTCTCTCATTCTTTTCTTAATAAGATTTATAGCTAACATTGTAATATCAATACCAACCCACTTTCTGTCTAATCTTTCTGCCACAGAAACAGTTGTGCCACAACCACAAAATGGATCTAAAATTAAATCACCTTCTTTTGATGATGCCCTGATAACTCTTTCCAAAAGCATTTCTGGTTTTTGGGTAGGATAGCCAAGCCGTTCTTTAGACATAGAATTAATTATTGGTATTTCCCAAACATCTTCACATACTCTCCCTAGAGGATGAGTTTTGGTTGGTCTTCCAAAAGAAATTGTCCCTCTTTCACCTTGCTTTAAAGTGCTTTCTGTATAAGGAGTCCTAACTGCATCTGCATTAAAAATATAATCATCGGATTTGGTATAAAAGAATATTATATCATGCTTCCTTTTAAACTTATTTAAAGTTGTACCAGAAGGATCGTGATACCACCACACTATCTCATTTCTAAATTTATCTTTTCCAAAAATCACATCCAAAACGAGTTTTAAATAATGACTTGCTGTTGGGTCGCAGTGTAAATATAAACTGCCGGTTTTTTTTAAAACTCGATGCAATTCAATCAATCGCACTGTCATCATTGTTAAATACGCCAGCATATCATTATTGCCAATCATTTTTTCCAAAGCCTGCATTAAATTTGAAATTCCATCATTGGTTTTTCTTACCAAATAATCAAATGTTTTTTTAGTTTCTGGTGTCCAATGCCAAGAATCTTCAAATGCTTGAATTTGCGCTTCGCTATCCATCAGTCCTTCTTTAAAAATGACATTGTAGTTGCGATTGGAATTAAAAGGCGGATCAAGATAAATCAAATCAAAAACTTCATCAGGAATTTTTTCTTTTAAAATTTCTAAATTGTCGCCAAAATAAAGTGTTCTGTTTTCCATAATTTTATTTTTAATTATTATCACCTCATTTTTATTATACACTCAACTAAATAAAAAGCAAAATATCAAAAAGCCTTTTTAATTATTTAATTTATTTTTTATTAGCACTTGACTTTTTTAAAACGGCTAATGTTAGATAAAATTTTGTTAAATTTTATTTGTTAGTTCTTAGTTGAATAAAGCATTTGACAGATTTTTTATATTTTTATAAAATAAACACAGGAAATAAAATTAAAAAAAATATGTCTTTACAATCAACCACAATTCAAACTTCTCAAACTTCAATAGAAATGGAAACAGTTAAAGAAATAGAAAAATTAATGAATAAATTAGCTAAATTCAAATTATCACTTTTAAAAAAAACAGGATTAAAACTAAATGATCAGGAACAAAGAGTATTAAAATTAGCTAAAAATAAAATTAAAACTATTAATAACAATATTTTAAATTCAAAAAGTTTAAATAATGAAGAAATTGAAACAGCTAGTAAATCTGGATTAATTGATTCTGATCAAAAATATTTTTGGACAGAAGAATGGCAAACAGGAATGCGAGAATCAGAAAGAGATATAAAAGTAGGCAGAGTTTCGCAATCTTATAAAAGTGCTGATGAATTAATCAATTATTTAGATTCTTTAAAATATGGAAATTAAAACCACAAAAAGTTTTGATAAAGATTTTTTAAAATTACCTAATGAAATTAAAATTCAGACTAAAAAACAATTGGCTTTATTTACTGTTAATTTCAGACATCCATCTTTGCAAATTAAAAAAATAAAAGGTCTTGTTAATACCTGGGAAGGCAGAGTAACCAGAAATTACAGATTTATTTTTAAAGTTATTAATAATATTTGTTTTTTAGTAAAAGTCGGTCCACACGATCTTTTAAGAAAAATTCGAAATTTTTAAAATAATAAAATAATTTTATGAACCTAGACAAAATCATCAACTTAGTTAAAAAAACAAATGACAAAATTATTATTGTGGATGAAAACAATAATACAAATTTAGTTTTAATGCCTTTTTCAGATTATGAAAAAATTATTGAAAATGCGGACAATATTAAAAATTTAAACGAAAAAGAAATGTTAAACCAAATTGATCGTGATATTTCAATTTGGAAACAAGAACATCCAGAACAAGAAGACGAATTAGAAATTGAAGATCCATTTAAATCTGAATTTGATAAACCTGAATTAGATTACAGACCTTGGGAAGATGAAGATGAAAAAAAAGATTTTAAAAATAATAATTGGGAAGAAGATGATTACGAAAATGAAAATGAAGATGAGGAAGAGGAAGAGGATTTTACTGCACCTAAATATGATTTGGACGCAGATGAAATAAAAAACAATGATTTAAAATTTGATAATTTAAAAGACAATTCTGAAACAGAACCAATTAAATACGAAGATATTCCACCTCCACCAGATGTAACAGCCTCAGATTTTTTTAGAACAGAAGAAAAACCAATTATTGATGTTTCGTTTGATGAAAAAGATATTGATGAAAATAATGATGAAGAAATAGAAAATGAATTTGAGGAAGAAGCAGTTTATTAATCGCCTAATCCGCCTACGCCCCCAATCCTAAAAAACTCTAGCTACGGCGGACAGGCTCCTTGTTCTTTTAGAAAAAATTTTATTTAAAAATTTAATATTTAGTATTTGATATTTTTTTGAGCTTTTAACTTTGAACTTTGGGTTTGTTGTTTGACATTATTTTTAGCATCTGTTAAAATTTAATTAATAAAAAAATTAACTCTAACAACTGGAGAAAACTTTCCCTTTAGGGAAAGGTTGTTAGCAAATCATAAATAAAATGGCTGAAAAATTCGAACGAACAAAACCGCATGTTAACATTGGCACAATTGGTCATGTTGATCACGGTAAAACAACTTTAACTGCGGCAATCCTTGCAGTTCTTAATGCTGAAGGTAAAACTGCGCAAAATAAAAGTCTAAATGAAATCGACAACGCGCCTGAAGAAAAAGCTCGTGGAATTACAATTAACACAGCTCATGTTGAATACGAAACTGACAAACGACACTACGCTCACATTGATTGTCCAGGTCACGCAGATTACATTAAAAATATGATTACCGGCGCTGCTCAAATGGATGGTGCAATTTTAGTTGTGTCTGCTGCTGACGGTCCAATGCCTCAAACTCGTGAACACATTTTACTTGCTCGCCAAGTTGGTGTTCCTTCAATTGTTGTTTATTTAAACAAAACAGATCAAGTTGATGATCCTGAATTAATTGATTTAGTTGAAGAAGAAATCAAAGATCTTTTAAAAAAATATGAATTTCCAGGTGACGAAATCCCATTTATTAAAGGATCTGCTCTTAAAGCTTTAGAAGCAGCTCAAGCTGGAAACAAAGATGATGAAAATTACAAATCAATTTTGGAATTAATGGACAAACTTGATTCTTACATTCCAGAACCAAAACGAGACACTGAAAAACCTTTCTTAATGCCTGTTGAAGATGTTTTCTCAATTGAAGGTCGTGGAACTGTTTCAACTGGTAGAATTGAAAGAGGAATTGTTAAATTAAATGATGAAATTGAAATTGTTGGTTTAAAAGACACAGCAAAAACTGTTGTAACTGGAATTGAAATGTTTAACAAGTCACTTGATGAAGGCAGAGCTGGTGACAACGCTGGAATTTTACTTCGTGGAACTAAAAAAGAAGATATTTTACGCGGACAAGTTTTAGCAAAACCAGGATCAATTACTCCACACACTGAATTTGAAGCTGAAATTTATATTTTAACAAAAGAAGAAGGCGGACGACACACTCCTTTTATGAAAGGATACAAACCGCAATTTTATATTAGAACAACTGATGTAACCGGTGATATTGAATTGCCAGAAGGAACAGAAATGGTAATGCCGGGCGACACTGTTAATTTAAAAGTTAAATTAATTCAACCAATTGCTTTGGAAGAAAAACTTAAATTTGCGATTCGTGAAGGCGGTCACACTGTTGGCGCTGGTGTTGTTACTAAAATTATAAAATAAGTTTACGAAATCTCGGTTTTTTAAATCGGGATTTCTAATTTTGTTTCTAAACTCGCGGATTAAACGCAGAAATATTGGAGATAAAATTGGGAAATTAAAATAAAAATTAAATGTCAAACAAAAAAGAATTACAAAAACCATTAACTTTAGAAATTTTGGGACAATTTGCTGAAGAAGTTTTGTTTCCTGTTTTAGCAACTAAAGATGATTTAGAAAGTTTAGAAAAAAGAATGGATAAAAAAATAGAAGACTTAAAAGAAGTAACAGTGACCAAGGATACTTTTAAAGAAGAATTTAACAACTTTTCAGCTGGTTTAAGTGGCGAAATTGTGACAAAAGATTATCTTGACAAAAAATTAAATAAACTACAGGAATTAATAGAAAGTGGAGTTATTAAAGACAGAAATAAATTAAAAGAAGTTATTTTATTAATAATAGAAGCTATTAAAAAAATTCCTGGAAAGCAAACTAAAAAACAAACACAAACTTTAGATTTTTTAAAACAAGAATTAGCAACAATTTAAAAATTAAATGCCAGACAAAATTAAAAAAGACGAAAGTCAAAACAATTCAAAACCAGAAGAAGAATTTAAACAAAGAGTTCGCATTAAAGTTCGCGCCTACGATCACAAAGTTATTGATCAAGCTGTGCGAACAATTATTGAAAATGTTAAAAAAACAGGTGTTGAAGTTAAAGGCCCAGTGCCTTTGCCAACTGAAACAAAAAAATACACTGTTAATCGTTCAACATTTGTGCACAAAGACGCTCGCGAACAATTTGAAATGAGAATTCACAAAAGATTAATTGATATTTTTAATCCAACCGCTAAAACAATTGATCAATTATCAAATCTTAGCTTACCAAGTGGTGTTGATATTGAGATTAAAATGTAAACAAAAATGCAATTTTATATATCATTTAGATAAAATGAATGATGCCCGCCCAAGTTTTTTGAAAAAAAATTTAGGCGGGGACAGTTCACAATATCGTTGAAATGATTAAAAAAGATTAATTAACCCTAAATTAACAGGGTAAATCAAATTAAGAAAATAAAATTAAAATACTATTTATTTTTTTAGTCTGGTTTTTAGTAACCAGTTTTTATTTTATGAAATTTATTTTAGGAAAAAAATTAGAAATGTCACAAATTTTTAATGAAAAAGGTGAAGTTATTCCTGTCACTCTTGTTAATGCTGGTCCGTGTTTAATTACTCAAGTTAAAAAAAAAGACAGCAAAGATAAATATTCAGCAGTGCAAATTGGATTTGATAAAAAGAAAAGTTTGTCAAAAGCAGTAAAAGGACACTTAAAAGATTTAGAAAATTTTCGTTGGCTTAAAGAATTTAGATTAAATCCTAAAACTGAACAAGAAGGTTCCACGCAGAGCGATGGAGCCAACAAACTAAAACGCGGGGACAAAATTACAGTAGAAACTTTTGAAATTAAAGATAAAATTAAAATAACAGGTGTTTCAAAAGGTAAAGGTTTTCAAGGTGTTGTAAGACGCCATGGTTTTCACGGAAGTCCAGCAAGCCACGGACACAAAGATCAATTAAGATTAGGTGGTTCAATTGGCGCCACTGATCCAGCAAGAGTTTTTAAAGGAAAAAAAATGCCAGGTCATATGGGTTCAGAGCAAATTACTGTTAAAAATTTAGAAATAATAAAAATTGATAAAGAAAAAAATATTTTGTATGTTAAAGGCGCTGTTCCGGGAGCGAGAAATAGTTTAGTTTTAATTCAAGGGGAAGGGGAGTTGAAAATCACTGATAAAAATACTGATGAAAAGCAGATAAACTCTGATAAAAAAATTGAGAAAGCAGAAAATAAGGAAACTGAAAAAAAAGTTGAAGAAAACAAATAATATAGAATATAAAATATAAGATATAAGATATAAATTTTTTTTAAAATAAATTTTTTCAAAATAAAAAACTCATTTCAAATCCTGCTCGGCAGAATAATGAAATGAGTAAGAGAAACAGTTTATTAATTTTTAGATTGAATATTTTGAAACAAAATTTAAAGCTATTTTTAGACATTTTTTTTCGTCGCAACTACGAATTTGAATAGTTTTATCAGCAGATTCTGTAACTTTAGTAGCTTTCTCATTACAAAACAAACAATTATCGTAATCTGCTTTTTTGTCGGAAAAAATTTCTTTAAATTCTTTAAAATCATCAGGCTTTATTGCCCGAACTTTTAATTCCATTTTTTTGCCTCCATTTTAGTTAATTAAATTGTAAATTATTTTATATAAATTTTAATAAATTTTTAAAAAAATGTCAAGCCCATTCGTATTATTAGCTAAAATTAGCCAAAAATTAATAAAATAAATAATTAAAAAAACAGATCCTTCTCCCGAGCACTCGGGATCAGGATGACTAACATGAAAAAAATACAAATCTACAACCAACTTGGAGAAAAAGTAAAAGAACTAGAATTAAATTCTAAAATTTTTGGAATTGAAATAAAAAATTCTGTTGTACATCAAGTCGCAGTTGCGCAAATGGCAAATTCAAGAGTTGCGATTGCTCACACAAAAGATAAAAGTGAAGTTCGCGGTGGTGGGAAAAAACCTTGGAAACAAAAAGGAACTGGACGCGCAAGACACGGTTCAAGTCGTTCACCAATTTGGGTTGGGGGCGGTGTGACTTTTGGACCCACAAAAGACAGAAACTTTTCTAAAAAAGTTAATAAAAAACAAAAAACAAAAGCATTATTTATGTGTTTGTCTGATAAAGTAAACAATAATTTATTTATTTTATTAGACAAATTAAATTTAGCTGAAGGTAAAACAAAAGAATTTGTTGAAATTTTGAAAAATTTAAAAAGTATAATAAATATTAAAGAGATTGAAAAGAAAACAAAAAAAACTAAAAGCTTGCCCGCCGAAGTGATAAAGGACACTCAGGGAGCGAAGGAGGGAAAGCGCAATTTTGACATTAAAAATTACAAATTATCATTATTAATTATTTTAGAAAAAGCAGACAGAAAAATATTTAGCGCAGGAAAAAATTTGCAAGGAATTAAAATCACAACAGCAGACAGTTTAAATGTTTTGGATCTTTTGAAGTTTGAGAAAATATTAATTATTGAAAAAAGTTTAGAAATAATTGAAAAAATATATTTAAAAAATAAATAAAAATATCAAGTATCATTTATCAATTATCAAAAGCAACTGATAACTGATATTTGATAAATGACAATATGAGTATTTTTGATAAATTTAAAAAGAAAAAATCAGACACAGCTAAAAAACAGATTAAAAAATTTGATGAAGTTGAAGTTGAAGAAAAAAAAATATTAAAAAAAACTAAATTACCAAAAAATAAAAGTCTGGCAACAAAATATCACGGCAACGCTTACAAAAATTTAATCAGACCAATAATTACTGAACAAGCATCTTCCTTAGGAGAGTTTAATCAATATGTTTTTGAAGTTGCGATAAAATCAAATAAATCAGAAATTAAAAAAGCAATTGAAACACTTTATGGTGTAAAACCAGTTAAAATTAATACTGTAAATATGCGCGGTAAAATGGTAAGATACGGAAGAAAATTTGGTAAATTAAAAAATTGGAAAAAAGCAATAATTATTTTACAAAAAAATGATAAATTAGATGTTTACGAAGGAGTTTAGTCGCTTCCCCTCCTTCGCTCCCTAGCGACCCTTTAATTGCCACGGCGCCTGTCCGCCGTAGCTTTAGCGAAGGAGGAGGCAAGCTCCTGTGTTTTTTAAATTTTAAACACAAGAGTTCCTGCCTGTCAGCTAGACAGGTATCCGCCGTAGTCCAGTAGTCCCGAGTACTCGGGATTAGGGGCGAAGGCGGAAAAACTTTTATGCCTATTAAATTATACAAACCAACAACACCAGCGCGACGCAGAACATCTGTTGTTGATTCTTCTGATTTAACAAAAAATAAAAAAAGAGAAAAACAATTGTGTAAAAGTTTAAAAAAATATTCGGGAAGAAATAATCAAGGCAGAATTACTGTTAGGCACCGTGGTGGCGGATCTAAAAAAATTTATAGAATAATTGATTTTAAAAGAACAAAATTTGATGTTCAAGCTACTGTTGAAGCAATTGAATACGATCCAAATCGTAACGCTAGAATTGCGCTGATAAAATACAAAGATAATACAAAATCATATATTTTAGCTGCTGTTGATATGAAAGTTAATGACACTGTGATGAGTTCAGACAAAAAAATAGAAGCTAAAAATGGAAACAGAATGCCTTTAGAGTTGATTCCACAAGGAAGTATGGTGTACAATGTTGAAGTAGAGCCAAACAGAGGTGGTAAAGTCGCAAGAAGCGCTGGGACAGGAATTGTTTTACAAAATGTTGAAGGAAAATATGCTCAGTTAAAAATTCCTTCGGGAGAAATTAAATTATTTAAAAAAGAATGCTTTGCGACCATTGGACAAGTTTCAAATCCTGAAGCAAAATTAGTTAGAATTGGTAAAGCTGGAAGGAAAAGACATATGGGAATTAAACCAACTGTTCGTGGTAAAGCAATGAACCCAGTTGATCATCCTCACGGTGGCGGAGAAGGAAAACACCCAATTGGAATGAAACACCCTAAAACAAAATGGGGAAAACCATCTCTTGGAGTAAAAACAAGAAAGAAAAAATGGACAGATAAATTAATTATTAAAAGACGAAAGAAACGCAAGTAATCTGTAATTTGTAACTCGTAATTGTTTTATTTTAAAAAATAAAAAATCAATTTACAAGTTACTAGTTACGAATTACAAGTTGCTAAATATTTTATGTCAAGAAGTTTAAAAAAAGGGCCATACATTGACGCAAAACTGATGAAAAAAGTCGGCAAGCTTAAGATTGGTGACAAAATTGTGATTAAAACTTGGGCAAGAAATTCAACAATCACGCCTGAAATGGTTGGTTTTACATTTGGAGTTCACAATGGTAAAATTCACATTCCAGTTTTTGTTGTTGAAGATATGGTTGGTCACAAACTTGGTGAATTTTCTCCCACTCGCAAATTTGTTAAACACGGCGGTAAAAAACAAAAAGAAGTTGAAAAAAAATCAAAAGAAAAAAAGTAATCCCGAGTACCCGGGAAAAAATTATGAAAGTTTCTGCAAAATTACGACATTTAAGAATATCACCTCGCAAAGTTAGATTAGTGGCCGATTTAATTCGGGGGCTAGATGTTGAAGTCGCGCAAAATCAGTTAAAATTTATAAACAAAAAAGTAGCTGATTCAATGTTGAAATTATTAAACAGCGCGATTGCAAATGCAAAAAATAATTTTAAATTAGCAGAAAATAATTTATATATTTCAGAATTAAAAGTTGATGAAGGTCCTGTTTTAAAAAGGTGGCAACCAAGAGCATTTGGAAGAGCTTCAGCAATTAACAAAAGGACAAGTCACATTTCAATAATTTTGGAAGAGAAAGACACTAATAAATCACAGGTCCACCTGCCAGACAGGCAGGTAAAAGCTGATAAATCTGATATTAAAAAAGATAAAAAAGACAAGAAAAAAATTGATAAAAATATAAAAATAGTAAAATCTTTAGATGAAGTTAAAGAATTAGAGAAACAAGAGACCAAATTAGAACCTAAAATTAAAAAATTAAAAGAAGAAGAATATAAAAAAGAAATTAAAGATGTTAGACGAGAAGGATCTGATAGAGGAAAGCAACATTTAGACACTGTTCGTAAAAAAAGCAAAGGTGGCGCTTTGAAAAAAATGTTTAGAAGAAAATCAATATAAAATTTTATTTTTATGGGTCACAAAGTAAATCCTAAAATTTTCAGAATTGGTTTAAGCGAAAATTGGGCTTCTCGCTGGTTTAAGCGTGGACCTGCTTTTGCGCGACAACTTGAACAAGATACAAAATTGAGAGAATATTTAAATAGTAAACTTAGGGACTGCAGTTTAAAAAGTGTTGAAATTGAAAGATCACCCGACAACATTAATATAATTTTGCATTCATCAAAACCAGGAATTATTATTGGGCGAGGCGGAGTTGGAGTTGAAGAAATTAAAAATTATTTATTAAAAAAAATTATAAAAAATAAAAAAATCAAACTACAAATTAATATAAAAGAAGTTAACAAGCCACAACTTTGCGCGCAAATAATGGCGCAAAATATTGCTCTTGAATTAGAAAAAAGAATTCCGTACCGTCGTTCAATGAAAAGAAATATTGAAGCAATTATAAAAGCTGGTGCGCAAGGTGTGAAAGTTCATTGCGCTGGAAGATTAGGCGGAGTAGAAATTGCTCGCACTGAAAAATTAACTCAAGGAAAAATTCCTTTGCACACTTTGCGCGCTGATATTGATTATGGAACAGCAACAGCTCGCACAACTTACGGAGCAATTGGAGTTAAGATTTGGATTTATAAAGGTGAAAAATTTGTTTAACCCTCCTTCGCTTCAACCCTAAAAGTCCTAGCTACGGCGGGCAAGCTCCTGTGCTTTTTTAACACAAGAGTTCCTGCCTGTCGGCAGACAGGTATCCGCCGTAGTCCAGTAGTCCCGAGTACTCGGGATTAGGGGCGAAGGCGGATAAACTATAAAAAATTATGTTAGCACCAAAAAAAACAAAACACAGAAAATGGCACTTACAAGCTGGTACTTCTGGCAGTCAGGCGTCGCGTTTAACAAAAGTTGATTTTGGCAGTTTTGGTTTAAAAGCATTAACAGCTTCTTGGGTAACTTCAAGACAAATTGAAGCAACTCGACGCGTGATTGTTAGGCACACAAGAAAAGGCGGAAAAATTTGGATTAGACTTTTTCCAGACAAACCTGTGACTTTTCACGGAAATGAAATGAAAATGGGAAAAGGAAAAGGCGCTCCAGATCATTTTGTCACAGTTGTAAAACCAGGAGCAATAATGTTTGAAATTGATGGAATTCCAGAACACAAAGCTCGTGAAGCTTTAACATCAGCTGCTCACAAGTTACCTGTAAAATGTAAGGTGGTTGGAAAATAATTTTATGAAAATTAAAGAACTAAAATTAAAATCAGAAAATGAATTAAAAACATTACTAACTGAGTCTCAAGAAAAATTACGCGAGATGAGATTTAAAGTTGCGCAAAGACAATTAAAAAAAGTTAGTGATGTTGGCACAACTAAAAAATTAATCGCGCAAATACAAACTATTTTAAAAGAAAAAACTAAATAATTTTATTTATAAAATTTTATGAAAGAAAATAAAAAAACAATAAAACGCGCCTTCACAGGAATCGTTATTTCGGATAAAATGGATAAAACCATTGTTGTTAAAGTTGACCGCACAAAAATTCATCCAAAATATAAAAAAAGATATACTGTTTCAAAAAATTATAAAGTTCACGATAAAAATAATAAATGTAAAATTAATGATAAAGTAAATTTTGTTGAATGTAAACCGTTGTCAAAAGGCAAAAGGTGGAAAATTAAAAATTAATTTTTATGTTACAACTAATGTCAACAATGAAACTAGCAGATAATTCCGGAGCTAAAAAACTCCAGGTTATTAGAGTTACTGGCGGTTACAAAAAAAGATTTGCTAGAATTGGAGACATTGTAACTTGCGCTGTTAAAGAAGTTGTTCCACACGGACAAATTAAAAAAGGTGATGTTGTTAAAGCAGTGCTTGTTAGAACAAAAAAAGAAACTCGCAGAAAATCTGGAATTTATATTCGTTTTGATGAAAACGCAGGCGTAGTTGTTGACCCAAAAACAAAAGAACCAAAAGCAACAAGAATTTTTGGTCCAGTTGCAAGAGAACTCCGCGCAAAAGGATTTAATAAAATTATTTCGTTAGCGCCAGAGGTACTTTAAAAATATGAAAATTAAAAAAAATGACACAATAAAAATATTAACAGGTAAAGACCAAGGTAAAACTGGGAAAGTTTTAACTGTGTTGCATCCTTCCAAATCAGTTAAAACTCACTCAGGAAAAGATCTTAAAGTTGTTGTTGAAGGTTTAAATTTAAGATACAAACATTTGCGACCAAAAAAATCAGGTGAAAAAGGACAAAGAATTATGTTTCCAGCTCCAATGAATATTTCAAATGTGCAATTAATTTGTCCAAAATGCGGAAAACCAACTAGAGTAGGATTTAAATTGCAAGAAGGAAAATCAGATATTTCTCGTGAAAAAAAGAATAGAATTTGTAAAAAATGTAAAGCTAGTTTCTAGCCACCCGAATAAAACAATTCATAAAAATTCGGGTAAAATTATAAAAAATAATAAACAATAATATTGTATGTCAAATCGTCTAAAAAATAAATTTACTGTCGAGATTATTCCTGCGCTTAAGGAAAAGTTTGGTTTTAAAAATAATTTAGCTGTTCCAAAATTAGAAAAAATAACTTTAAATGTAGGAATTTCAACATCAAAAAGAGAAAATAAATATTTAGAATTAATTGAAAAAACTTTAACTAAAATTACTGGACAAAAACCAATTTTTACAAAAGCTAAAAAAGCAATTTCAGCTTTTAAAACAAGACAAGGAAATATTGTTGGAGCAAAAGTCACATTGCGCGGAAATAGAATGTATGATTTTTTTGATAAATTAATTAATGTTACTTTGCCAAGGGTTAGAGATTTTAGAGGGATTAATCAAAAAAATATTGACAAACAAGGTAATTTAAATATAGGATTTAAAGACCACACTGCTTTTGCAGAAATTGAAATGTCAAAAGTTGAAACAATTCACGGCTTAGAAGTAGCAATTACAACAACAGCAAAAAACAAAGAACAAGGTTTTGAATTATTAAAATTATTTGGGTTTCCATTTCAGAAATAATTTAGCTTCCCCTCCTTCGCTTCAATCCTAAAAGTCCCAGCTACGGCGGGCAAGCTTCTGTGTTTTTTTAACACAAGAGTTTATCCGCCGTAGTCCAGTAGGATTTTTAGGGAACGAAGGCGGAGAAAAACTTTTATGGCAACTAAAGCGCAAATCGCAAAATCAAAAAGAAAACCAAAATTCACAACGCAAAAAGTGAATCGTTGTTGGCGTTGTGGTAGAAACAGAGGTTTTATGCGAGATTTTGGTTTGTGTAGAATTTGCTTTAGAGAATTAGCAAACAAAGGCGAAATTCCAGGAATTAAAAAATCAAGTTGGTAGTCGCCTAACCCTCCTTCGCTTCAACTCTAAAAAAACTCTAGCTTCCTCCTTGCCAAAGGCTACGGCGGACAAGCCGGCGCGGGCAGGCTCTTAATTCTTTTTTATAAAAAAACACTAAAAATTTATCCGCCGTAGTGTTAAAGGATTTTTTAAGGGCGAAGGCGGAGAAATTACAAAATTATGTACACAGATCCAATCGCAGATATGTTAACAAGAATTAGAAACGCTCAAGCAGTTAAAAAACTTGAGGTGATTTTGCCGTATTCAAAATTAAAATTTAATATTGCTAAAATTTTAGAAACAGAAAAATGGATTAAAGACGTTGAAAAAATAGAACCACAAATTTCTAAAAAAATTGTTGCAAAAAGCGCGCAAGAAAAAAATGCTAAATTTAATCAATTAAAAATTAAATTATTTTACAATGGAAATAATCCTAAAATTAGCAAAATAAAAAGAATTTCAAAACCAGGTCGCAGAATTTATGTTTCAAAAGATAATTTGCCAGTAGTTTTAAATAATTACGGTATTGCAATTATTTCAACATCAAAAGGATTAATGACAAATGTGAAAGCTAAGAAAGAAAATTTAGGTGGGGAAGTAGTTTGTGAAATTTATTAAATCGCTTCCCCTCCTTCGCTCCCTAGCAACTCTTTAATTGCTACGGCGCCTGTCCCGCCGTAGCTTTAGCGAAGGAGGAGGCAAGCTCCTGTGTTTTTTAAATTTTAAACACAAGAGTTCCTGCCTGTCGGCAGACAGGTATCCGCCGTAGTCCAATAGGATTTTTTAGGGGCGAAGGCGGATAAATTATAAATTTATGTCTAGAATCGGGAAAAAACCAATTTTAATTCCAGAAAAAATTGATGTAAAAATTGATGCTGATTTTGTGGTTGTCAAAGGACCAAAAGGAGAATTAAAACAAAAATTAATTCCAGAAATTAAACTAATTTTTTCAGATGATAAAAAAGAATTAACAGTTGATGTAAAAAATAAAGAAGTAAAAAAAGAAAAATCTGTTTGGGGAACTTTTAGACAATTAATTAATAATATGATTATTGGTGTGACAGAAGGATTTGAAAAAAAATTAGAAATTAACGGAGTTGGTTACAAAGCTGTGGTTAAAGGACAAGAATTAATTTTAAATGTGGGTTTTTCGCATCAAGTTAATTTTAAAATTCCAGAAAATATTGACATTTCTGTTGAAAAAAATATAATTATTGTTAAAGGTTTTGATAAATATTTAGTTGGGGAGACTTCAGCGCAAATTAGAAAAATTAAAAAACCAGAACCTTACAAAGGAAAAGGAATTAAATATGTTGATGAAGTAATTCGCAGAAAAGCAGGGAAGCAAGCGAAAGGAGCTACAACTTAAAATATGAATCCACAAAAAATAAAAAATAAAAAACAGCAAAGAAGAAAAGCCCGTGTAAGAGCTCAAATTTTTGGTACAGCAACAAAACCAAGATTAAGCGTATTTAGAAGTTTAAAAAATATTTCAGCGCAATTAATTGATGATGAAAAAGGCAAAACATTAGTTAGCGCAAGTGATAAAGAAATAAATAAAAAAGAAATTGAGAAATTAACCCGTCTGCCTGACGGGCAGGGAAAGGAAGGAGTTGAAAATAAAAAAAATAATAATAAACTAACTAATAAAATATTAATATCTTTTGAAGTTGGAAAACTTTTAGCAAAAAAAGCAATTGCAAAAAAAATAAAAACTTGTGTTTTTGATAAATCAAAATATAAATATCACGGACGAGTTAAAGCAGTAGCAGAAGGTGCTCGTAAAGCAGGTTTTAAATTTTAATTGCGCCTAATCCTCCTCCGCCTTCAATCCTAAAAAAACTCTAGCTACGGCGGACAGGCTCCTATGTTTTTTAAATTTTAAACACAAGAGTTTATCCGCCGTAGTCCAGTAGGATTTTTTAGAAGCGAAGGCGGAGAAATAAATTATGAGAAAAAATAATAAAAAAGAATTTAAACGAGAAAAACCAGAATTTGAACAAAAGTTGGTTGATTTAGCGCGTGTAACTCGTGTTACCCGTGGAGGAAAAAGATTAAACTTCCGCGCTTTAGTTGTGCTTGGAAATAAAAAAGGCAAAATTGGCTACGGAATTGCAAAAGGAAAAGATGTTACAATTGCAGTTTCAAAAGCAGTTGAACAAGCTAAAAAAATAATGTTTGAAATTCAAATTGTTAATGGAACAATCACTCACGAAATTAGAGAAAAATTTAACGCAGCTTGCGTAATGTTAAAACCAGCGCCAAAAGGAACAGGGTTAAAAGCTGGCGGAGCAATTCGTGTTGTTTTGGATTTAGCTGGAATTGAAAATGTTGTTGGCAAAATGATGGGAAGTAAAAATAAAATTAATAATGTTGCTTGCACTTATCAAGCGTTAAAAAATTTGAAAAAACCAAAAGAAAAAAAGTAACTTGTAATTTGTAATTATTTAAAATAAATTTACAAGTTACAAATTACGGATTACAGATTACAAAATTTTATGACTTTATCTTTACACACAATTAAACCAGCCAAAGGTAGCACAAAATCGCGCAAAACAATTGGTCGCGGTGGAAAACGCGGAACTTATTCTGGAAAAGGACAAAAAGGACAAAAAGCTCGTTCTGGTGTTTCAGGTTTGAAAAGATTAGGAGCGCGACAATTAATTGAAAGCACACACAAATTAAAAGGTTTTAAATCAAGAAATAAAAAACCAGAGATTTTAAATTTAGATATCTTAAATGAAAAATTTAAAGATGGTGACAAAATCACCCCGGAAATTTTGAAAAAAAATAAATTAGTTGATAAAATAAATAATGGAGTTAAAATTTTGGGTAACGGAAAAATTAGTATAAAATTAGAAATAGAAAATTGTGAATTTTCAAAATCAGCAAAAGAAAAAATAGAAAAAGCTGGCGGAAAAATAAAGTAAAATATGAAATTCATTTCTAAAATTCATCAAATTTGGAAAGACCACGATTTGCGCAGATCAATTCTGTTTGTTTTAGGATTACTTATTGTTTTTAGAATCGCAGCGCAAATCCCAATGCCAGGAGTTGATTTGGAAGCATTAAAAGATTTATTTAACAGAAATGAATTATTAGGTTTATTAAATGTTTTCTCAGGTGGAGGAATGAGTAATTTTTCAATTGTTGCTTTAGGAATTGGTCCTTATATTACTGCTTCAATTATTTTTCAACTTTTAACAATGATTGTTCCAGCTCTTGAAGAATTATCAAAATCAGGTGAAAGCGGACAGAAAAAAATTAATCAGTACACAAGAATGTTAACAATTCCTTTAGCAATTCTTCAAGGTTACAGTATGATAAAAATTCTGCAAAGCTCTGGCGGAATTATTGGAGATTTAGGCACTGGTCAATATTTATCAACAATAATTATTTTAACAGCTGGCACAGTATTTTTAATGTGGCTTGGTGAATTAATTTCTGAAAAGAAAATTGGCAACGGTATTTCTTTAATCATTTTTGCGGGAATTGTTTCTGGAATTCCAACTGCGGTTCCGCGAATGTTAACTGATATTTCAACAAACCCGAGCAAAGCTCCAGGCTACATTGCGTTTTTAATAATCGCTGTTTTAACAGTTGCTGGTGTTGTAATAATTACTGAAGGACAAAGAAATATTCCAATTTCTTACGCAAAAAGAGTTAGAGGAAACAGAATGTACGGCGGTTTTGATACACATTTGCCTTTAAAAGTTAATCAAGCAGGAATGATTCCAATTATTTTTGCGATTGCAATTGTGATGTTCCCAACTTTAATTGCGCAATTTTTTGTAAACGCTAAATCAGAATTTATCCGCAACGCTTCGCAATTTGTAACTCATATTTTACAACCAGGTGGTTGGGCTTACGGAATTTTATATTTCTTTTTGGTTTTTGGATTTACTTATTTTTATACTTCTGTTATTTTTCATCCAAATCAAATTTCAGAAAATTTACAAAAGCAAGGCGGATTTATTCCTGGAATTCGACCAGGCAGACAAACAACAGATTATTTAAGCAAGGTTTCAATTAGAATAATGTTAGCTGGCGCTTTGTCGCTTGGTTTGATTGCGGTTTTACCATTATTAATTGGACCAATCACAGATATCAAAAGTATCGCGATTTCTGGAGCTTCACTTTTGATTGTTGTTTCTGTTGTTTTAGAAACTGTTAGACAAATTGATTCGCAACTAGTGATGAGAGATTATGAGGGACTTTGATTTTTATTTATTTTGTCATCCTGAATTCCGACAGAGTTTTTAGGATTGGGTCGGGGCGGAAGGGTCTGTAAAATGCGAATAGTGCTAATTTAAACTAATAATGCGAATAAAAAAAGGCATTTTGATTTTGCCTGTTTTTTTATTGCAAATTAAATACGCAAATGTTAAAATAAATTATATGAAAAACAAAATCCATAAAATAATTATTCTTGGACCACAAGGATCTGGCAAAGGAACACAAGCTGAATTTTTATCTAAAAAATTAATTGTTCCAAATATTTCAATTGGTCAACTTTTACGAAATGAAATTGAAAACAAAACAGAGATTGGAAAACAAGCAAAAGAATTTATGAACAAAGGACAGCTTGTTCCAAATTCAATCGCGCACAAATTAGCAAAAAACAGAATAAAAAAAGACGACTGCAAAAATGGTTTTATTTTTGATGGTTTTCCTAGAATAATTATTCAAGCTAAATTTATTGAAACAGTCACAAATATTTCTTCTGTAATTTTAGTTAATATTTCAGATGATGAAGCAATTTATCGTTTGTCTGGTCGCAGAACTTGCACTAAATGTGGTGAGATTTATCACATTAAATTTAATCCTCCTAAAACAGAAAATATTTGTGATAAATGCGGTGGAAAATTAGAAATTCGTGAAGATGACACAGAAGATTCAATTCGCAAACGATTAAAAATTTATCACACTGAAACAGAAGAAGTTGTTGAATATTATCGTGATAAAAATTTGTTAATTGAAATAAATGGTGAGCAAAGTATTGAGAAGGTTAAGAGAGATATATTTTCTAGCTTGGGATTAAAAAATTGAAAAATTAAGTAAATAAAATAGAACGCGAATTTCCAGAATTACCTAAAATTGACGCGAATTTAAATTCTGGTTTATTCTGTCTCAAAAGTAAAATCATTTACTTTTTCGCTTCTGGAAATTCGCGTGCTTGATTATTTTTTGAAAATAAAAAAGTCCCCTAAAAAATTGAGGACTTTGAGTATTTGATGTTGTAAAATTTATTTCTATTTCGTTGGGCGATCTACAACAAACGATAAAATCCAAGTTAAGGCTGCCAACGGGATAGTTGCTTCTCCTAAAAATAATCCTGCTACAACGCACGGAGCAAAAGGAACATCAACTGGTTGTTCTTTAACAACAGATCCCCAAAATTCAACTATATATTCTGTGGCAAAACCACCAATTGTAAGATTGATTATAAATATAATCAAAATAATTAAACATCCTTTTTTCATCTTAACTTCCTCCATTTAAATTAAATTTAATTGTGAATTATTTTAATCAATTTTAAGTCTAGCAAAAGAAGAAGAAGTCAAGCCCGAAACTGTGGAAAACTATTTTTTAAATTAATATTAGATAAAAATAAATAATTAAAAATTCGCAGTGTTGGTTTAAATTAGAATTATTTGTATAAAAACGGGATCCCATCGCCTTGACCCAATCCTAAAAAATTCTATCAAAACTCGGGATGACATTAAGAAAAAAATGATTATCATAAAAACCCCAAAAGAAATTGAAATAATGCGAGAATGCGGAAAACATTTAGCGCGAATTTTAAATTTGCTTATTAAAAAAGCTGATATTGGTGTTGGCACAAAAGAACTAAATGAATTAGCGGAAAAAGAAATAAAAAAAATAAATGGTTGGCCAATATTTAAAGGTTATCAAGGATTTCCAACAGCGATTTGTACTTGTATTAATAATGAAGTTGTGCACGCGCCAGCAATTCCAAATCGCATTTTACAAGATGGAGATATTTTAAGTATTGATATTGGATTAAGATATCCTGCAAAACCTGCCCGCTGTAGCCCTGCCTTGCCGTCAGGCAGGCTTGGCGAAGGAGGGAATGGAATGATTACAGATATGGCAAAAACAGTTTCAATTGGAAAAATTTCTCATTCAACAAAAAAACTTCTGAGTGTAACTAAAAAATCTTTGGATTTAGCAATTAAAAAAATAAAACCAGGAATTTATTTAGGTAATATTTCTTATGAAATTCAAAGATTTGTTGAAAAAAATAAATTTAGCGTGGTTTATGAATTAGTTGGGCACGGGGTTGGAAAAAAATTGCACGAGCCTCCACAAATTCCAAATTTTGGGAAAAAAGGAACTGGTCCGATTTTAAAATCAGGAATGACTTTAGCAATTGAGCCAATGGTTACAGCTGGGAATCCAGATGTTGTTGTTGATAAAAAAACTAACGCGTTTAAAACCGAAGACAATTCCTTAGCTGCGCATTTTGAACACACAATTTTAGTAACTGAAAAAGGAAGTGAAATTTTGACAAAGTAAATATTGCCATTCTAAAAAATTTTATAAAAAGTCTATATTTCATTGTATGGATTTTTTATTTTCTTGACATTTTTTTAATAATATGATAATATATTAAATTAACAAATCACCTGTGGAAAACATAATTAATTCCACAATTTTTGGCTAATTTTAGTTAAATACTCTTTATGAATTACTTAAATACAATAAAAAATCACTGGCAAACAATTATAGTTACAACATTAATAATGGTTGTTTTGTCATTAATTTTGTCATTAATTAAACCTCTAGAATACAGAACTCGCGTTGATTTATTGATTATTCAAAAGCAATCTGCTAATATGGATTCGTATCAATCTGCTCGCGCTTCTGAAAAATTAGCCCAAACTTTAATATCTGTGATTAAAACAAAATCATTTTTAAGTAAAGTTTTAAATACTAATTTTAATATTGATAAAAACAAACTGCCAAAAAATGAAAAAGATTTAAGAACAGTTTGGAACAAAAAAATTAGCGCAAATCTTTTACAAGAAAGTAGCATTTTAAGAGTTGATGTTTTTGATAAAAATAAAATTCAATCAAACAAAATTGCAAATGCAGTAGCTTTTATTTTAATAAATGATTCAAATGAATATCACGGAAGTGGTTCAAGCGTTGTTATTAAAATTGTAAATGAACCTTTAACTTCAAATTATCCCGCGCGTCCGAATATTATTTTAAATATATTTTTTGGTTTAGTGATTGGATTAATTTTAAGTTTAGCTAATATATTTTATAAAATAAATAAAAAATTAGAAAATAATATTTATAATAATTTTAATAATTAATTTACCCTGTTAAATCCAGCAAAGCTGGAATCCCGAATTCTCGGAATTATTTCACAGGGGTAAAAAAAATAATAAAAAATTTATGAAAAATTTTAATACAAAATTCACAATCGTAATTTTAATTCTAGCAGTAGGATTTGCTTTTACTCCAATAAAAATTGGACAAGCTGAAGCTTCAAATTATCAACGAATTGATAATATTGAAATTAAAGAATACAATCAAGGAGCTAAAATTACTTGGCAAACTAGATTAAGCGCGCCAACTAAAATTTATTACGGACTTGACACGCACAATAACGGAACTTTAGTTGAAACAAGCGCGTCCACAAAAAATCATTCTGCAACTTTAAAAGTTTTAGATTCTAACACAACTTATTATTATACAATCGTTGCTCTTGATTTAAATGATCAGCGCTTGGAAAAATCTGGTAGTTTTAAAACAACTGGAACAAAACCACAACTAACTGTTTATCAAAATTATTTTGCTTTGCTTTTTGATAATTATTGGAAAAATATTAATGGTTTAAATCCAAGCAAAATAAAAGACGCTTGGGCTTTGGATTTTAACCAAAAAGGTTTTGTAAATAATGCTTTAAAAATTAATTCAGCTAAAAGTTATTTGCAGTACACTTGCGACAAAACTTTTAATTCTGGTTTTGGGTCAGTAACTGCTTGGATTGCTTTTGATAAATTTGATAAAAGTTCTGTGATTTGGCAAACAAATGATAATCGTTACAAATTAGCTTATGAAGTTGGCGATTCAAATGATGATTTTAATAAAAAAATTATTGGTTGGGCTGGTGGAAATGATTTAGAAAATTTACCATCTGTTGAATATATTTTAGATAATAAAAATTGGGGAACTAATGAATGGCATTTTCTTACTTTAACTTGGGAAGGTAAATTTAATGGAGAAGTGAATTTATTTATTGATGGAAAACGCGTTGACACAAATAATTATGATAACGCAACTGGTTGTTCAAGTTTTAGAATTGGAAATGACTACAATGAAGATGGAAAATTTTTCTCAATTGGTAGAATTGATGAATTTATTCTTCACCAGTGGGCAATGAATCCTTATTTCGTAAATCAAAATTATTTAGCTTACAAAAATCAACCTTTGTTTGAAAAAAAAGGCAACTTGACAGGAAAAATTGCTGGTTATAATATTAAATATTACAAAGAAGGTAAGCTTTTACAAGCGCCTGATAATAAAGTTTTTGTAATTTCTCAAAATCAAAAAATGCATATTTCTGATATGCAAGCTTTAGCAAGATATCAAAGTCATCCAATTATTTCTGTTTCTTGGGAAGAAGTTAATCAATATGAAACGACTGACGAAAAATTTTACGCTTGGTCAAAATATCCTGATGGAACAATGTTAAAAACTAATGATTCAAATAAAGTTTATTGGATTTGGAATAATGAAAAAAGATGGATTGCAACTGAATCAGCTTTTGAGCGTTATCAAAATGCTTGGGAAGATGTTTTAACAATTTCTGAAGCAGAACTTAATACTTTTGAAACAGGAAAAAGTTATTATTAATCGCCTAACCCGCCTTCGCCCTTAACAAACACTACTGGACTACGGCGGACAGGCTCTAGTGTTTATTTTTTCACCTGCTACTCATTTTTGTGAGTAGTGGTGACGAAATAAATAATAAATATAAAAAATATTTCACAATTTATTAACTAAGGAGAACTGAAAATGAAAAAGTTATTTTTTTTATTTTTGATGTTGAGTTTTGTTTTGATAAATACAGGATTTAGTCAAATTGTTGATTCTGTATTTATTCAAGACGAGGCGTGGAAATCTTGGAGAAAGGAAATGCCTTTTTTAAAAAAGATAAAAGACGACACAATTTTGACAAGATTTGACAGTCTAGCACAAAGTGGTGGCTTTACGATTTCTGTGGAAGGTCGCTCAACAGAATACGAAAAATTTTCACCTGCTTTCAGCAAAATTGTAAATTACGGTTTAGCTGGATTCAGAGGTGTTGAGGCTGGTGCGGAAATTAAAAAGCAATTTCCCAAAAGCGCTAAATATGTGGAAATCCTTTTCGGCAAAGTTGGACCTCGCCGTGGAGTTTTGGTTTTTTTGCGAGTTGATAAAACCGCAGAAAAAATTGAAGAATTAACAGGTGGCTTGCAAGATTTAGAAGTTGAAGTAAAAAAGCAAGCTAAGGTTGATTTGACTCACGACAAAGAAATCCAGAAGATTAAAAATCAACTGGATGAGTTGGAAAAAAAGAAAACAACCCATCCAATCCAAATTTACGCGGGTTACACTGGAATTAATTTTTTTGATTCTTGGCGTGATTTGCAAGGAGTTGGTGGGGGATTAAAATTCAATTTAAATAATTCTGGAACTGCAGTTTATTTTGGTGGTGGACTTTTACCACACTACGACGATTCTGCGGTAACAGATATTTTTGCAGAGACATTTCTTTTAATTCCAGTTTTTAAATCCATATTTATTGAAGCTGGTGCATATTATGGACAGGAACTGAATCGGATGAAATACAGTCTTGAGTATCCGTTACAGACCTACGGAGTTAAAATCGGAACAGGTTTGTCGTGGAAAAAAGTTAAACTTCATTTTGGTAGTGCTGTTCTTGAAACAGATGACAGCTTTGCTGAAATCCAAACAAGAATGGCAGGATATTGTAGTTTAACTTTTGATTTTTAAAAAATAATTAACTGAAACGAAAAATAAACTTTACGGAGGTATTGAAATGTTAAATCGAAATTTTTTAAATCTCGTCTTAATTGCCATTTTGGCAATTTCTCTGTTTGTTGTAGTTGGTTGTGGAAAAAAAGCTCCAAATCAGCCAGAAAAAATTGAAAAAGTTGATGAATCTGCAAAAAATTTAGCCCGTTTTTCAACTTTTCCGCAAAACGCCAAATTTTTCTACGGATCTGATTCATTGGTTACACCTGATTCTTTCCAAGTTTCTTTGGAAGAAAAAATTATTGGTGTAATTAAAAAATCTGGTTTCAAAAATATCAATGTTAGCCAAATAGGTCCAGGTTGGTACCACTACGAATTGGATTCTGTTGTTGTTGCTGAACCTGACACAACTACGCAGGACACAACAACCATTGACTCCACTCAATACGGTTACCTTGTGGTTAATAAAAATGAAACCACAAACGGAGCCGAAGTTTGGGTGAGCGGAAATTTAATTGGCTACATTTTGGACGATCAGCCGTCTTTTCGCGACACACTTGAGGTGGGTTTCTACGATTTAAAAATTTGCCGGAAAAATTATCAAAATTTCGTGACAACATTTGAAATTTTAAAAAAACAACCAACGACTTTTAATCCGACTTTGGTTGTTTTGTCAGAATCAGAACCCGACTCAACTGGTCGCCTAACTCTTTTGCTTGTAAGACCTGAAACTGCGTCTTACCAAGTAAAAGGACCTAATAATGGATTGCAGACTGGGACTTTGCAAAAAAATATTCCAGTTCATATTGAGAATCTACCAGCTGGTGATTATACTGTGTCCGCCACAGCTGAAGATCATTTAGGATTTTTGGAAACACGAAAAGTCGGTCCAGGAAATTGGACACACGACTTTCGAATTCAGTTAGACCACAATTGTACACCAACCACCGACTCCTGGGTCAACTTAGTGGTCACACCAGAAAACACAACCATTAATTTAAATGATCAACTTTGGGGCGAGGGTGTAAGATGGCTAAGTATTGGTCAACATTCAGTAACTGTTGAAAAATCTGGTTGGATTTCTCAAACGAAACAGTTTACTACGGTTGCTAATGAGACAACTTTAGTGAAAATTAATTTGGTAGAGGAAGAACCTGAACCGATACCAGAATGCTGGAAAACAAAAAGTGACGGAGATTATTTATATTTTTCAGCCAATGTTACAAAATTGGGCTGGGAAAAAGTAAAATTTGATGCCAGTTTGTGTAATATTACTGAAGTGTTTTTTTCTGAAATGCAAGTTGAAGGTGATTGGTATAAATATTATCTAAACAATCTACCTTGCACCGATTACGGAAGATTCACATTGGTCGACAATCCTGGTCACTGGTACGACAAAGACAGTGACTGTCACCCGGAAATGATTTCTGGTGTTGCATTTGAAACAAATATAGATTACAAAAATTGGTTCATATTTGATTGGAATCAACCAACACCAACTACTGACTCCTGGGTCAACTTAGTAATCACTCCGGAACACACAACCATTAGTTTAAATGGTCAACCGTGGGGTGAAGGAATAAGCTGGTTGAACATCGGAAATCATTCAGTAACTGTTGAAAAATCTGGTTGGATTTCTCAAACCAAACAATTTACGACAGTTGCTGATGAAACGACACTGGTGGAAATTAATTTGGCAGAGGAAGAAACACCAGCTAACCCGCTCAAAGTGGAAGCGTCTGGAAATGTTGTAAAACTTTCTGGTGACGGACACGAAAATTGGCTCGGACTGGAGCTTTACGATTCTGACCAAAACGAAACAACTGGCTGGATTGTAAATCACTGGGTTAAAGGAACTGACAAAGGAAATTACACTGAATTTGTTATTCCTGACGCCCGACTGAGCCACGGAGTTTTTTGGAAAGATGCAACACCTGGCTTGGAAGGATCTGGCGGATCCGGAACTCAACCACGATTCGCTTATTGGGATCAATTACAAAAAGGATCTGGTATTTCACAAATCAACACCAATCCTGGATATTTTGTAAAAAATCCCTAACCAGAATTCGAGACTCTGGTTAAAACATATATTTAAACCCCGACTTGAAAATCATCAAGCGGGGTTCTTTTTTTGCTTTAAAAACAAAAAATTGTTAAAATTAAAATATGATAAAACAAAAAAAACAACAACAAAATAAAGTTATAATTTATAGACCTAAAAAAGGCTCTGTTAAATTTGAAGTAAAATTAGAAAAAGAAACTATTTGGTTAGATGTCCGTCAGATGGCTAATATTTTTGATGTGCAAAGACCAGCAGTAGTAAAACATATAAATAATATTTATAAAAGCAAAGAATTAGATAAAAAAATAACCTGTTCCATTTTGGAACAAGTTGCTGGAGACAAAAAAATTAGAAAAATAAATTTGTATAATCTAGACATGGTTATTTCTGTTGGCTATCGTGTAAATTCAAAAAAAGCTACAGAATTTCGTATTTGGGCAACAACCGTATTAAAAAAATATTTATTCAACGGCTATATTTTAAACAAAAAAAGATTACAAGAAAAAGGCTTAGACGAATTTGAAAATGCTGTAGAACTTATAAAACAAACAATAAAAAATAAAAAAATATTAAAATCAGAATCTCAAGGTTTATTAGAAATAATAACTGATTATGCTCAAAGTTGGATTTTATTGCAAAAATACGATGAAGAAAAAATACCAACACCAAAAACAAAAAAAAGTAAAATTAAATTAAAACTTCAAGATTTTATAACAGCAGTTACTGAGTTAAAAATAAATTTGCTAAAACAAAAAAATGCAAGTCATTTTTTTGGTAAAGAAAAAGCAAAAGCAGAATTTGAAAAAATTATTAATTCACTTTATCAAACTTTTGACAAAAAAGAACTTTATCCAAGTATTGAAGAAAAAGCAGCGCACCTTTTATATTTTGTAATTAAAGACCATCCTTTTGTTGATGGAAATAAAAGAATTGCGTCTTTTTTATTTATTGTTTTTTTGTCAAAACATAATTATTTATTAAAAAAAGACGGCGAGAAAAAAATAAATGACAACACACTTGTTGCATTGGCGTTGCTCACTGCCCAAAGTGATCCAAAACAAAAAGATATAATAATAAAACTTTTAATTAATTTTTTAAGTGAAAAATAATGTTTTATTTATGCAAACTTTAATTCAAAATCTAAAATCTTTTGGCAAAACAGAACTAAACACAATTATTATTAGTGTGTTTTTAGGTTTGCTAGTTTTAAGCAATTTAATAATTGGCAATTATTTTATTATTTATATTGGAGCTTTAATTTTATCATTTATTTTTATTTGGCAAACACCACAAGCTGGATTTTTATCAGCAATTTTAGTTACAATGATTTTTGGTGAACATTTTAGTTTGCTACCAATTCAAATTAATGAAACAATTTACAAAGTTTACGCATTAGATTTTGTTTTAATTTTTACATTTTTAGCTTGGTTGTTTCAACAACCAATTAAAAAATTTAGTTTAAAAATTTTCTTAAGCAATAAAAAAAATCTTTGGCTAATAATATTTTTTATTTTTATTTTTATAAATTTATTAATTAGTATATTTTTTAAAAATGCAAACACGGAATTGGCACTTGGCACTTTTAAAAATTACAGCTATTTATTAGTTTATTTTCTAGTTATTGCATTATTTAAAAATAAACAAGACATAATGCGCGTAATTAAAACTCTTTTTTGGACAGGGATTTTAATTTTAGGATTTGTGTTTTACGGAATAATTTCAGGACACGGACTTTGGTCAGAAATCACACCAGGGGTTCGTTATCTTTCTGGTTTGCATTCATATTATTTAACTTTTTCAATTATTATTTTATTAATTTCATTGATTTACAAAAAATATATTTTTAATTTTTTCAGCGATTTAACTATTTTTTTACTGCAAATTATTGGTTTAATTGGCGGAATGTTTCGTCATTTGTGGCTTGGTTTAGCAACAGCTTTTTTAACAATTTTTAATTTTTTATCATTCAAAAACAAAACAAAGTTTATTAATTTAAGCTTAACTATTATTTTAATTATTTTTTTAATTAGCTTATTTTTTTTCTGGATTAATGGTGTTATTGGAAATGAATATACTTTTGCGCACAATAATTTTTTCTCATCAGTTTTAAACAGAGGACAAACGCTTTTTGAAATTGGCGCAAACACTGAAAGCGCTACTGGTTGGAGATTAGCAACTTGGAAAATTGCTTTAAATAAATTTTTATCAAATCCGATTTTAGGAATTGGGCTTGGTCAACGATTTTATTTTGAATACAGAGGTTTTGTTGATTTAATTGACATTAGAAATATTCATAATGATTTTGCAAGTTTGTTGGTTCAACTTGGTTTGCTTGGTTTTATCCCTTTTATTTTGTTTAATTTTTATCATCTAAAAGATTTATTAAAATCATTAAAACAAAAAGATAATTTTTTAAGTTTAATTTTATTAGGATTTTATATAATTTCTATTTTTGGAATATTTTTTGCAATTTATTTAATGTTTAACGGAACAAGTATTTTTTATTGGACAATCATGGGTCTGATTACTGTATTAATTAATAATAAAAATAATAATTAATTTTATGTTAAGTATAATTACTGTAACTTACAATTCACAAAATTTTATTAAAAAATGTCTGGAATCAATTTATAAAAATATTTCAAATTCAGATGAAGTTTTTGTAATTGATAATAATTCACAAGACAAAACAACAGAAGTAGTTGAAAAAATAATTCAAGAAAAAAATTATAATAATTTAAAATTTATTAAAAATAAAGAAAATTTAGGTTTTGCAAAAGCAAATAATCAGGCATTAAAACAAGCCAAAGGAAATTATATTTTTTTAATTAATCCTGACACTGAATTTGATAAAAATATTTTTTCACAAATGATTGAATTTGCAAATCAACATCAAAACGCTGGAATTTTTGGATGTCAGCAAATTGATTATAGAAATAAAGTCGCTGGTTCGTTTGGTAATTTTCCTAGTTTTTGGACTAATCTTGCTTACAAATTAAAACTTTATTGGTTCACACCTTGGGCGCATTGGACAATGTATAATTTTTTTACAAAATATTTATTTAATAAAAACAAAAAAGTTGATTATGTTGGTTGCGGATTCACTTTAATTAAAAAACAAGTTATTGAAAAAATTGGTTTGTTTGATGAAAACTTTTTTTTATATTATGAAGATACAGATTTTTGCAAACGCGCTAACAATTTTGGTTTTGAAGTTTGGTATTTAGGTAAAATTAAAATTAAACATTTTACAGGCGCGAGCAGTAGTCAAAACAAAATTAAAAAATGGAGTAAAGAAAGTTTGAAATATTATAAAAAGAAATATAAAATATGAATATTTTACTGATTAACAAATTTTATTTTCTGAAAGGCGGCGCGGAACGCTACTTTTTTGATTTAAAAAAATTATTAGAAAATAAAGGACACACAGTTGTTCCTTTTGCAATGCAACATCAAAAAAATTTAGCAACAAAATTTAGTAAATATTTTATTTCTGAAATAAAAACTAAACCCAACTGGAATATTTTTCAAAATTTTAAAATTGTTTTTAGATTTTGGTGGTCTTTTGAAGCTAGAAGAAAAATTAAAAAAATATTAGTTGAAAATAAAATTGATGTTGCGCATTTAAATAATATTTATCATCAAATTTCACCTTCTATTTTACCAATTTTTAAAAAACAAAATATTCCAATTATAATGACAGTTCACGATTATTCTTTGATTTCACCAAATTATAATTTATTTTTAAACAATAAACTTTATGAAAAAATTTGCGGCAGTAAATATTATAAATGTTTAAAAGATAAATGTGTGAACAATTCTAGTGTTCAGTCTTTGATTAGTGTTGTTGAAATGTATTTGCACCATAAAATTTTAAAAGTTTATGAAAAAAATATTGATATATTTATTGCGCCAAGTAAATTTGTAGCTGATAAATTAATTCAAGCTGGATTTGATAAAAATAAAATAAAAATTTTATTGCATTTTGTTTTTACACAAAAACACTTGAACACAAAAACACTTGAACACAAGAAAGAAAAATATATTTTATATTTTGGAAGATTATCAAATGAAAAAGGTGTGGAAATTTTATTAGAAGCAATAAAACAACTGCCAGAAATAAAATTAAAAATAGTTGGTGAAGGACCAGAAAAAAATAATTATTCACTGTTCATTATTAATTATTCATTAAAGAATGTTGAATTATTGGGGCACAAAAATAATGCTGAACTTAAAAATTTAATTAAAAATTCAGAATTTGTAATTGTTCCTTCGTTAGCTCCTGAAACTTTTGGGCTTTCAGTTTTAGAAAGTTATGCGCTAGGCAAAACTGTTTTAGCAAGTAAAATTGGAGCTTTACCTGAGCTGGTTCCAGAAAAATATTTATTTAAATCAAATGATATTCAAGACTTAGTTAGTAAGATTAAATGGTTGACAAAAAACGAAAAAAATGTTAAGATGAATGAATATGAAATTCAACAAAAAGTGGCTAAATTGTACAATTCTGAACAATATTATAAAGAATTGGAGCAAATTTATAAATTTAAAAAATAACTTTAAAAATGTTGCTTTTTTTGTTTTATTGGCGTTAATTTTTTTAGCGTTTTTTTTATTTTTACAACCAGCGCAAGCTAGTTATAACAGCTACCCAAAACTTGCAAATTATTATTTAAAAACTCCAATTTCAAATTCTGAAATAAATAAATTAGCAAAATGGGATGTGGTTATTTTAGGAATGCAAGTTCAAGACACAAACCTAAATATTTTTTCTGAATTAAAAAATCTTAATCCTAATATTAAAATTATTGCTTATCTTTCTTCAATGGAATTTCCAATTCAAAATTATAAAATTTTAGAAAGCTCAAATGGTCCGTGGCATAAAATGTATGCGCAAATTAATTCATCTTGGTGGTTAAAAGATAAACAAAATAATATTCACTCAATTTGGCCAGGAAATTATTCATTTAATGTTACGAATTCTGAATTTAATTCTTGGCTACCCAAATTTGTTAAACAAGAATTAATTAACACTGGAAATTGGGATGGAGTTTTTTTTGATAATGTTTTAGATAAAATTAATAATACAAATTTAACTGACAACCAGTGGCAAGAAGGAATGAAAAAATTATTAGAAAATACTAGAAAAGAATTAGGAAATAATAAAATTATTTTAATTAACAGTTCAAGTTACACAAAAAATTTTATTAACGGTAGAATTTATGAATCTTGGCCAGACAAATGGCAAGGAAGTTGGGTTGGACAAATGAATGATTATAAAAATTTAAATAATTCTATTAATTATTTACCACATATTATTATTTTAAACCCAAATACAAATAATACTGGTGATAAAAATAATTTTAAAAAAGTGCGTTTTGGTTTAGCTTCAAGTTTGTTAGAAAATGGATATTTTGCGTTTGATTTTGGCACAGAAGATCACTCTCAACTTTGGTGGTATGATGAATACAATATTAATTTAGGTCAACCAATTAATTCCGCGCAAAATTTACTGACCCACCTTCGCCAAGGCTACGGCGGGCAAGACAAATTTAGTGTTCAATACGAATCAGGAATTTGGCGTCGTGATTTTGAAAACGGAATTGCTTTAGTTAATTCTACACAGCAAAATCAAATAATTAATTTAGACAACAATGCAGTTTATGAAAAAATTCGTGGGGTGCAAGATAAAAAAATAAATAACGGAGAATTGGTTAAACAAATTTTTTTACCAGCACAAGACGGAATTATTTTATTAAAAAAATTAGAATTAATTAATCAGGAAAACAATCAAGAAGAATTTAATTTAATAAATACAACTTTTATAAATGGTTCTTATTTAAGAATTTTTGATAAACGCGGAAACAATAAAAGATCTGGTTTTTTTGCTTACTTATCAAAATTTGAAGGTGGCGCACAAATTAATATTTCTGATTTAGACCAAGATGGAAAATTTGAAACAATTGTGGCAAATTCAAATTCAGTTAAAATTTTTAATTCTCAAAATAATTTAGTTAAAACTTTTTATCCTTATGGAGAAAAATATAATTCAGGAATTAATATTGCAATTGGAAATATTCAAGATGATAAAAAATTAGAAATTGTAACTGGAACGCAACAAGGTGGCGGACCGCAAATTAGAATTTTTAATTATCAAGGAAACTTAATTCACACAGGCTGGTTTGCTTATAATAAAAATTTTCGTGGTGGAGTAAATGTGGCTTTAGGTGATTTAAATGGAAATGGTTACAAAGAAATTGTAACTGGCGCTGGTTTTGGTGGCGGTCCACACATTAGAATTTTCAGATCTGACGGACATTTATTTGATCCTGGATTTTTTTCTTATGATTTAAAATTCAGAGGTGGCGTAAATGTTGCTTGCCTAGATTTGAATAATGATGGAAAAGATGAGATAATTACAGGAGCAGGTTTAACTGGCGGTCCGCACATTAGGATTTATGATAAAATTGGTCATTTAGTTGATCCTGGGTTTTTTGCTTTTGATCCAGATTCTCGCAACGGCGCTAAAGTAAGCGCATTTGATATTGATCAAGATGAGGAAGTTGAGATTTTAGCTTATTAAGATTGTCAGTATTTTTTATTGTCATGTTGAATGACTTTTAAAATTTTTTAGAAGAGAGGAAATTGTTTTTTTAAATAGAATAGAACACGAATTACCAGAATTACCTAAAATTTACACGAATTAAAATTCTGGTTTATTCTGGTAATTCGCGTGCTTAATTAATTTTTAAAAATATGAATAATCAAAAAAATAAAATTCAAGATGTTTCACAAGACGAAAAAATAATCTCTAAACAAGATTTGAATTTAGAAAACACAAAAAAATATCCAATTTATATTCGCACTTTAAATATTTTTACAAATCCTTTGCTCAAACGATTTGATAAATTTTATAAAGAGTCAAAAAAACATTTAATTATTGATTTGATTTTAATTTTTCTAATTATTCTTTTAATTTTAATTAATATTTTTTTATTAACTCAAAAATTCCCAATTGAAACTTTTGAATTAAAAATTACTCATCAAAAAGTTAGCGGTGAAACAGACAAGCAAGAAGTAAAAAATGATACTGTGCCAGCAAATTTAATTTTTAATAATCAATTAATTTACTACACAAAAGAAAGTGAACAACTTGGAATTGGAGCTTGGCCTCCTAAAGTTAATGCAACAACTTCCGCGCGAATTGTTTGGGAATTAAGTAGCTCACCACGCGCAATTAAAAATATTAAAATCCAAGCTAAACTGCCAACAAATATTAATTACACTAATAAAATCGCAGTTAACAAAGGCAAAACTTTAAATTTTGATAAGAAAACAAGATTAATTACTTGGAATTTAGATGAATTAAAATTAAATGAAAAAGCAAATGCTAGTTTTGAAATTGAATTTATTCCAAATGAAAATCAAGTTAATCAAAAAATAAAACTTTTAGAAAATGCTTTTGCTACTGGTTTTGATTTTTTGTTTAATGAACAAATTACAACTTACTCAAATAATATTTATTCACCCGTTGTCATCCCGAACGACCTTTAGAATTTGCTAGAAGTGATGGGATCCCGTTGCATTGACCCAATCCTAAAAAATCCTACCAAAGCTCGGGATGACATCCAGATCAAAATGAACCAAAACATTTTCATTATTATCCCAGCTTTTAATGAAGAAAAAAATATTGCGCAAGTGATTAAAAATTTGTTAGAACACAATTATCAAATTGTGGTTGTTGACGACTGTTCAACAGATAATACTTTTGAAATTTTAAAACAATTTCCAATCACTGTTTTAAAACACGAAATTAACAGAGGGCAAGGCGCGGCTCTTCAAACAGGCACAGATTTTGCTCTTAAAAATAATGCTGAAATTATTGTCCACTTTGACGCAGACGGACAGTATCTTGTAAATGAAATTCAACAAACTTTAGTTTCTTTATTAAATAATGAAGTTGATATTATTTTAGGTTCGCGTTTTTTACAAAAAAATAAAAAAATGCCATTTGCAAAAAGAAAAATTATACATCCTGTAAGTCGTGTGATAAATAGATTAATCACAGGAATTAAATTAACAGACGCTCACTGTGGTTATCGTGTTTTATCAAATAAAGCTGGGCAAAAAATAAAAATTTTTCAAGACAGAATGTCTCACAACACAGAAATAATTTCGCAAATCAAAAAAAATAATTTAAGATTTAAAGAAGTTCCAGTAACAGTAATTTATAATGAATTTGGACAAGGAGTTGGCTCTGGTTTTAAAATACTTAAGGAAATATGTTTGTCAAAGTTGTCATCCTGAACAGCTTTTTTGGGAGTGAAGGATCTGGTTTATTAAAATAGATTCTTCGCTTCGCTCAGAATGACATTATTTTAAAAATATATGCTTCAACAAATTATTGCTTTAATAATAATTTTATATTTTATCATAAGATTATTATTGCAAAAACAAAAACAACAGATTTCAAAAAATGAATTTATATTTTGGTTTATTTTTTGGATATTTTCCGCAGTTGCAATTTCATCTTTAAAGTGGATTGATAAATTAGCAATAAATTTTGGATTTTCAAGTTCTGGAATTGATATTTTGCTTTACATTGGAATTATTATTTTATTTTATTTAATTTTTAAAATTAGACTTAAATTAGAAAACATTGAAAAAAATATTACTAAAATCGTGAGAAAAGACGCGTTAGAAAAAATAAAAAAATATGACAAATAAATTAATTTCAGTAATAATGCCTGTTTGGAATACAAAACAAAAATATTTTGAGCAAGCAACCAAAAGTATTTTAAATCAGGATTATAAAAATTTTGAATTAATTATTATTGAAGATCCAAGTGAAAATACTCAAAAAAATATTATAAATAATTTTAATGATTCTAGAATTAAATATTTTTTAAATTCATCTAGAACAAATTTTGCAGAACAATTAAACAAAGGAATTAAATTAGCTCAAAGTGAAATTATTGCTAGAATGGACGCAGATGATATTTCTGAACCAAACAGATTGTCCAAACAGTTGGATTTTTTAATTTCTAATCCTGAAATTAATTTAGTTGGTTCAAATTTAACAATTATTAATGAAAATGATAAAATAATTGGAACACGAAAATATCCAGAAAATTCAGCTGAAATTAGCCAAAAGATGCGGATTAGAAATGTTGTTGCTCATCCAAGCATAATGTTTTATAAAAAAGATTTTCAAGAAATTGGATTTTATAAAAAAGAATTTGATAAAATTTCAGATTACGATTTATTTTGTCAATTAATTTTAAAAAATAAGAAATTATATAATTTACAACAGCCCTTATTAAAATACAGAATGCATTCCGCGGGTTCTAAAAAATACGAATTAAAAAAACAACTTAAAGACACAATAAAAATTAAACAAAAATATTTTCGATTTAAAAAACACTGGACAGTGTTTGCAGAAATTAGATTGCTTATAGAATTTCTACTTTTGCTACTGCCAAGTAAGTGGATTTATAATTTGTTTGTATGGATAAATATTAAAAGTGAATAGTGAGCAGTGAGCAGGATAAAAATATCTAATCACTAATCACTAATCACTAATCACTTTTTATGAACTTAAACCAAAACATAAACTTACTCAAACTAGCTATAAAATACCGCAAAATTACATTAACCAAAATATCTCACTGGCTAAATAAAAAATTTTTTAAAACTAATTCGTTTCCAAAATTAGTTCGTTTTTTTCTTTTTTATGGATGCAATTTAAGATGTAAAATGTGCGGACAGTGGGGGCAAAAAGGCACTTCAAAATCAGATCAAATTAAAAATTTTTTAAATATTAAAAAATTAAAACAATTAATTGACGAGTGCGCGAAATACAATCCAGAAATTTATATTTGGGGAGGAGAACCAATTTTGCATCCTGATTTTGCAGAATTTATTAAATATTTAAAAACTAAAAAATTAATTTGCACAATTAATACAAATGGTGTTTTGCTTGAAAAATATTCAGATGATATTTTAAAAAATAAAGTTGATTCAATTGATGTTTCATTAATTGGCACAAAAGAAATTCACGATTTTATTGTTCAAGTTCCTGGCACTTTTGGAAAAGTAATGTCTGGATTAAATTTAATTTATGAAAAAAGTAAAAATTACAAATACAAACCATTAATCAAAACAATTATCACTTTAAATAAAAATAACATAAATAATGTTGAAAATTTACTGCAAGAAATTGAAAAAAATCCTGCGATTGATATGAGTATTTTACAGTTGGGTTGGTTCACTAATGAAGAAACAGGAAAAAGATATGAAAAAAGAATGCAAAATGAATTTAATATTTCAGCGACTAGTTGGCAAGGTTTTCAAAATGAACAAATTGCGCAAGATGCTGAAAAAATTCAAAATTTAATTAAAAAAATAAGAAAAAATAAACTCTACAAAAAACCAATTTTGATTTTTCCTAATTTAAAAACTAAAAATATTGCAAAATATTATCAAAATCATCAAGAATTATTTAATTATAAAAAATGTGGCGCTGTTAACAGAGAAATCGATATTCGTCATAATGGTGATGTTGTTATTTGCGCAGATTATCCAGATTATATAATTGGTAATCTTAATTCACAAACAATAAAACAAATTTGGCAAGGGAAAAAATTAAAATTATTTCGTGATTCAATAAATAAAAAATTATTACCAATTTGTTCAAGATGTTGTGGAATTTTTCGGTAAATTCGCCTAACCCTCCTTCGCCTCAACTCTAAAAAATCCTAGCTACGGCGGGCAGGCTCTTAATGCAGTTTTAAATTTTTTTAAATTAAAAAAAATTTAAAACTGAACTAGAAATTTATCCGCCATAGTCCAGTAGTCCCGAGTACTCGGGATTAGGGGCGAAGGCGGAAAAAATCAATATGAAAATCGCTTACATTAGTCCAGTGTTTCCTCCACTTTCAAGCGGAATGGGGACAGCGTGTTTTTACACTGCAAATGAAATTGGAAAGTCACATAATGTGACAGTATTTTTAGCTGACAGAAAAATTGATTATAAACAAGGAAATTTTAAAATAAAATTATTTAAACCATTATTTTCTTTTGGTTATGCAGATTTTGCGCCACAAATTATGAAATTAGTTAAAAATTTTGATGTAGTTCATTTGTATTATCCGTATTTTGGTGTTGCAGAATTTTTGTGGTTTTTAAAAAAAATTAAAAGAAAAAAATGTCCAAAAATTATTTTTCATTATCAAATGGATATGGTTGGCAAGGGAATTACAAAATTTGTTAATAATTTACACCAAAAAATTATTGCACCGTTTTTATTTAAAACAGTTGACCAAGTTTTTGTTTTATCAGATGATTACGCGCGTCATTCAAAAATCAAAAAATATTATTTTAAATATTCTGAAAAATTTAAAGTTGTACCAAACGGTGTTGATATTGAAAAATTCAAACCAAATTTAAATACTGAAAATATTAAAAATAAATTAAATTTAAAAGACACAGACAAAATAATTTTTACTGCCCAAGCTTTGGACAAAGCCCATTTTTTTAAAGGAATTGATGTTTTAATAAAAGCAATAAAAATTATAAATCATCAAGATGTAAAATTATTAATTGCAGGAGAAGGTAATTTATTAAATTATTATAAAAAATTAGTGAACAAATTTAGTGTTCACTTTGGAGTAATTTTTTTGGGCAATATTGATCATAATGAATTGCCACTTTATTATAATTTAGCAACTGTTGTTCCAGTTCCATCAACGCAGCCAACTGAAAGTTTTTCAATTACAGCAGTAGAAGCAATGGCTTGTGGCGCTCCTGTTGTTGTTTCAGATTGGCCAGGATTACGAGTTACATCTGATAAAAATAAATCTGGTTTAATTGTTAAACCAAATGACGCCCGAGATCTTGCAAAAAAATTATTATTTTTTATAAACGATACAGAAAAAACAAAACAATTTGGGCAAGAAGGACGAAAAAAAGTTGAAAAAGAATATAATTGGAAAAAAATTTGTGAAAAAATTATTAACTATTATAAATTTAAACTACCAACTCAAAAAAATAAAGGGCTTGCCCGCCATAGTCCAGTAGAGTTGTTAAAGGCGAAGGCGGGAAAGCACATTTGCCTTATCACTTCAGTTTTTGCGCCTTACACAAAAGGTGGCGCTGAAACAGTGGTTAATAATATTGTCAAAGGATTTAAAAAAACAAATCATAAAATTTTTATAATTACAATTTGTGAATTTAAAAATTTACGCAGTTTGTTGCCTAAAAAAACTATTGAAAACAACTTAATTATTTATCGTTTTTATCCTTTAAACCTGTTTTCATACTTAAATATAAATAAATACGCTCACAGACCATTTCTACGACTATTTTGGCACGCTTTTGATATGTTTAACTTGCATTCTTATTGGGTAATTAAATATATTTTAAAAAAAGAAAAACCAGAAGTTTCAATGACTCATATGTTAAAAGGTGTTGGATATTTAACTTGTCGCGCAATTAAAAAATGCAAAGTAAAAAATATCCACACACTTCACGAAGTTCAACTTGCAACACCATCTGGTTTAATTTTAAAAAACGAAGAAAACTCTTGGCAACACAATTTTTTCTTAACAAAACTTTATCAAATTTATAATCGCTGGGCTTTTAATAATCCTGAAATTATAATTTCATCATCAAAATTTTTACTTGAATTTTATAATCAAAGAAGATTTTTTCCAAAATCTAAAAAAATAATTCTCACAAATCCAATCAACATAAAAACATTAAAATCCTCCTTCGCTAAACCTGCCTGCCGGCAAGGCAGGGCTACGGCGGACAGGCACCAAAACATTAAAACATTTGCTAATATTGCAAATGATAATAAATTTACTTTTCTTTTTCTTGGGCAAGTTGAAAAATACAAAGGTGTTTTATTTTTAATAAATGTTTTTAAAAAATTATTATCTGAACAAAATAATAATAAAAACATTAACCTTCTAATCGCAGGCACAGGCACAGCATTAGATGAAGCTAAAAAATTAGCTAGTGACTGTTCTCAAATTATTTTCAAAGGCTACATTCCTAATTCTGAGTTGAACACAATTTTTGTTCAGACCAACGCAACAATTGTTTCGTCTTTATGTTACGAAAATTCACCAACAGTTATTTTTGAAAGTTTATCAAATGGTGTGCCAGTTTTAGCTGCGCGAATTGGCGGGATTGAATTTATTAAAGATGATTTTAACGGCTTTACTTTTGAAGCTGGTGATACAGAAGATTTATTAAAAATTTTAAAATTTAGTTTACAAAATAAAAAACAACTAGCAAATATGTCAACCAATTGCGTTGAATCAGTTAAAGAAATTGGAGTTGAAAAATATATTAAAAAATTAGAAAAATTAATTTAAAATTTAAAAATATTTATTTTTTGATATATTTAAAAACCCAAATTTTTCCATTTTCTAAAATTTCTAAGCCACTAGACTCTTTCAAAGCAACTGGAAAGAGTTTTTTTAAATTAAACCAATAATCTGGTAAATAAAAATAAACCACATCTACACCCGTTAAATCCATTGCAATTTTTGCTTTTTCATAAGTTGGTTCTTCATAAACCATTTGCCAAAAAACTTTGTGCAATTCACCGCCTGTTGGAATTGAATAAAAAAAATATTTATCATCAAAATAATGAAATCCATAAATTGTAAGAGCTGTTGCTCCAATTTGCTGATTTGCTAAAACAACATAAGTTTCGTTTGTATTTTTTTCTAAATATTTTATAGCATTAAAATCGTAAATTGAAGAATTAAAACCGCGGTAAGTAAAATAACGGTCTGCTCGCGGATAAGAAAAATATAAAGAACCAGTTAAGATACTAGCTAAAATTAAAAACATAATTAACTTTATATATTTATTTTTGGATATAAAAATATAAAGATAAAAAAATATAAAATATAATGCTAAAGGCACAAGAAACCAAACAGCTAGATTAAAAATCCTTAAAGCAAAATCTCCGCGTTCGTAAAGAATTAAAAAATCAAAATCTAAAAAAGAAAAAACTAAAATAGAATTTATTAGTAAAATTAAAAAAGTAATTAGTAATTCGTAATTTTTAATTTGTAATTTATTTTTAAAATATCTAAATCCAAAAAATGCTAAAATTAAAATTATTAAAAATAAAACTAAAGGTTGCCAAATAAAATAAGCAACAGTTGTAACAAGGTGAACAATATTTGTGTTCAAGTGCAAATCAGGAAAAAATCTAAAACAATTTTTAAAAAAATTAATTAAATTAAAATTATTTACAAAATTAATTTCAAATCTGGAAATAAAAGACAAAATAACAAAAGCAATTAACATTAAAAAACATAAAAAAGTATAAACTAATCTACGCAACCAAGTTTTTATTTTTAATTTATCTACCCACAACACAGACAAAAAAATTATTCCAGCTAAACCAGCAATTGGGTGAATTATTAAAATTGCAACAACCAACAAAGTTAAAAAATAAATTGAAATTTGTTTATCCCTTTCTGTGTTAGATTTAATATTTTGTGGTAAAATGTGGGATTTATTTAAACAAGCAAAACCTAAAAATGCTAAAATAATTACAAATAAATCAGCTAAATTTTGAGGTGTTGTAAAAGTTAAAATTGAAAAAGGAATAAATAAAAAAATAAAAATAGGGAATAGAGAATAGAGATTAGGGAATATTTTTTTAAAAGAATAATAAATTGTTGACGGTAGTAAAATTGCAGAAAGCAAAGGAACTAAATTTTTATCAATAATTATGTGTGAAATTTGAAAAATTTTAGTAAAAAAAATAACTAAAGAATATTGACCTAAATAATAAAATGGTTTTGGCAAAATAAACCCGTGTTCAAGAATATATTTTTCAGTTGCTTGATGAATAAATGGATCGTAACCAAAGCCTAAAGGAAAAATAATATTAGCAATTGAAAATGTAAAAAATAAATGCAAACTACTTAAAATTAAAACAGAAACCGTTTTTAAGCGTGTTAATATAAAAATTAACCACGCTGAGGTTACAAAATATAAAACAAAAAACCATTTAGAAACAAAGTGCCAAGGTGTGCGAACTGATTCTAAAGTTGAGCCTTGTTTAAGTAAAAAATAAGTAGTTGTAAGTAAAATTAAATAAAATAAAACAAATAATATTTTTTTATAATTAAAAAGTAACTTGTAATTTGTAACTTGTAATTTGTAATTATTTTTATTTAAAATATTTAAAAATAAAATAACTAAAGCTGACAAAACTAAAAACCCAACAATTACAAAATTATTTAATTCATAAAAATAATAAATCAGGCTTAAAATAATAATTAAAATTGATAAAAATTTTAGCAAACCAAAAATAATATTTTTTTTATTTATTAACCAACTGCATAAAATTAAAAATAAAACACCACAAATAATTCCTAAAATAGGGGATTGAAAAACAAAAATATTAAAACTTAATAAAATTGCTAAAAATAAATTTAAAATTGATAATTTTGAGCTTGACATAATTTATTTAATTTTTTAAACTTTCTTTACAAATTAATTTTACTTCATTTCACAATAAAATCAAAGGAGGGACTAAAATATGCCATTACAAAAAACACTTTCCGAAAAAATTAAAAAAGGCAAAAAATGGTTGTGGAGTTCTATTTTATTTGAATTTGCATTAATTCTAACATTAGGGTTAACAACAAAAAATGAATGGAATTTAATTACTATCATTGATATAATACTTGGAGTGGCGATATTAATAAATATATTAGCACTAGTGTTTTTATTTGTTTATTTAGGTGATTTAAACTCACAAAGTCGTCAGATTAGTGACTCGTAATTTTTTTAAAGATAAAAAACTCAAAATTTCTCAATCTACGAGTTAAAATTGCTCGTAGATTTTTTTTATTTATGATATAATTTAACTAAGAAAATGTTAAAGTGTGGATAATCCCTAGTACTCGGGACAATAAATTTTTTAATATGCAAAAAAATAAATTAAAAAATAAATTTAAAAAAATTCAATCAGATAACTGGGCAGAGGATTTTGTTTTTCCTGTTTCTATAAATAAAGAAAAACTAGACAACAGCCCTCCTTCGCCAAAGCTACGGCGGGCAGGAAAAATAAAATCAAAAATAAATTTTACAAATCAAAAACATAATTTATCAAATCACTTGCTTGATTTAAAACATCCAAATAAAAATTTATTGAAATTAGAATTTCAAGAAAAAGAACCTCTTCACAATTTACCAAATTTTTCAACTCCAAATTTTAACACAGAAGATTGGTTTAGCAATTTTGTTCAGGAAAAAAAAAGAAAACAAGATACTCAACAAATTGATCAGCAACCAAAAATTGATTTTGAATCGCCAGATGAATCTGATGGAATTATTGAAAAAATTAAATACTACAAACCAGAAAAACAAAAAATAAAATCAAAAATTAAGCTTGATCTAACACAAAATTTTTTAGAATTAGAAACAAAAAAATCGCAAATAATTCAAACAGATTTTAGCGACCTAACTTTAGCGCAAAAAATATTTAAAGTAATAAAAGTTAATTTAAATTTAATCTGGCAAATTATAACTTTCCCATTTCGCGTTTTAGATTTTATTGTTGATCGTTCGCTTAAATCAATTTGGTGGTTAATTAAAAACACAACTTTAGCTTTTTTTAATTTAGCAAAATCATTTATTTTAAATTTAAAAACTTTTATTTTATTTTTTAAAAAATCAAAATTTGCTAAAGTTCCAATTCCAATTTCAACGCAATCCGCTTTTAAAAAAATAAAAATAAAAATTAATTTTAAACCAATTTTATCATTTGCTTTAGTTTGTTTAATTATTGTTTTGCCTTTACAAATTTTAAATTTAAAACAAAAAACAAATCAAATCAAAGGACAGGTTTTAGGCAAATCAATTCAAGGATTAGATTTATTAAAAGACGCTTCTATTTTAACAAAAGATTTAGATTTTAATGAAGCAAATGAATATTTTGAACAAGCGTATTTTAATTTTAAAATTGCGCGAAATTATTTATCTAATTTAGGAATTTTTAGCAAACAAATTATTAAAATTATTCCTGAAGCGCAACAAGCTGAAAATTTATTATTAATTGGGCAAATATCTGCGGAACTTGGTCAAGATATTTCTAAGCTTAGTGAAGAATTAGAAAAAATAAATTCAAACACAAATTCAGAAAACAAATTAAGTGAAAAAATTAAATTAACTTCTGAAAAATTAAAACAAATTGAACCACAAATTTTAGAACTTTTAAATAAGGCAGATAAAATTGATGTTGACATTTTAAGCAAATATATTGATGAAGAAAATATTGAAAAATTAATTTTATTTAAATCCTCGTTGCCAGCTTTAAAAAATTATATAAATAAATTGAAAACTTTAAATATTTTTTTAGATTCATTTTTAGGACAAAATAAAATAATGAGATATTTAATTATTTTTCAAAACAATTCTGAAATCAGACCAACTGGCGGTTTTATGGGGTCTTATGCTTTAATTGAAATTCAAAACGCAAAAATTATTAATTTAAAAATTCCTGGTGGAGGATTTTATGATTTAAAAGCCTCAACTAAAATGCAAGTTGAAGCTCCAAAACAACTACAACATTTTTCACCTGATTGGAAAATTTGGGACGCAAATTGGTTTGCAGATTGGGAAGCGTCTGCAAAAAAAATCTCATTATTTTATGAAGACACTTTAGGGGGAACAACTTTGGACGGAATAATTACACTAACGCCTGATCTAATAAAAGATTTGCTAAAAATAACTGGTCCAATTGAAATGCCAAATTATGAAAAAACAATTTCACAAGAAAATTTTACTAAAGAAATTCAAATGGCTGTTGAATATGAATATAACAAAGAAAAAAATAAACCAAAACAAATTATTGCGGATTTGATGCCAAAATTATTAGAAAAAATTTTTAATTTAAAAATTGATCAAACACCAACTTTTGCGCAAACAATTTTTAATAATTTATCCAACAAAAATATTCTTTTGTGGTTTAAAAATAATGAAATGCAAAAAGTTGCAAATGAATTTTCTTGGTCTGGAAAAATCGCGCAAACACAAGGTGATTATCTTGCAATTTTTCACGCTAGTTTAGCAGGTGGAAAAACAGATAAAGTAATTAAAAATCAAATTTCTCATTTTGTTGAAATAAATTCTAATGGAGATTTAATTGATACTGTTTCTTTAAAAAGAAAACACAACGGGGATTTAAATGATATTTTTGAAAAAGCAGAAAATGTAGATTATATTAAATTTTATGTTCCAAAAAATAGTAAATTAATTTCTGCAAATGGTTTTGAAATTAAACCAAGTTTTCTTGTTAAAGCTGCGGCTGACAATCAAATAAATTTAACTGAAGATGTTGATTTAAAAAATATTGAAAAAAATCCTATTTTAAATGAAGAATTTAATGTTAGAATTACTGAAGAATTTGATAAAACTGTTTTCGCTGGGTGGTTAAGTTTAAAACCAAATGAATCAAAAGAAATTATTTTAAAATATAAATTACCTTTTAAACTTGAAAAAAATGATGAAAATTTCTTTGAAAAAATATTTGGATTTTTAAATTTTAATAATCAAAAAAATAATTTGCAATACAATTTAATTGTTCAAAAACAACCAGGATTATCTTTAACTGATTTCACAAGTCAAATCACTTTACCTGCTGATTTTGAAATAATTGATCACAAAGCTAAAAATAAACTTAACAAATCTGGACAAAAAATTATTTATCAAGATAACTTAGAAACTGATGGATATTATTTAATAAAAATGCAGTAAAAAAATAGCGCACCTAATTGATTTTTTATTTAAGTGCGTTTTTTAATTTTTTTTCAAATTTTGTACCCTCTAAAACCTTTCTAATCAAATTCTCTTCCCAATTCGCTACCACACTTTGAATTTTTTTCTCTTTCTTTTTATTATCTTTTCTATTCCCACAAAATTTAATTAGAATTTCTTTTGATGTGCCTTGTAAAAAATTCTCTAATTCCTGTTGTGTTTTTTTGTCTTTCAATAAATCTAAAATTTTCTTCCTTCCATACTTAATAACCAACTCTCCATCAATATTTGCTATTTTCAATTTATTCCCTCCATTTTGTTTAGTTATTAATAAAAATTTTTATAATTTTATTATAACAAAAATTCAAAATTTGTCAAATCAATAATAAATTGCTAAAATTAATTTATGAATCAAATTAAAATATTAGATGTAAAAATTAATATAATTTCTAAAAATGAAGTTTTAGATAAAATTAAGAATTTATTATTATCAAATACAAACGAGCAACATCAATTAGTAACAACTAATCCTGAATTTATTTTTGAAGCGCAAAAAGATGCAGAATTTAAAAATATAATTAATAATTCGTGGTTGTCAGTTGCAGACGGGTACGGGATTAAATTAGCAACAAAATATTTAGATTTAATAAAAAATAAAAATTCTAGAATTCTGAAATTTTTTATTGGATTAAAAATTGCTTGGTGGGGGATAACTAGAAATGATGAAAAATTAAATATTATTAAAGAAATAATAACTGGCGCTGATTTAATTCCTGAAATTTGTAAATTAGTAAATAATAAAATATTTTTACTGGGCGGTTACAACAACACATCTGAATTAACTGCAGAAAATTTAAAAAAACAAAATCCAAATTTACAAATTAATTATTCTGTTTTTGAAACACATAATATTATTGAAAAAATAAATAATTTTCAAACAGATATTTTGTTTGTCGCTTTAAATCATCCACACGCGCAAAAATGGATTAATGAAAATTTATCAAAAATGCCAAGTGTGAAATTAGCAATTGGAGTTGGGGGTGCGTTTGATTACATTTCAGGAAAAATAAAAAGAGCTCCTGAAAATTTACAGAGCTCGTATGAATGGATTTATAGATTAAAAAAAGAACCGCGCCGATTTAAAAGAATCTTTAACGCGGTTGTGAGATTTTCGTGGTTGGTTTTTACAAATTCATTAAAAAATAGCACACGAATTTCCAAAATAACCATAATAAACCAGAATTAAATTCGCGTAAATTTTAGGTAATTCTGAAAATTCGCGTGCTAAACTAATATGACAAATAATAAAATAAAAACTAGATTTCCTCCAAGCCCAACAGGTGATTTACACATTGGCAGTTTAAGAACTGCGCTTTTTGCATATTTATTTGCTAAAAAAAATAATGGTGAATTTTTATTAAGAATTGAAGACACAGATCAAGCAAGATTTAAAGAGGGAAGTATTGATTCGATTTTAGATGGTTTAAAATGGGCAAAAATAAAACCAGATAATTTAAATAATATTCCTTATCAATCTTCAAGAATAAAAATTTATAAAAAATACGCAGAACAACTTGTGCAAGAAGGCAAAGCATATTATTGTTTTTGTACTCAAAAAACTTTAGTTAAAATGCGACAAAATCAAGAGCAAAACAAGCAAGCGCCAAAATACGACCGTCGCTGTTTAAATTTAACTCAAGAAGAAATTGAAAAAAAATTAAAAGCTAAAATTCCTTGTGTTGTTAGAATGAAAATTCCAGAAGGCAAAACAAAATTCATTGATTTAATCCGAGGTCAAGTTGAATTTAATCACGAAGAAATTGACGACCAAATACTTTTAAAATCAGATGGCTACCCAACTTATCATTTGGCAAATGTAGTTGACGACCACGAAATGAAAATTACTCACATTATCAGAGCAGAAGAGTGGTTGCCTTCAACACCAAAACATATTATTTTATATAATTATTTTAATTGGGAAACTCCAAAATTTGCGCACTTGCCAATGGTTTTAGCTTCAGATAAATCTAAATTATCAAAACGACACGGAGCAGTTGGAGTTTTAGAATTTAAAAAATTAGGATATTTAGCGCAAGCGCTAATAAATTATATTGCGCTTCTTGGTTGGAATCCAGGAGATGAAAGAGAAATTTTTACTTTAGAAAAACTTGAATATGAATTTTCTTTAGAAAAAGTTCACAAAGCTGGAGCAATTTTTGATAAAGAAAAATTAGATTGGATGAACGGATTTTATATTCGTAAATTAAATTTAGAAAATTTTGCTGAACTTTGTTTGCCTTATTTAATTGATAATAATTTAGTTGACTCTGAAAGTTACAATGAAAAATATATTCAAAAAGTTGTTGCTTTAGAGCAAGAAAGAATTAAAAAACTTTCTGAAATTTCAGAAGCTACAGAATATTTTTTTAAAAAAATAAATTATGATAAAGAATTATTAAAATGGAAAAAATCTGATTTAATTGACGCAAAACAAAAATTAGAATTTTTGCACAAAGAATTAGAAAAAATTCCTGAACAAAACTGGACTCGTAGCGCTTTGGAACAATTAATTATTGGATTAATCAAAGCTAAAAATTTGGGAACAGGGGACACGCTTTGGCCTTTGCGCGTTGCTTTAACAGGTAGAAAAAATTCTCCTGGTCCATTTGAAGTAGCGGAAGTTTTAGGAAAAGAAAAAAGTCTAATAAGAATTAAAAAAGGAATTGATTTACTTTCGTAATTCTAAACAACTTTAAAAATTACTAAAAATAAATGATTTAGTTCCTTCGCTCTTGACTGGAGATATTTTGTTGTTAAAAAAAATCCCCAAAGTTTAAAACCTTGGGGTATTTTTGTTGAAAAATTATTTGGAGTTCCAAAATCCATCCACAGTAATTTTATTATTACAATTATTTTGTGGATTAATTTTTAAATCTGACCACGATCGAGCAACAACCTGAAGTTTTTGGCGATTAAAATTAAAACTATAAACAAATTCATTTGGTGAGAATTCTTTTTTGATTAGCGAATAATTAATAAAATCCGTCTCAGTTGCTTGAATAACAACATGTGGATTTGTTTGAAAAACAACTTCCAAAGTTAAATCCAAATTTTTTGCATTAAAATAATCTAACTTTTTATTATCTAGATCAAGCTTAATGTATAACTGAATATCAATCACACTAGATATAATATTTATATTTCCTAAAGCAGTAGTTCCTGATTCTGTATAAACAATACTTTTATCAGGAACAATGTAGCCAGTATAAGTTACTGGTTCATTTACTAAATTTTGTGGACCCAGTAATTCTGGATTTTGACATCCAAAAAATAATGTCAAAACAAAAACAAAAACCAAACTTAAAAAAAATTTTCTAGAATCCATTTTAGATTCCTCCTAATTTAATTAATAAATTGTTAATTAATTTGTTTTACAGTGTGAAATATTTATTATTTCTACACAATAAACCTTACACACATTTACATTTTTTGTCAAGCTTAAAATTACATTTTGGCTAAAATTAGGTAAAACATAATAAAAAATATTTATTCATTTTTTACACAATGCATATTATTTTAAATTATGCTATAATTAATTTATGCTAAACAAAAATAATTTTAAAATATTTACAAAAATAATTTTATGCATTTTAGTGTTTAATTTTTTTGTTTTTCCAATTTCAATTAGTTTTTCTCAGGATCAAAATGTGCAAAAAATTAATAACGAAATAGAGCAAAAAAGAAACACAATTAAACAACTTGAAGAGCAAATTTCAGAATATCAAAAAAGTATTGATTATCAAAAAAAACAATCTTTTTCTCTTGGCAACCAAGTTGGGATTTTAAATAATGAAATTAATAAATTAAAAACAGAAACTCAACTTAAAAAAAATCAAATTGACGAAGCTAATTTAGAAATAAATGAGACAGAAAATAAAATTGCAACTGTTGAAGAAAACATTAAAACAAACAAAAAACGATTAACTAATTTTATTCAACAAATGAATAAAATGGATAAAAAAACTTCAATTGAATTAGTTTTAACTTTAGATACTTTTTCAGATTATTATAATCATCTTCATTCGCTTGAAATTTTGCAAAACAACACAAGCCAATCATTAGGAGAAATAAAAGAATTTAAATCTAATTTAGAAATTAATATTGCTAATTTAGAAAAGAAAAAAAAATCTTTAGAAAATTTAATCGCGGAATTAGAAGAAAAAGAATCTAGTTTATCAAGTCGCTCGTATGCAAAACAAAGTTTGCTTTCTGAAAGTAGAAATTCAGAATCTAAATTTCAATCTTTAGTTGCACAATTAAAATCAGAGCAAAATTCAATAAACGCAGATATTATAAATTTAGAAAAAAAAATCAGACAAAAATTATCTGGAAATAATGATTTTCAAGCTTTGGGCGGTTCTGATTTTATGTGGCCAGTCCCAAACAGAGGAATTACAGCTTATTTTCACGATCCAACTTATCCTTTTAGATATCTTTTTGAACACCCTGCAATTGATATTAAATCAGCGCAAGGTTCTCCAATTAAAGCAGCTTCGTCTGGTTATGTTGCAAAAGTTAGCATTAATGGGACAGGATACGGATATATTATGTTAGTGCACGGTGACGGTTTTTCAACAGTGTATGGACACACTTCTAAATCTTTTGTTTCTGAAGATCAATTTATTTCTCAAGGTGAAGTGATTGGCTTATCTGGTGGGATGCCGGGTACAATTGGATCTGGCAGACTTTCAACAGGTCCTCATTTGCATTTTGAAATTCGCAAAAATGGAATTCCAATTAATCCTTTAAATCATTTACCTTAGTCGCCTAATCCTCCTACGCCCCCAATCCTAAAAAACTCTAGCTCCCTCCTTCGCTAAAAGCTACGGCGGGCAAGCCGGCGGACAGGCTCCTGTGTTTTTTAAATAAGAATTCCTGCCTGTCGGCAGACAGGTATCCGCCGTAGTCCAGTAGGATTTTTTAGGGGCGAAGGCGGAAAAACTCAAAATGACTCACGAAGAAAAAATTAATTTAATTTTTACTCGCATTAGCGAGATTTTTAAATTAAAAGGATTCATTTTTAAAATAATGCGTAGACAAGTTGATGAGCAGGGTAGGGGAGTATTAAATTTAAAAAAATCTTACACTTTAGCTCATACTAATTTAAAAACAAAAACAATTACAATTGATATTTATACTCCACGACACAGAAAACCAAAATCAATAAAATCAATTTTAAATATTTTAGCGCACGAAATTGCGCATCATCAAAAAATGCCTTTTAGACAATTTCATAAAGGTAAATGGATAATTCGTCAGCATTATCCTGCGTTTTACAATCAAGTTAATAAAAATATTAAAAAAATGCAAAAAGATAAAGAACTTAATGCGTTTATTTTATCTTAAAAATTAATTTTGTAATTTATTTCCAGAATGAAATTTACGATGCACATCTTTTAATTTTTCTGTTAAATAATTTTATCTAAATCTTGCAATTCATTTTTTTCATAAAATTTGTGTTCATTTATTATTTTAATATCAGTCAATTCACTGCATAAGAAATCATAATAAACTAATTTTAAATCATTATAACTATATTCAGGGAAATATTTTTTTATTATTCTTTCAACGCTCCTAACTGTTAAAGCACTATTTTTTGAATTTTTTCTTGATCTATAAGGAACTAAAAGATATTCTTTTTTTAAATTATCTTTATTTCCAATAAAATGGTTTATTTTTTTAATTAATTCTTTATCCAAAATATATTCATTTCCATTAATAAATATTTTATTATCTTTCAAATCATCTTTTTTAATTTTCACTAATTCAGATATTCTTATTCCTGTTTTTGATATTAATTGAAAAATAATATAATCTCTTTTTGATATAATATCCTTCTTCTTCAAAATCACATCAAACATACTACTAAGTTGTTTAAATTCAATATTATTTTTTCCCATTTTATCAATCTTGATTTGTTTTATTCTGCCTAAATCAATGTGTGATGCTATTTTTTTATACCTATTTAAAAATTCATAATATTTTTTTAAACAACTTAAATTAATATTTATTGAAGTTTTCATCTTGTTTTTTAATAGACTTTTTTTATACTTATCTAAATTATACTCATCCATGTCATTAATAGTTAGTTTGTTTCTTTCTAAAAAAGACAAAAAATCTTTCAAACCATATTTGTATGCTTGAATCGTTGATTTTTTGTATTTATTTTTTATTAAAAAATAAATAAAATCTCTTTGAAAACGGAGTAAACTCATAATTCAAATTTTATAATTTTACTATTATTAATTAATATTATATCAACATTTTCCATAACTTTTAAATTTATAAATAGTTTAAATATATTTATTGTATCTATTTCAAAATAAATAATTTTATTCTCTTTTTCAATTTTCAAGTCAGCATGACCATAGTATAATTTTGGCTCATTTTGCATAGCACTGAAATCTCTTTCTAAAAAATATTCAGCCAAATATTTTATCATTCCATCATGCCAATTTGATCCATGTTTTTTGTCTAAATCTGAAAAAATTGATTTATCAACATTAACATAATCATATTCAAAAACCTTTATTTCCCCAGAAACAATTAATATTGTTATTAATCTATAAAAAACATAATCTGAATAATTTAACAAATTTTTATTTGGTTGATAGGGGAAAATCACGTTTTTAAGCCAAGCTATTTCCTTTTTTATAGCGCTTTCAACTTCAAACCAACTTAATTTATTTTTTATATCTTTTTTCATAAATTTTACTTCTTTAACGGATGAAAATCTTGATGAGTTTTTTCTGCGTATCTATCAGAGGCATGAACATAGCGGGTTGTTGTGTCTAATGATTCATGACCCAATAAAATCTGAATTGCGACTGCACTAGCCCCAGATTCAGCCAAATAAGTGGCAAAACCATGACGCAGAGAATGAGCCGAAGTCGGCACATTAATTCTTAAGAACTCTCTATATTTTTTTATTTTCATTTGTAAATAATTTGCAGAAATTTTTTTATTCTGTTTAGAAGCATTCAAACCAGAATAAGGAATAAATAGATAATTTGAATCACTTTCTCTATTTTGTAAATATTCACTTAAATATTTAAAAGCGCGGGGAGTTAAATACACAAATCGCTCCTTTTTGCCTTTACCTAAAATGAATATCTTACCAGACCCATCAATTTGATTTAATCTTAAATTTATTAGTTCAGAAATTCTCATTCCTGTAGAAAATAAAATTTCAAGCATAGCGCGATTGCGAACAGATATTTTTTTGTTTTTTTCTAAATTGGTAGGGGATTCAATCAATTTTACTAAGTCATTAAGCTCAGCCACTTGTGGATGTTTTTTCGTTGTCTTAAGTAATTTAATAGCTTCTGGCGCAACAGGACATATGTAGTCCATATCAATTAAATATTTTAAATAACTTCTAATTGCAGATAAAATTTTATTAATAGATCTAGCTAATAATTTTTTTTGTGAACTAAAAGGGGGCTGACTTCTCAAAGTCTGCCTGTCATGTGAAGAGAGATATGCCTTGAACCTTTCTACCTCTTTTTTGTTTATTTTATTAAAATTAATTGAATTTTTATCTAAATAATTACTAAATATTAATAAATCCCGTTCATAATTATAAACAGTTTCATCAGAATAATTATTTGTTTTCAAATAGAGGAGATAATCATCTAGATATAGTAACATAAACCAAATTATATATAACTGAGTGTAAGGGATATTATACTCAGTTATATATATTAATTAAAAAATATTTTTAGTCTTCCCTCTCAACACTAATTATCTTATCCACAATCAGACTTATTATAACATAAAAAATAAATTAATTAAAAATATTTCAAAGAGTTCAAATTAAATTAAAAAAATCTACTGCTATTTAATACAAACTTGGTCTGCCAGGTCGTTTTCTTTTTTTATTTATAAATAAAATTAAAATAATTGGCAAAATTATCCAAATAATTCTAGCTGTGTCTGATCCCAAAAAATTTAAACTGATTCCAGAAAATTTAGTTAACCAATTTAAAGGTAAAAATAATATTAATAAAGTCAAAAATAATCCTGCGTTTAAAACTCCATAAATTAAAGAATGAATAAAACTTTTTATCACTCCCCCACTTTGGCTAAGAAATATATAAGAACGGGAAAATATAAAAAATAAAACTAAAATCAACCCAATAAATCCCCAGATTTTTATTTTGTCAGTTAATTCTAAATTTAAATTTTTTAACCATAAATTAAATGGGAAAAATAAAATTACTAAGTAACTAATATAAATACTAAACAATAAAGCAAAAATTTTGTGACGCAAAAAAAAGAAACACAACAAAACTACTATTGCAAAAAATAGTAAAATATAAAAATCAAAACCATTTAATGACCAGCTCATTGAATTTGTTATTCCTGCAATATTTGGAAATGTGATTGTTTTATCCAACATATTTTTATACTTTTATTTTAGCATAAATTTTAGAAAATAAAAAACCAGCAAACACACAGTGCTGATTTTTAATAAAATAAAATTAAATAATTTTAAAAATCCTCTTTCAATTCTTCTAACAACTTCTTTTGTTTTCTTGAAAGCCGTGTTGGAATTTTAACTGTAACTTCAACTTGTTGATTACCTCTGCGATCGTATGAATTTAAAACTGGCACACCTTTATTTTTTAAAATAAAAATTTTTCCAGATTGAGTTCCAGAAGGAATTTTTAATTTTACTAAACCATCTAAAGTATTAATTTTGATTTTGTCTCCCAAAGAAGCTTGTGAAATATTTATTTCTGCTTTTGATAAAATATTATAATTATCTCTTGTAAATTCTTTACTTGGTTGAATATTAAAAGAAATAAATAAGTCCCCTGCTCTGCCTCTTTCTGAACCAGCACTCCCCTGTCCAGAAATTTTTATTGTTTCATTAATATTAATTCCAGCAGGAATTGTAATTTTTATTTCTTTTTTAATTTTAATCCTGCCACTTCCGTGACATTTTGAACAATAATTTTCTGGCTTTTTACCTTCACCTTTACAAGTCGGACAAATTGTTGCTGTTGAAAATGCTCCAAAAATTGTGCGTTGAGTTTGTTGAATTTGTCCAGACCCATTACATTGCGGGCAAGTAATTATTTTAGTTTTATTTTCAAATCCTTTTCCTTCACATTTATCACAAATCTCTTGTTTATCTAAAATAATAATCTTTTCAGCGCCAAAAACAGCTTCGCGGAAATCAATTGTCATTTGAATTTGAATATCTTCGCCAACTTGCGTGCGACTGCGACTGCGTGAACGACTACCGCCAAAGCCAAAAATATCTCCAACAATATCTCCTAAATCAAAATCATCAAAATTTATATTTGTTCTAAATCCACCACCTTGTTGCGCTCCGTACTGTCTAGCAAAATCTTGCCAATTTGCTTGACCAAATCCACCTTGTCCGCTACCTGTTCCTGCAGAACTAAAAGCAGACCCAAATTGATCATATTGAGCGCGTTTTTCTTTGTTACCAAGAGTTTGATAAGCTTCATTAATTTCTTTAAATTTAATCTCATCGCCACCTGATTTATCTGGATGATGTTGGTGAGCTTTTTTTCTAAAGGATTTTTTAACTTCTTCCTGTGAAGCTGTCTTATCAATTCCTAATATCTTATAATAATCTTTATTCATATTTTTACCCTGTCCTGAGTGACCTTTATTTAGGGTAGTTAAGAACGAAGGATCCCGAGGTTTGCAAATAATACTTTATACTAAAACAAAATGCAACTTGAAAATTAAGGGATCCTTTGTCGTGACACTAAGAGGACTACTCCTCATGACAGGACTGAATCAAACTTTAAAACCTAATTCATTATTTGGCGCATTTGCTTCTTCAATCTTGCCAAACTGATTTTCATATTTAGATAAATTATCTTGCAAAGCAGAAATTACTCTTTTTAAATGTCCGGGTGACATTATAATTTTAGAGCTTACAACTCCCACGCCTTGATGTGGAGAAAGATTCATAAAGTCCAATACAAATTCTTCTTTTGAATGAAAAACTTGCATTGCGTTTGCATAAGCGCCTTTTAAAGTGTTGTCATCAATTTTGATTTGCATCTGCTTTTGTTGATTTTGGTTTGGATTGTTTTGTTGGTTTTGATTGTTCATAAATTTTTTAATTTAATTTAAATTAATTACTCAATTACTTCTTAACTTCCTCAAACTCACCCTCCTCTTTTTTATTTTTATCATCTTTATCTTTCTCATCAGATTTTTCAAATTTTTTATCATCTTTTTTTTCTTCTTTATTTTTTTCACCTTCAGCTTGCTTGTCCGCCGTAGCATTAGGGTCGTTTTCGGCGGAGGCGGATTGCTGTTGATAAATCGCCTGTCCAATTTTTTGCGCTTCGGTACTCAATTCTTCAGTTGCTTTTTTAATTGCGTCAATATCTTCTTTATCTTTTACAGATTTAAGAATTTCCATTTTTTCATTTATAGATTTTTTATCTGCTTCTGGTAATTTATCTCCAGCGTCTTTTAAAGCTTTTTCAGTTGTATAATATAAAGTTTCAGCCATATTTTTAATTTCAATTTGTTCTTTCTTTTTTTTATCATCTTCAGAATGCGCTTCCGCGTCTTTTTTCATTTTTTCTATTTCATCTTTATTTAAACCAGTTGAAGCTGTAATTGTAACATGCTGTTCTTTGCCAGTTCCTTTGTCTTGAGCTTTTACACTTAAAATACCATTTGCGTCAATATCAAAACTAACTTCAATTTGTGGTAAGCCTCTTGGCGCTGGCGGGATTCCGTCTAAAATAAATCTACCTAATGTTTTGTTATCTTCAGCCATTGGTCTTTCACCTTGTAAAATATGAATTTCAACAGAAGGCTGATTGTCCGCGGCAGTTGAAAAAACTTGAGATTTTGAAGTAGGAATTGTTGTATTTTTTTCAATCAAAGGAGTAGCCACACTGCCCAAAGTTTCAATTCCTAAAGTCAAAGGCGTCACATCAAGCAAAAGAACATCTTTAACATCACCTTGCAATACACCTGCTTGCACAGCCGCGCCTAAAGCTACAACCTCGTCTGGGTTAACAGTCATATTTGGTTTCTTGTTAAAAAACTTTTCAACTGTTTTTTGTACTAATGGCATTCTTGTCATCCCGCCGACTAAAATAACTTCTTCAATATCTTTAGCTTCAAAATTTGCGTCTTTTAAAGCTTTTTTTACGGGCTCTAAAGTTTTTTCCACTAAATCACCAACTAATTCTTCTAATTTGGCTCTGGTCATTTTTAAAGATAAATGTTTTGGTCCATCAGCTGTTGTTGTAATAAACGGTTGGCTGATTTCTGTTTCTTGACTAGTTGATAATTCAATATTTGCTTTTTCAGCAGATTCTTTAACTCGTTGCAAAGCCATTGGATCTTTTGACAAATCAATTCCCTCTTGCTTTTTAAATTCATCAATAATCCAATTAATTAATATTTGATCAAAATCATCACCGCCTAAATGCGTGTCACCGTTTGTTGATTTAACTTCAATTGTATCTTTTTCAACATCTAAAATTGACACATCAAAAGTTCCACCACCTAAATCATAAACAGCAATTTGCTGACCTTTTTTCTTTTCAAAACCATAAGCCAAAGCTGCTGCTGTTGGTTCATTCACAATTCGCGCTACCTTTAAACCAGCAATTTCTCCAGCTTCTTTTGTAGCTTGTCTTTGTGAATCATCAAAGTAAGCTGGAACCGTAATTACAGCTTCTTCAATTTTTTCATTTAATTTTTCTTCTGCGTCAGCTTTTAATTTTTGCAAAATCATTGCGGAAATTTCTTGTGGTGTGTAATCTTTTCCATTCATTTCAACTTTAATTCCAACTCCTGCCTGTTTAATTTTAAAAGGCATTGTTTTTAAATCGCGTTGAATTTCTTCATCTTCCCAACGGCGACCAATTAATCGTTTAATTGAAAACAAAGTGTTTGTTGGATTAGTAACTGCTTGCCGTTTAGCAAGCAAACCAACTAATCTTTCATTTGCTTTATTAATTGCAACCATTGAAGGAGTTGTTCTATTTCCTTCTTTGTTTTCTAAAATTTTGGGGCTACCACCTTCCATTATAGCCACAGCGCTGTTTGTTATACCAAGTATTTTTGACATAAATTTATTTACGATTTTTTCGCGAATTATTTACAAATAATCACGAATATTAATTATTAAAACTTTTAAGCCTGTCCGCCGTAGTCCAGTAGTCCCGAGCACTCGGGATTAGTGGCGAAGGCGGAAAGGCACACTTGACTTTTTAATTTATATAATTTAAGATAAAAATGAATTAACTAAATGACAGAAATTAACAAATCAAAATGAGGAGGTAAATTATGCTGTATCCAAAAAACAAAATATTTGGGAACCAACCCATGGATATCTTGAAAAAATTTAATCTCAAAATCTGGAATGGGAAACTTAAAATTAAGTTAAAAAAGGATTTTGAATTTATAATTACAACAATATCAAAATATAATGATCAAAATTTTTATTTTTGTCGCCATTATGTTGTTCTAAAGGTCGGCGTATTTAAAACCAAATGTAAAACAATAAATATATTTGGCGATGAAGAAATAGTCTACTTGGATAATATTTTTTTTACAAATATTATATACAATATCCAAAAAAATTTTGGTTTTACTGTTACAGAATATGATAAACCAATAAATGAAAATTACATATCTAGTTATTGGTCTAATCGTTTTTTGATTTTGTTGTAATGAACAATAAATATCTTTGCCACCGCTTTTAAAAAGTGCGTGGCTTTTTTATTTTCCCTAATTTCTTAATTTCTTTTTCCAACAGATCCTTCACTCTTAATAACTCTAAAGGTCGTTCAGGATGACATTGTCTGTGGACACTCTAAACTCTGATAAACCTCCAACACATCATCCACACTAACTTTTTCTGAATTTCTAAATTTTAAAACTTCATTTAATTCTAAATCAGTTAACATTGCTGAACCAATTAAACCAAACGGCATTTCAGAAATTTGAGTTAGTAAAGAACTTTTACAATTAGCGCAGGAAAAATAAACCAGATAACCGGTTTCCAGTTCCTGCACCACATCTGCCATTGGAATTGTGTATTTTGTTGAGCACACTGGACAATTTTTCACTAATTTAAGTGAGTTCTGAATGATAATATTTTTTTGGTTTTGCATAAATTAACTTTTTATTTTTACATCAATCTTTTTTGGTTTTACTCTTTCTTGTTTTGGTAAAATAATTTTTAAAATACCATTTTCAAATTCAGCTTTGACATTTTCATTTTTTACAGAAGTTGGTAAAGCAACTGAACGATAAAAAGATCCGCAACGGACTTCTTTGCGATAATATTCTTTTTCATCAACTTCAGTTTTCTTTTCACTTTTACCTTGAATTGTTAAAACATCATTTTCAACAAAAACATTAACATCTTTTGGATCAACACCAGCTAAAGGACATTCTGCAAAAACATTTTCATTGTCTTGCCAAACATCAATCGCAGGTGTAAAACCAGCTGAAATATTCATATTTGTTGGCCAGTCAAAAAATCGATCCATTTCATCAAATGAATCTAAGGACATTGGAGTCCATTTAATAAGTGACATAATTTTATCTCTGCATCTCGCCAAAGTAAGAAAACATATTTGGTGAGATGAATTAATTTTTAAAATTATTTTACAATAACTTTTGCTGGCAAAAAAACTTTTCCATTTAATTTATATCCGCAACTAATTATTTTACTAATTTTATTTTTATTTTTATTATTTTTATCCCTTAATTTCTCAATTTCTCCTTTCTCAATTTCTTTGACTGCTTCGTGAATTTCAGCATTAAATTCATCTCCTTCTTTTGGAATTATCTCTTCAACATTATTTTGTTCTAAAATTTTTTTAAATTGATTTTTAATATGTTTAACACCTATTACCCAATCATTATTTTGTAAATCATCTGTTAAATGTCTAAAAGAGTGTTTTAAATTATTATAAACTGGAATTAAATTTATTATTAAATTTAAATTTGCGAATTTTACAAATTCTTGCTTTTCTTTTTCTGATTGCTTTTTAAAATTTTCATAATCTGCTTGCGATCGTTTCCACCCATTTAAATATTCTTCGCATTGCTTTTGCAATTTTTCAAATTCTAATTTTTTATTATCTTTTTTTTCTTTAGACATAAAATTATTATAAATTATAATTTAAAAATTTTAAACAACGGATCCTTCGGCTTTTAAAAAAATCTTAAAGGTCGCTCAGGATGACTTTCAGTAAAAATACATTTTTTTGATAATTCATTCTCATTGGTCCAACAATTCCGATTAAAATATCTTTCTTTTTTATCATAATTACAGAGCAGTCGGCAGAAAATAAATTATCTTTTCCAATTTTAATAATCACTTTATCTTCACTATTTATTGTATCATAAATTTCACTAATCACTTCATCAAGATGATCAACAACTTCTGAAATATTACATATTAAATTTAAATTTTGAAATTCTGGTTGAGAAAATAAATTAGAAAGACCAGTGTAGTAAAAATTATTTTTATTAAATGCTACAAAAATTAATAAATTAGATTTTTCAGAAATAATTTTTGCTAACGCTTTAACTTTCTCTTCCAGTGTTTTAATATTTTTTATTTTTTCTTTAAATAATTTTTTATCTAATTCTTTTTCTAGTTCAACAAAATTTTCCACAAAATATTTGTACCCGTGCTCTGTTGGAATTCTTCCTGCTGAAGTGTATGGCTGATAAATTAAATTCAAATCTTCCAATTCTTTCATTTTATTTCTAATTGTTGCTGACGAAACATCTAAATTAAATTTTTCCACTGCTAATTTTGACCCCACGGGTTGCGCTGTCTTAATATATTCTTCAACAATTTTTTTAAATAATTCTTTTTGTCGCAGAATCATAAACACCAACCTGTCCTGAACGACTTTTAGAGTCATTAGGAGTTGAAGGATCCCGTAGAATAAAACAAAATTTTATTTAATTCCACTTATCCACAAGTTTAAAAAAATAATTTTTAATAATTTTTTACCTAATATTAGTAAAAAATATTTGCATTATTCACTAATAATTTGCATTAATTCGCAATTAAATTAATTATACATAAATTAGCACTCTCCTGTCAAGAGTGCTAATTTCGTTTTTCCGCCTTCGCTCTTAAAAAATCCTACTGGACTACGGTGGACAAACTCTTGTGTTAAAAAAACACAAGGAGCCTGCCCGCCGTAGCTGTGACCTTTAGAGTTGAAGCGAAGGAGGGTTAGGCGTTATCTATCGCCTGATTTACTAATTTATCTGCTAATTTATTTTTTTCTCTAAGAATATGTTTAAAAATTATTTTTTTAAATGATTGTTTTAAATTCCAAATTTTTATAAAACTATTTTGAAAATCTGAATTTTTTATTTTATATTTTCCATTAATTTGATTACAAACTAATTCTGAATCCATTCTAACTTCAACTTCTTTTGCTTTTAATTTTTTAGATTCTTGCAAACCTAAAACAACAGCTTGATATTCTGCTTGATTATTTGTGGTTTTGCCAATATATTTTTTATATTGTCCTAAAATTTTTTTTTCTTTTTCATCAAAAATAACAGCACCGATTCCTGCTGGACCAGGATTGCCACGCGCGCCACCATCAGTGTAGATTATTATTTTCTGATTCATAAATTTTTAAAATCCACTATTTTAAATTGCAATTCCCTGTTTCCTTTCCATTCGTTCACACCAAATTCTACCACAACATCAACTAAATCTCCAGTTTTAATTTGACTACCCCACTCCTCCGCAACTCCAAAAGCAATTGCTTTTTGCATTTGTCCATTTTGAGATAATGAAAAACGCAAAGTATTATTTTTTTTACCAATTATATCCATCTTTTCTATTTTTACATTGCGAATTAAAAATAAAGGTAAAGGATTTGCTTCTGCATAAGGTTCAAATTTTTTCAATTCATCCCAGAGTTCCCAATTTAAATCTTGCATTTTTAATTCTACATCAATTTCAATTGTTGGCACAAGTTCAACATTTTTTAATTTTTCATTTGCGATTTTATTTATTTTTTTAATAAAATTTTTGTAATTTTTCTGACCAATCAAACTTAAACCACAAGCTTGCGAGTGTCCACCATATTTTTCTAAAAATTCATCGCTTTCTTGTAGACCTTGAGTAATATTAAACTCAGAAATACTACGACCAGAACCAATATATATATTTTTATTTTGACTAAATAAAATTACAGGACGATTGTATTTATCTTTTAATTTTCCAGCAACTAAACCCACAACACCAGCTTGCCAATTTTCTTTAACTGCAATTAATATTTTTTGGTCTAAATTAACTTCACCAAATATTTCTTCAGCTTCAATCATCATTTGTTCAGCAATTTTTTGTCGCTTTAAATTTTTTTCAGAAATATCTCGCGCCAAAGCAATTGCTTCAATTTCGTCTTCAGTTGTTAATAAATTGTACGCTAAATTTGCGTGATCAATTCTGCCAGCCGCGTTTATTCTTGGAACAATTTGCCAAGAAACATTTCGCACACTTAATTCATAAAGATTTTGTCCTAATGGAATTTCATTATTTGGATTGTGCCCATTTGAAAGCGAACAAGCGCGGATTAATTCTTGCAAACCTTTTCGCGAAGTTTTGTTTAAAACCATTAAACCGTATTTAATTAAAGTTCTGTTTTCTCCCAAAATCGGCGACACATCTCCAATTGTTCCAATTGTTACTAAATCCAAAAGCCATTTTTCAAAAGACTCCAATTCTTCAGGATTATTTTGTAAATCAAAAAGTGCCTGAGCTAATTTAAAAGCTACCCCTACACCTGCTAATTTTTTAAAAGGATAATTTTCTTTTTTTACTGACGGATCTAAAATTGCAACAGCATTTGGCAATTTTTTTGCTTCAATGTGATGATCTGTGACAATCACATCAAGTTTTGCTTTTTTTAAAAAATCAATTTGTTCAACATTTGTAATTCCGCAATCAACTGTAATTATTAAATTAATTTTTTCATTAATAAATTTTTGACAATTTTTTAAATTTAATCCATAGCCGTCTGTTTCACGATGAGGAATAAAAACTTTAATATTTTCAGCTCCAAGTTTTTCTAAAGTTTTAAATAAAACTGCGCTGGCAGTCACGCCATCTGCATCGTAATCTCCGTAAATTAAAATTTTTTCTTGCTTTTCAATTGCTTCATTAATTCTATCAACTGCTTTTTGCATTTCATTAAATAAAAACGGATCAAAAATATCTTGCGTGTAATCTGGATTTAAAAATTCATCTACTTTTTTGTGTGTGTCTAATCCTCTATCAAAAAGTAATTGTAAAACAACCGGGTTGTAGCCCGGCAAATTGTCCGCAAATTTTTGTGGATATTTATTTTTTACAATCCATTTCTTTGGCATAAAATATTTGTGTCATTCCTGGTCTTGATTAGATAAATTTATTTTTTTACTTTTTTATAATTTATAAAATTTTTAGTATTTTTTTAGATTTATTTCTTGATTCACAATTTTAGCTAACTCCTTTTCTTAATAACACAACCCAAGGTGTTTTAATTAAAATAATTAAATCCAACCACGGCGTCCAATTTTCAATATAAAAAGTATCAAGCTTAACTTCTTCTTCAAATTCCAAATCCGAACGACCAGAAACTTGCGCTAATCCTGTTACCCCAGGTTTAATATTTAAAAGTTTTTTATGATGTTTTTCATATTGCGCGATTTCATTTGGTTCGTGCGGACGCGGACCAACCAAACTTAATTCTCCTTTTAAAACATTCCAAAACTGAGGCAATTCATCAACGCTCCATTTTCGCATAAATTTTCCAACACGGGTTACGCGCGGATCATTTTCCATTTTAAATAAAGGTCCATCTTCGCGTTCATTATTTTTTAGTAATTTATTTTTCATTTTTTCTGCGTTTTGAATCATTGAACGAAATTTCCAAATTTTAATTCTCTTATTTTTAGCGCTAATTCTTTTTGATTCATAAAAAATATTGCCTTTTGAATCAATTTTAATTATTAAAATAAAAATTAAAAACAAAGGAGACAAAATTATTAAAAAAATAAAACTAAAAAAAATATCAAAAATGCGTTTTAAAATTTTACCCCAACCATCAAGTTTAGTGCGTTTAACTTCAATAATCGGCACACCAGCTAAAGTGTAAAAATCCATATTTGAACTTTGTGTTTGAAAAAAATCAGCTGCGTATTTAAAAACAATATGATTTTCATCAGCAAAATCAAGCAAACTTAAATTTTCTTTACGAGATAAATTTGTGTCAGCTTGAACAATTTCATCAATCCCTTTTGTTTTATAAATTTGAATTAATTTATCAAAATTTCCATTTTCTAAATTATTTAATCTAGCAATTATTTGATAACCTAATTTTTTATTTTTATAAATCTCTTTAGCAATATCTTTAGTTGAATTATCATCGCCAATTAAAACAATTTTGTGAGTTCCAATATTTTTTAAATATAATATTTTTTGAATTCCGCGAATAATTAATCTGCCAAAAATAACAAAAATAAAAGATAAAACCCAAGCTACAAGCAAAATAAATCGTGAATTAAAAAGTTCGCGCGAAAAAAAAGCTCCCACAATAATGGCAAGCACTCCTGTTGAACACGCTAAAAAAATTTTACTAATTTCATCAAAAATTTTACGCGAATTTTTAATTTTATAAAGCCCTGCAATCGCAAAAATAATAATCCAACCAATCGCAATTAACCAAATGTAATTAAAATATTGAAAAAAATCTAAATCAAAAACAACAGGACGAATATCCTGAATCCATTTTTCGTAACGCAAATAATACGCCCCAATTCCTGCTAAAATTATCATTAAATAATCAAGAGGAACTAAAACAGCTGAAAAAGTTAAATCACTTTTTTTCATATTAAATTTCTCCGCCTTCGCCCCTAAAAAATCCTACTGGACTACGGCGCTTGTCCGCCGTAGCTAGAGTTTTTTTAGAGTTGAAGCGAAGGAGGGAAAGCTTAATATTCAGGCAGGATCATAAGCCGAATTCTGTGCATTGCTAATATTGCAAATTAAAAAGCTAATATTTGCAAATGATGTGATTATCTATCTAATGCGTCTTAATGACTTGCACCAAAATAAGGTTTACCACATCTTCCCAATCACTTGGGAGATGAGAATTGTAGCTTTTTACAAAATTGCAAAAAAACACCAATTCACTTTTCACCTTTTCCCGCCTAAGTTTTTGCAAAGCAAAAATTTAAGCGGGTAGTATTGTCTCTGTGGCACTGTCTCGAGGTTTTGGCTTTGACCAATAAAAGTAGCACTATCGCGAACTGCTTTTTCTGTAAGCCTTATGCCTGGTTGTGTTTCACAACTATTTTTTTCTAATTTAATAGATTGGTGTTCGGACTTTCCTCTCCGATATTGCATCGGAGTAATCACTCACCTACCTGAACAATTATTATTTTACTAGAAAACTAGATTTTTGTCAAAAAAAAATACACTGCTTTTTCACAGGTTATTTTT